>VFZW01000216.1 GCA_016871055.1 Acidobacteriota bacterium
ACTGGCTGGCCGGTTGGAACGGAGCCCCGACCCCCTTCACATGGAAGGCCTCCGCAGACGTTATCCTCGACAAGGTGCGCCGTTGTAAAGAATTATCCAAGACAGGAGACTAGTCTACTTCTTGGAAGCCTCGATCACGAAATTGGGCGTTGGCGTCGGAATAATTCGATCGAGCCGGAAGCCATTCGCATCCAGCAATGCCCGCCAATCTTCTTCAGTCCGCTCCTTACCGCCGCAGACGACCATCATGTTCATATCCATCATGCGCGCCGAATTCGCGATCGAATCGTCCTCGGGCACCACGGCCTCGAACAATGCGAGTTTCGCGTGCGCGGGCATCGCTGCGTGGACGGTGCGCAGGATCGCCGCCGCCTGCGCGTCGTTCCAGTCGTGCAGGATCCATTTCATCGTATACAGGTCTCCGCCGGCCGGAACCGACTCGAAGAAATTTCCCGGTTGAAACGTGCAGCGGTCTTGCAAGCCTTGGTTCGCGATGTACTCCTCGGCGGCGGCTCGGGTGTGCTCCATGTCCATCACGATGCCCCGTAGCCCGGGTTGCTTTTTCAAGAATGCGCAGAGCATCGCGCCAACGCCGCCGCCCACATCGACGACAACTCCGGTTTCGGGCAGCGCGTAGAATTCGACAACCGCTCCCAGAACCCCGGCGCTAAGCCCCGACATGAGTAGATTGAATTGGTGGCCTTCTTCGGGGTTGGTTTTTGTGTAGTAGTCCCAGATGTGTTCGCCCATTGTGTGAACGAACGCGTCGCCTTCCGTCTTCGCCGAATAGGCCAGGTTCTCCCACGCGCGATACATCCCGCTCGAAGGCGCCAGGAAGCAGAGGGCCATTGGACGCATCGAACCAGGGACATCGGCGCGCAACGTGTTGCCGAGCTCGGTGAGCGTGTAACTGGAGCCATCGCGGTTGAGTAAACCCATCGAGGCGCAGGCGCGAAGAAATCGTTCGTTCACGCCGGGGTCCCGTCCCGTCGCGATCGCATCGGGCACGCCCAGGGTCGCGAAGGTCTCCAGCAGTCGCCCGCGAAAATGCCCCCAGACCATATCGAAGAGGATCGCTTGTGGTGGTGGAGTTTGTGTTTGCATAAATGGTGTTCGTCCATCATAAGCGCAAAGCGTTCCGTGAGGGGCCACGATTCGTGGTATGAATGAGAGGACAGTTCTTTTCAATGCTGATCCTTCACGCCGGCGTTCACGACGGCTTCTTCACCATCTGGCTGGAGGCATCGGCGGATCATAGGCAGGACAACGGGGCGGCCAAACAAGGAAAGCCGCAACGCGGCGGGCCTCCCGATTACCCATACGGAGCTCCCCCAGCCCTGCTACGCGAAGTTCTTAACTCTCTTCCTTATTGCGGAGAGTTAGCAAAGCTCAAGATGCAGCGAGCCGTTCTCTGGGCGCCCAGTGCGCCAGATGCGCCGCTGGCTTCTAGCGCGTTGATCGCCGAGCATCCAGAGTATGAAGCGCTTACTATTGCGCCATGGTCCATTGCAAGCATGCAATTGGGGCCAAAGGAGACTGTCGACTTTTTGGCCGCCACGTTCGGCCAGCGCCTAGTCCGCCCCGGCCTCATGGTTGGACCGGACGTAACGTTCTGGATTCACGCGCTCCGCTTCGCCGGCGGCATGGTCGCGCGGCAGCAGTTTCTCCCGGACCTCGACGCCGTCGAAGAGGGATTCGCGGCGCAATGGACGCCCGTTTACCCCGGCCTGGAAGGCCACCGCCTCGCGGCGCTCGCCGCGGCGATGCCGTCTTCGGCGCGCGCGATCAGCTTCGACGAAAACACCGCGCCAACCACGCCCTCGCGCATCGTCCTCGACGCGTTCATCGCGTGGATGGTCGACGATCTGGTTCGCGGGTCTTTCGCCGGCCAGAACCCGCCGCGCGGCAAAAGCCCGCATGATCGCTGGCTCCACGCGCTCGCCACGCAAGACGGACTGGTGCAGGGATATCCCGATCAACTCGAGCGCATCGCCAAACAGGTGCGGCAGTGGCGGCGGCCGGTCGCGCTCACCGCCGACGCTCCCTTCCGCCTCTGCTTCCGTCTGGAAGAACCGCCCGAAGATGGCGCCGCGTGGTCGGTTCGATATCTGGTGCAGAGCGTCGATAACCCCGAAAACTTCTTGCGCGCCGAACAAATCGGCTCGGGCGAAAAACTGCCGGGCGTTTCGCGCCAGCCAACGCTTGAGTTTTTGCTGACCTCTCTGACACAAGCGACATCGATCGTCCCGCGCATAGAGTCCAGTCTGCGCGCGTCGATCCCGACCGGCTTCGATCTCGATACACACGGCGCTTACGATTTCCTCACGCAGCGTTCGGTGTCGCTCGAACAAGGCGGCTTCGCCGTACAGCTTCCGTCTTGGTGGTCGAAGGACGGCACTCGCGCGCACCTCAGCGCACGCGCGGTTGTCCATAGCGACGACGAGCCGCCAAAGGGCGGGCTGTCGCTTAACTTCGTACTGGGCTTCGACTGGAAAATCGCCATCGGGGATCAGCTTGTCACGCGTGATGAACTGCTGGAGATCGAACGGCTGCGGTCGCCGCTGGTGAAGGTGCATGGCCAGTGGGCGCACGTCACGCCGCAAGAAATTTCGATCTCGCTCGATTTCTGGCGGCGCAATGTCACCGGCTCGGCCACGGTGCGCGAAGTCATTCAGATGGCGCTCGGCAACTATCACACCAACGCCGCGCTGGCGATTGAAGGCGTCATCGCGACCAGCTGGGTGAAGGGGCTGCTCGATCAGTTGGAAGGCCGCACGGTGCTTGAAGACCTGCCGCCGCCGAAGGACTTCAAGGGCACGCTGCGTCCGTATCAGGTGCGGGGCTACTCGTGGCTCAAGTTCCTCCGCAAATGGGGTCTCGGTTCGTGCCTCGCCGACGACATGGGTCTCGGAAAAACGATCCAGGCGCTGGCGCTGTTCCAGCTCGATCGCGACGAAGGCGTCAATCGCCCAGCGCTGTTGATCTGCCCGACGTCGGTGGTTGGCAACTGGCAAAAAGAAGCGCAGCGCTTCACACCGAAGCTAAAAGTGTTGCTGCATCACGGCATCAACCGCGCCAAGGGTGACGAGTTCACGAAAGCGGCGTACAAGAACGCGCTTGTGATCACCAGTTACGGCTTGTTGCAGCGCGATCTCGATTCGCTGAAACAAGTGCAGTGGGCGGGCATCATCCTCGACGAAGCGCAGAACATCAAGAACCCGGACACGCGCCAGGCGCGCGCCGCGCGGGCGGTCGAAGGCGACTATCGCATCGCTCTAACCGGAACGCCGGTTGAAAATAATGTCGGCGAGTTGTGGTCCGTGATGGAGTTCTTGAACTCCGGATTCCTCGGCACCCGGGATCAGTTCCGCAAGAACTTTTTCCTTCCCATTCAAACCGGCCGCGACACCGCTGTTGCTGGCAGTCTGCGGCGTCTCACCGCGCCGTTCTTGCTGCGGCGCTTGAAGACCGATACTTCGATCATTGCCGATCTTCCCGAAAAGATGGAAGCGAAGGTCTTCTGCTCTCTCACGGCCGAACAGATGGCGCTGTACGAACAGGTGACCAAGGACGCCTACAAACTGATCGAAACCGCGGAGGGCATTGGCCGGCGCGGCGTCATTCTCGCGACGCTTTCCAAGCTCAAACAGGTCTGCAATCATCCCGCGCACTTTTTGGGCGATGGCTCTCCCGCGCGCGGCAGAAGCGGAAAGTTGGCGCGGCTAACGGAAATGCTGGAGGAAGTGGTGGTGTCGGGCGATCGCGCGCTGGTCTTCAGCCAGTTCAGAGAAATGGGCAAGATCCTGCAACATCACCTGCTGGAAACCTACGGCGAAGAGGTCCTCTTCCTGCACGGAGGCACGCCGCAGAAGCAGCGCGAGGCGATGGTCGACCGGTTCCAAAACTCGCCGAACGGGCCGCGCATTTTCATTCTGTCGCTCAAAGCCGGCGGAACCGGATTGAACCTGACGCGCGCCAGCCACGTCTTCCACTACGACCGCTGGTGGAACCCGGCGGTGGAAGACCAAGCCACCGATCGCGCGTTCCGCATCGGCCAGAAGAGCAACGTGCAGGTGCACAAGTTCATTTGCGTGGGTACTCTGGAAGAGCGCGTCGACGAGATGATCGAGCGCAAGAAGGGCATCGTGCAGGAAGTCATCGGCACCGGTGAACAGTGGATTACCGAGCTCTCCAACGAAGAGCTCAAGAGCGTCTTCGCACTCACCAGCGAAGCGATGGAGGAGTCCTGATGAACGAAGGTGGTGGACGCGGCGGCCAGAAAGGCCGCGGATTCCCGCGCAAGAAGTACTACCGGCCCTCCAAGCCGCAGCAAAGCGACAACGCTGGGGCGCAGCCGGCGAACGGCGAATCGCAATCGAACGGCAACAACCGCAACGCTGGGCCTGTCCGGCGAACGGGGCCTCGCTCGCGTTATGGCGGCCGAAACACGAATGCCCGCCAGAACGGCCGCAATAACAACAACCGCCAGCAGGCTCCGCGGACAGCCGGCATCAAGGCGCAGGCCAAGGGCGGCAAGTTCGGCGAGAACTGGTGGGCGAAGCGGTGGATCGAAGTTCTCGAAGGTTTCGAGATGGGGTCGCGGCTGAATCGCGGACGCGACTACGCGAAGAAGGGCCATGTGCTCGCGATTCAGATCGATGAAGGGCAGGTCACCGCGCGCGTGCAAGGTTCGCGGCCGAAGCCTTACGACATCGAAGTGAAGATGCAGACGTTGCCGGAGACCGATTGGTCACGCGTGGCCGCGCGACTGGCCAAACAGGCCGTGTTTTCGGCGCGGCTGCTGGCCGGCGAAATGCCAGATGACATCGAAGAGATCTTCGAAGAAGAAGGGCTGTCGTTGTATCCCGGCGCCGAGGGCGACTTGCAGTCGAAGTGTTCGTGTCCCGATAACGCCAACCCCTGCAAACACACGGCGGCCGTCTACTTGCTGTTGGGCGAAGAGTTCGACCGCGATCCATTCCTGCTGTTTGCGCTGCGTGGTCTGCGGCGCGAAAAACTGCTGGCGATGATCGAGAAGCAACTGCCGTTCGCCGCGCACGCGGAAGGCGAATCGGCGGTTGATGAGAAAATCGAAGAGCCGAAACAACTGCTGCCTCCCGACCCCGACGTGTATTGGAAGGGTGCGGTGCGGTTGCCCGAAGAGGTCATGGGCGATGTGACTCCGCCGCCCGCCTCGGCCGCATTGCCGCGGCGGCTTGGTTCCTTCCCGTTCTGGCAGGGCCAGCGTCCGCTAATCGACGCGCTGGAGCCGATTTACCGGCGAGCCTCGCAGCATGCGGTTGGATTCCTGCTCGGCGAACCGCTATCGTAAGAGGACATGGACCCCGCTGGCTTCGCGCACGACTTCCGCTTTCTGATCGCTTCGGCGTCGAACACCTTTTGCGAGATGGGTAACGCCGACTGGACGCAGGCGCGCGGCGACGGCAAATGGACGAGGCTGCAAGTCCTCGGGCACCTGATCGACTCGGCCATCAACAATCACCAGCGAATCGTGCGCGCGCTCGCGCAGGATTCGGTGGAGTTTCCCGGCTACGATCAGAACGCGATGGTGGACGTGCAACAGTGTGGAGCGGGCCCATCGCAGTTGTTCATCGGCTTGTGGGAATCGCTGAACTTCGCGATTGCGCGCATTGTTTCGATCACGCCGGTTTCAAAACTGGACGTTCCGATTTCGATAGGCGGCGGCGCTCCGGTTACGCTTGCATTTCTGATCGAAGACTACGTGCGGCACATGCAGCATCATCTGCGGCAGATTTTTGAGGCGATGGATGTGTCATCCATCCGCTGGCATCCGGCAGTGGTGGATTAACCGCTCCACGTCCGCTTCGTTGTTGTAGAACTGCACCGAAATGCGCAGCGCGCTGTGCCGCGCCGCGGTGACGATGCGATGTTTATGCAACGCCGCCGCGAGTTCGCCCGCCGCATGTTTTTCAAACACCGCCGCCGTGATCGGCGAGTCGCGATGCAGAATTCGCACGCCGCCCAACGCTTCCAACTTCGATTGCAGTAACGCCGATAACTCCAGCACGCGCTTCTCAATCACGGCCGGTCCAATGTCCAGAAACCGCTCCACGGCTTCGTCCATCGCGTACAAGTTCGGAAACGCCGGCATGCCGCCCTCATATCGCTCCGCCGCGCCGATCAACACCGGCGCACCGTGATGCAAACGGTCGACGTTCCTCCAGTCTTCATGACTGCGCCATCCGTACACGCGCGGTTCGAGGCGCTCGCGTAACTCCGGGCTGACGTAAAAAAACGCCGCGCCGTTCGGCGAAAGGAGCCACTTGTAGCCGTGCACCGAGACCATCGCGGGCTGCGCCTTGGCCACATCGAGCGTTAATGCGCCCAGCGCCTGCGTCGCGTCCAGATACAACGGTACGCCGCGCTCGCTCAGCCAAGGGCCGATCTGTTCGATTGGCGGGCGATACCCGGTGGAGTAGTTCACCTGGCTCATCAGCACAGCGCGTGTCCGCGCATTCACGGCATCGTAAAGTCGCTCGCCATCGACCTCCACCAACTCAACATCCTTCAGCAAACTCGCGTGATAGATCTGATTCGGAAACTCGTCGGTCAACGTCACGACCTGATCGCCCGGGCGCCAGTCGATTCCGTTCAAGAACAATGACAGCGCCGTCGCCGCGTTCGCCATGAATCCGATATCGGCGGCGGTGGCGCCGATCAGCCGCGCGACTTTCTCCCGCGTGCGGTCGATATCGTCGAACCAGTGCACGTGATCGGCGCAGGCATACTGGTCGCGATGCGCGAAATGGCGATTCACGGCGGCCGTGGTTTGTTCGCTCAACAATCCGTAAGTCGCCGTGTTGAAGTAGGTCCACTTCCGCAGCGCGGGGTAGGTCGCGCGCAGGGCGTTCCAATCGGGCGTCATGTATGCAATGCTTCCACAATTCGATCGATCTCGACGTCGCGGGTCTCTCGCGTGCGCCGCTCGACGAGTTCGACTTTCCCCTCCGCCAGTTTCTTCCCGATCGTCACGCGCCACGGCACGCCGATCAAATCGGCGTCTTTGAACTTAACGCCTGGACGTTCATCGCGATCGTCGAACAGCGTGTCGATGCCCGCCGCCTTGCACTCTTCGTGCATACGCTGAGCCGCATCGCTCATGTTTACCGGCGTGATGACGACATCGAACGGCGCGATTGCGCGCGGCAGGCACAGGCCGTTGGCGTCGTGGAACAGCTCGGCAGCCGCGTGGAGTATCCGCTCGACATGAAGGCTGTAACAGCCCACAACCACCGGCGTTTCCTTGCCGGTTTCATCCAAGACGCGCAGCTCGCCCGCTGTTTTCGAGGCCCGCCCGACTTCGATCGTCTTGACGAACTCCAGCGGCTCGCCGGTCTCCACGTCCGTATCGCCTTCGCACGCCAGCCGCAAATCGCCCCATTGCGGATTGAAGTCTTCGCCGGGAGTGACGTTATGCATGTGATAGTCGTCGCGATTCGCGCCACAGATCATGTTCCGGCGGCCCCGCAGCGCGTCGTCGGCAATCACCGGCATTTTCGTTACGCCGAGCGGCCCGAGCGATCCCGGCGCCGCGCCGAACCACTCTTCAATCTCGGCTGAATGCGCCGGCCGCACCGCCTTGGCCGCGACGAAGGCCTGAAACTTCGGAACGCTCAACGAGTGATCGCCGCGCATCAGCAACAAATAGGGCTTCCCGTCGGCGACCATCACCAGCGACTTCATCTGCGAAGTAAACGGCAGCCCTGTAAAGGCCGATACATCGGCGATCGTCTTCTGCCCGGGCGTATAAAAACTCGAGGGCTCCAGATCGCCTTCGGGATCGGCGATCGCCGGCGGTCTCGCCACCGCCAAGTCGCGGCGCGCGGCATAGCCGGATTTGCTGGTGGCGGCGAGTTGGTCGCCCCCGGCGGCAACGACGAAATACCCATGCGGCCCTTCGAGAAACGGCAAACCGCAGCGAGTGAGAATGCGGCGATACGCCTCGCGGAGCAGCTTGTCGCTGGCGTCGTTCAGAGCGAGCGTGTAGCTGTCTGCCTGCCATTGTTCCCGAAGCTGATACCAGATCTGCGGCAGTTGTTTGTACGACCGGATCTCGCCGCGCGCCAACGCACCGGCGTTTTGCCCATCCAACAGCCGTATCTCCTGCGCGCCGATCGCATTCATCTCTTCGCGAACGATCGCGGCGATCTTCCGCAAGGAGCGCGCCGCGAGGAACAACTGCCCCGAAGGCCGCACGTAACCCGCGCGCAACAGCAGTTGATCATGCACCGCTTCGACGCCGGCCGGTGTATCGCGCAGCGTCGGAATGTGCAGTTGGCTCCACCTCATTGATCGCCCAGCCGCTTGCCCTTCTCGCGCAACAACTGATCCAAGCCTTGCCGCCACCAAGCGCCCGTCACGCCTTCGAGCGGTCGCGTCAGTTTGCCGGGCTTGATCGTCAGCGTTTCGATCAACACGTCTTCACCGTAAATCGACGCTTCCTTCAAGATGTTCCCGTCGTCCTTGATGATGCGGCTCTGGCCGTGTGAGCCGCCGTTGTCTTCGATGTGTCCCGGCGCGTTCGACGCCACCGCGTACATTCCGTTTTCGACCGCGCGCGCCATCATCTGCGCGCGATACCCCGGCAGCTTGTGTTCGTTCTTCATGCCCGACTCGTGGCTGATGTAATAGACGACACGCGCGCCGGCCATCGCCGACAGCCGCACAAACTCGGGGTAGCGCTCGTCGTGGCAAATGATCAACGTTGACGGCACGCCCTCGAGATCGAACAGCGCCATGTGATTGCCCGGCGTCGCCCACGGCTCGCCGGCCAATTGCAACTTGCCAAAGCGTTCAACTTCGTTGCCCTTCGAATCGAATACGACGGCGGCGTTGTAGACCTTGCCCTTCGCCGCATGGACTGTGCCGACGACGGCCGCGATCTTCCTTCGCGCGCAAGTCCGCGCAATCAGGCCCTCGGCGGTTTTGACCGCCTCGTCATCGACGGCGAATGTCTTCGCGGTCGAGTAGCCCGTCAACGCACACTCGGGAAAGACCGCGACATTGACGCCTTGATCGGCGAGCTTTTCCAGCGAAGCAACGATTTTCGCCGCGTTCGCCTTCACATCAAACGACGACCGCATCTGTACCGCGGCCACCTTCAACTCGGCGGCCTGTGCGGCGGCGATCAGCAAGAACGAGATTCGTACCAGCATGGTTCAATCCTACGTTATACTGCGAACTTCAATCCTATGGTGAAAAACTTTTTCGATCTCAGCGGCAAAGTCGCGGTAGTGATGGGCGGGACATCGGGCATCGGCGCGATGTTGGCCCACGGTTTGGCGGAGGCCGGCGCGGACGTCGTTCCGACCGGACGCCGCGATAACGAACTCGGCGCCGTGTGCGATAAGATTGCGGCGCTCGGACGCAAGACCGTGCGCAAGACCTGCGACGTGCAGAGCCGCGAATCAGTCGACGCGTTCCGCGACGCCGTCGTGGCGGGACTCGGCCGCGTCGACATTCTCCTGAACGCCGCTGGCATCACCTTCCGCAAGCCGACCAAGGACGTCACCGAGGCCGATTGGAACCGGTTGATGAACATCAACGTCACCGGCTCGCTGCGTGCCTGTCAGTCGTTCTACGAACCGCTCAAGGCGTCGGGTGCGGGCCGCGTCATTAACATCGCGTCGCTGAGTTCCTACGTCGGACTGCTGGAAGTCACCGCGTACGGCACTTCGAAAGCGGCCGTGTTGCAACTCACGCGGCAGCTCGCGGTCGAATGGGCGAAGGAAGGCATCAACGTCAACGCGATCGCTCCGGGCGTGTTCCGCACGGAATTGAACGCGGCCCTGCTCGACGGCACCGAACGCGGCAAGGAGTTCCTCCTGCGCACGCCGATGAAGCGCTTCGGCCAGCGCGAAGAGTTGATCCCCGCCGCGCTGCTGCTGGCTTCCCCCGCCGCCAGCTATATCACTGGACAATGTCTGGCGGTTGACGGCGGGTTCTTGTGTAGCGGCGTGAATCAGTAGTCGCGAAGCCCCGCTCGCCCCGTCAAACTCGCTCCAATCTCTCCTCAGATTTTTCCTAACCCACTAAAACTAATGTTCTGTTTCAAACATCCGATATATCGAGTGTGTCAACACTTCTCCTTCTCACCATCCTCACCACCTGCCCCGCCACTCTAGCCGAACGCGACTCCTTCACGGTCTGCTACGACACCCAAAACCAGCGTGCCCTCTGAACCTCCCACCCCCCGCGCCGTCAAACCCGCCCCACCCCTCCCGCCAATTATCCTCCCGTCCCACTCAGATTTTTCCTAACCCACTAAAACTAATGTTCTGTTTCAAACAACCGATATATCAAGTGTGTCAACACTTCTCCTCCTCACCTTCCTCACCACCTGCCCCGCCACTCTCGCCGAACGCGACGCCTTCACGGTCTGCTACGACTCCCAAAACCAGCGCGCCCTCTGGACATCCCATACTCCCGCCCCGTCGAATCCTCCAGCCGAAAGAAAACACTGGCGCAAAGACCACGAGTTGAACTCCCTACCGAGCGCAGCCTTCACCAACACCGGCTTCGACCGCGGCCACCTCACCCCAGTCGCCGATCTCCCCAATTCCAAAGACACCTTCTTGACCAGCAACGCCATCGCACAGAATCGAGCACTCAATCGCGGCCAGTGGCGCCAACTCGAAAACCAAATTCGCAATCAGCACGCCGCACACGTCGTCACCGGCGCCGTTTACAACAACTGCGGCAACGAAAGGATCGAAGCACCCTGCTACATTTACAAGATCGCCTACCTCCCCAACGGCCAAATCCTCCTCCACTTCGCCGAAAACGCCCCGCCCCGCCCGTAACCCACACCAAATCAACACCTTCCAGCCGCCGCCCCAAAAACCGCCTCTCTCCGAAATCCCGTTCACAAGAATTCAAAATTTATATTTCATTTAATTGCAACAACTTGCAAAAACAGTGTGCTAAAAAGCTTGGAAACAGCATGCTACTATTGAAGTAGGAAAAGGCCCTTCGGCACAGTCGCCGGCAGGGCCTTTTTCCATTTCACAAGGAGTTACCCATGAAACTGTCACGTTCCGAGCAAGCCCGCGTCAACGGCGCCAAGTCCAAAGGCCCCAAGACCGAACAAGGCAAAGAGAAATGCGCCAAGGCCAACATCACCCACGGCGCCTACGCCGCCCGCATCTCCACCCTCCCCTTCGAGGACCAGGACCTGTACGCGGCCATCTGGCAGGCCGCCGTCGACCAGCTCAATCCCCGCAACATGCTGGAAATGAACCTTGTTAACCAGTACGTCGACTGGACCTGGCGCGCAGACCGCTTCCTCAACGCCGCCAACGACGAGGCCATCAACCGCTCTACCGGCTTCCGCCTCCAGAGCCAGGACACCCTCGACTGGGACCAGGCCTTCATCCGTACTATCACCGAGACCCAGCACGTCCAGAATCTCGAAAAGCAGGCCGCCCGCTGCACCTACAACGCCGCCCGGGTCCTCAAACAGCTCAAGGACTTACGAGCCTTCACCGTATCGACGGAAGAGTCCCAGGAATACGCCGCAATGAAGGACAAAATACTCGAACAAGGCGTCATAAACAACCCGGCAAGCCGCTGGGAATTACCTCCCGAACTGCCCGAACCCGCCATCGACGTCAAAACGCCCCACCGGCGGTGACACAACATGGCCTACGGAGACAAAAAACGGCGCTCGAAGCCGTCAAACCAACAACTCCAAGCCATCGACGAACTCGAAGTGTGCCCGGAAATCCAATACCAACCCGACCTCCAAACGGCGCCGGGGGGGGGGCGGACATGCCCGTGGTCGAGAGAATC
>VFZW01000217.1 GCA_016871055.1 Acidobacteriota bacterium
GACGCCTTTCGCCGCCAACAGGAGAATCCGGCAGCGTAGCGCCACACGCTGGGGGGAGCTTCCGTTCCGGAGCAAGGCTTCGAGTTGCTCCCGTTGGCTCGCTTCTACCGCCAAGGGAGCTGCTGGGGTGAACATGACCCCGTATGAGGCAACTCTGCCTATATGTACATAGTTATATGAGACAGGACACTAGGCGCTCCATCCGAGCCATTCGCCCGCCGCCTCATGCAGTGCCACCAGCGTCGGCCGCGGCGAAGGCAGCCGGAACGAGGGCGGCGCCACCATCAGCAATTCGTCCATTCCCTCGGCGACGAAGAGCGCCAGCGTCGTGCCGCGGTATTCGGCGTGCTTGCCGCACTCCTGCAGGACGTATTGGTAGAAGATTTCCAGGTCCACGTAGGTTCCCAGCGTGTCCACCTGGGTTGGAATGGCGCTGGCACGCTCCTGGTCTTCGTAGATCAAAAGGCTGGAGAACGGCTTTACCTTGTTGCGAATGCCGAAGGAGACCACCGACAATGTCGGCCTGGCGCGGCGCAGCGCCTGCACAGCGGCCCACTCGGTGAACGTATTGTTGATGAGCAGAGTGCCATTGCCGGCGAGCAGAATGTTGCGTACGAAATCCGCTACCAACGGATCCGCTCCAAGTTCTCCGGGAGGCATCAGCGAGGCCATGCGGCGCAATTCGGCACCCAGTTGCTGTGGGCCTTGAATGCGCTTGCTCTCCACGACTTTGCGCACTTCGGCCATGACACGGGCGCGATAGTCGGCCAGCGCGCCATAGCCGATGGCCACCGCTGACCGCTGCTTCTTCAGCAGGCTCAGGTGCCGTTCGCCCGCGTCGATGAGCCATGCGTCGTAGCGCGACAGCGGATTGCGATCGAGCAGCGACCGCGCGCCGGCACCGCCAGTTAAAAGCAGGGGAAGATACTCGGCTGGATCCAAACCCGCTGCGGGCAACTCCAGCGGAACGCGCTGGCCATGACCGGCAATCCGCAGCCACATCCGGTCCGGACCAACCGGTAGATCGGACGGCGAACTGACGATCAACAGGCGTGTGTGGTTGCTGCTGGCCACCTCCTGGTCGAGCAGCGGGTCCACGCGCGCGAAAATGTCGGCAACGCAGGAGCGCCACTCAGCGTAGTGTGGGGACCGTTGCAGAAAGTCCACTTGCGCGAGCGAAAACTCCTGCTTGCGCCAAGCGCGCGCGTCGACGCCCATTTTCGATTCCACCGCGGCCAATGGTGCGAAAAGCTGATCCACCAGACTGCTGTCGGAGCGTTCGAACATCGCCAGGAGGCGCTCGAAGTAGCTGCGCTCAGCCGGGAAAAGCAGGTCCCAACCACGCAGGCGGTCCAGGGTGTAGGTGGTGAAGGTAGCGGGCAGGCGCTCGAACAGGCCGCTGTCCAGCATGCGTTGCACGACGGCGGACGGGTGAGACGGCATCAGCGGTCCTCCCGGCGGTACATCGAGATCACCTGTTTCAGGATAGCCTCGGCTCTAGGGCCGCGCATGGGTCGCCGGCTCCGAAATCTTGCGGCGCAATTCCCCGTACCGCGCCAGGTGCTTGTCCGCCAAAGCCACTTGGCCCGTCTTGCGGTAGAGGCGGCTCAGTCGATAGTGCGCCGGCTTCAGGTCCGGTTGTGCGGCGGCCGCACGCACCAGCCGGTCAATCGCCAGATTGGTCTCGCCGCGCTGTTCAGCCAGGACTCCCAACTGCAGCCAACCGCGGGCCAGCGATGGATCGAGCGCCACGGCCGCGCGCAATTCGCGTTCCCGCGCCGCCGGATCGGTGAGCGCGAGGCCATGATAGAGCCGCGCCCGCGCGTTGCGCGGATACCGTGCGGCGTAGTTGGACAGATGGGCGGACACCTCGGCGTTTCTGGCCGGCGCCGTGTCGATCGCCTGGCCGAGAAACTCGAGCGGGCGCAGATCGGAGGGGTCAAGCGCCGCGGCCGCGCAAAGTTCGCGCGCCGCGTCGTCGTAATTGCCGAGCGCGTATTGGGCCACGCCGAGGCCGAGGCGGAGTGCGATGGCTCGTGGGTGTAGCGCAGCTCCGCTGGCAAACACCTGGAGGGCCGCTTCGGACGCTCCGAGTTTCATCAGATGGTTGCCCCAATCGGCAAGGTGCTTTTCGGTCGGCGCCAAGTGCGCCGCCTCCTCGTATTCCGCCGCGGCGAGCCGCGCTTCGCCGCTCAACGCCAGCACTTCCGCGAGCAGATTGCGCACCTCTCCGCGGTCCCGCGGCATGGATTCCAGGAGGCGCCGGGCGTCGACAAGCCGGTTGAGCAGCCGGTACGTAAGCGCCAAGTCCCAGTTGTTGTCGTAGTTTGCCCCGTCCGCCGCCCGCGCTCTTTCCAGATGCGGCAAGGCAGCGACCAGCTCTCGCCCGCGCAAAAGCGCCGCCCCGCGCTGCCGCTCCGTGGCGAAACCAGGAGGAGAGTCCGCGGCTGGGGCGGCAAGGATTACCGCCGCGGCCCAGCAGCCCAGCAGCCCTGACGCCGCTCGACGCATCAGAAGTAGAACTTGAGCGCGAACTGGATCTTGCGCGCGTCGTTCGGGTTGTTGCGGGTTGAGGTGATCCGCCCGAAGTTCCGCGCGTCGAGGAAATTGAGGAACGACGGGTTGGCGAAGGCCGGCGTGTTCGAGAGGTTGAAGCTCTCGGCCCGGAACTCGAATCGCTTGCGCTCGCTCACTTGGAACGTTTTGAAGATCGAGAAGTCGAGTTTGCGCAGGCCCGGTCCGATCACCGGCGTACGGTCACCGCCCAGCGGCGTCAGGTCAGCTTGCCCGATAGACTGCACCATCGGGGGCTGGCTGAAGGCGGCGGGGTTGTACCACTGTTCCACCGTCTTCACGTACCGATTCTGTCCCGGCGTGAGAAACGCATAGCATCCTGTACCCGCCCCGGTACCCACCGGACACCCGATGGTCTGTGGCTGCCCGCCGTAGAGCGTCAGAATGAAGTTCGAACTCCATCCGCCCACCAGGACATCAGCCAGCCGGCTCATGTTCGCGCCCACGGCGCGACCCTTGCCGATCGGGATTTCGTAGGTGCCGCTCCAGGTGAAGGCGTGCCCGACGTGGAAGCCCGCCAGCGCCATCTCCTTGCGCGGGCCCGCGCCCACCACCCACGGTGCGCGGCTTCCGCCCACATTGCCGCCGCTCAGCAAGTCGCCCGCGTTGGTGCGGGTCTTGGCCCACGTGTAGGTGGCCAGGAAGTCGAGACCGTTGGCGAAGCGGCGCGTGATCTTCGTCTGCATCGAATGGTAGTGACTATTGCCGAGTGTGCCGGCGTAGGATGAGCCGCGCGCAAAGTCGCGCCACCGGATGAAGTTCTGTGGCGTTTGCGTCACCGGCAAAAGCTGTTCGACGTGGTTGGAGCCGACAAAGGACTCCAGATGCCGGCTCAGCGAGGCCACATAGCCCACCTCGAGTGACGTGTTGTTCATCAGTTGCCGCTGAATCGTGAAGTTGTAACCCATCACGTAGGGCGTCTGATAGTCGAATTGAATGCCGCGCAGATCGAGGAAACGTCCGTTCACCCGTGTCGGGTCGAGCGCTACGCCTCGGAGCCCACGGTCGAGCGTCCCGATCGAGTTGTCCGGGTATAGCATCGGGCTCCAGTTGTTCAAGGCGCTGAAGCTGAAGGCGTATTGGAAGGGGTAGTTATAGCCAAGATTTGGATAGCCGCCGCGATTTTCAAACGAACCATAGTACATTCCGAATCCGCCACGCACCACCGTCTTGCCCGTGGCCTGATAGGCAAAGCCGAAACGCGGCGCGAAGTTCTTGGTTTGTGACCGCCCAAGTCCGGATCCATACTGGTCCGAGTACGTCAGCTTGATGCCGTTGGCGGCGAGCAACTGCTGGAATGTGGCCGACAACGCTGGGTTGTCCCGGCGGCTGGCTGGAATGATGAACTCCGGCGTGCCGCTTTGCGATGGAATAAAGTTGGCCTGCGCGTCATAGCGTTCGCCCACCAGGCTGAAGAAGTCCCAACGCAAGCCGACGTTTAGCGTGAGCTTGCGGTTCACCTTCCAGTCGTCCTGGAAGTAGAGCCCCGTGTAGTATTTCCGGTTGGCGACGCTGCCGAAGTTCGACACCGAGAGGCTGTTGGCGCCGATGCCACCATCGCCCGTCGCATTTGTCGCATTCAGCAGAAACTGTGCCCGGCCAGTCGAGCCGTCACTCGCGGTGGGAATCGAGGTGAATGCGCCGCCGAATCCGAAGTTTCCGCGCGCAGTGGGCGGCGCCGTCCATGGAAAGTCAATCAACTGCCCTTCCCAGCCGGCCTTGAACGTGTGCGAGCCGGCGATCTTGGTGAGGTTGTTCGTCATCTGCACCGTGTTGGAGAACCGTTCGGAGACGATCCAGTCCGAGGCGCCCAACGCCGAAAGACCTCCGATGTTCAAACGCGGCAGGCCGCCGTTGCCCGGCACCTGTTGCACGCCTGGAATACCAAACTTGCCTGGTACGTCCGAGGTGTCGTTGCCGCCCGGCTGAAGGCGCAGAGCATGCTCGCGGTTGAAGCCAACGCGGTATTCGTTGATGAGCGTGGGGTTGAACGTGTGGGTGTAGCTGAGTGCGGCACCCTGCGTCCGCACGGTTTCGTCACCGTTGGCGAAGCCGCCTCCGTCGGCCACGCCTTCGAACGGACCCGGGCGGAACCGCGTGATATCGGCAAAGCTATACCGGCCGAAGATCTGATCTTTCTCGCTGAAGTTGTGATCGATGCGCACGTCGAAGGCGTTGGTGTCATCGCGGTTGCTGCGATTGACGTTGAAGTTGTTGAAGATCCCCGCGGCTGTCGGGGCCGGATACAACTCCATGATCTTGATCGCATTGGCATTCAGGCGGCCGGCCGGCAGCACGTTGCTCGGGAACGGATCGCGCACGAAGCCCGCACCGTTCAACGATCGCCTTGTCGTGGCCGGATCGAAAATCGTCCCGGACGGGAAGCTTCGGCCGTCGAGGTCGGTGCGCGTTCCCGATTGGGCCGGAATGAGGTCGGCATAGTTGGTGTAACGGCTGGACCGGTGCAACTCAGTAGGAACAGAAGCGGACAGATTGATCGCCTGGCGGATGCGCGTGCCTTCAAAGTCGGCGAAGAAGAAAGTCTTGTTGCGGATGATCGGCCCGCCGATGGCGGCGCCGAACTGATTCTGGCGAAATGCGCCCTTGGGCAGCCCGCGCGCGTTCTGGAAAAAGTCCTTGGCATCGAAGCTCGAGTTGCGCAGAAACTCCCAGAGCACCCCATGGAATTCGTTGGTACCGGACTTCAGCGACGCATTGAGCACCGCGCCGCCCGCCCGGCCGAACTCCGCGCTAAATGAGTTGGTCTGCAGCTTGAACTCGCCGAGCGCATCCACCGGCGGCTTGACGACATAGGCCGCACCGCTCAGAAAGTCGACGTTGTTTGAATTGTTGTCGATGCCGTCGAGCAGGAAGTTGTTCTGGGCCGCGCGCGTGCCGTTAGCCACAAACCAACCGGTGGCGTTCAAGCCTCGCCCTTCCGGCTGCGGATGCGTCACGCCTGCCGTAAGGCGCGCGAGAAAGTTGTAGTTGCGGCCGCTCAGCGGCAGATTCTGGATCGTGCGCGCGGTGATGGTCTCACCTACCGAGCCGCTCTGCGTCTGCAACACAGGCAGCGCCGCGGTCACGTCAACCGTCGTGGTCACCTCACCGGGACTGAGTGCAAAGTCCACCACGCTTTGCCGCTGGATATTCACCACGATGCCCATGCGCCGGCTCTTCTGGAATCCGGCGAACTCCACTTCGACGGTGTAGGTGCCCGGGCGAAGCGGAGTAAAGACATAGCGACCTTCACTTGAGGCTTCCGCCTGCAACTTAAGACCGGTGCCTTCGTTGATTAGCGACAAACGTGCCCCGGCGACCGCGCCGCCGGAAGCGTCCGTGATGACCCCGAGGATCGAGCCGGTGTCAACCTGAGCGAGAAGGCCGGGCAGCGCCGACAGCGCGGCCAGCAAGACAACAAGCGTGGAGGCTTTTCTCATAAGTTCCTGGTCCTTTATGGAGCGAAGGCATTCACGGAAACGGCTAATTATAGATTACGGATTAACTGTTGTCAAGCTACAGTTCGGATCAGATAGTCCGAGCATATGCGCGCGCATCGTCAGGCCGTGGTGCCGCTGGACCTGTCCGTCGAGAATCAGCAGGGCTCATCAACCGCCAGGCCAAAGTGGTACGCTAGCAATGAGCCGTTCGATGTGGCAGTTCACCAAGCGTTCGTTTCTCCGCCTGAGCGGGTTGGCCATTGCCAACCGCGTTTCGCGCGGACTGCTGCCGGGCGCGGCGGGGCCGGACCCGCGTCACAAAGTGATTATTGTCACCTTCGGAGGCGGTGTCCGGTACGCCGAAACCTTCAGCCCCGAAGGACTGCGCAATATTCCGCGGCTGGCCGCGCTCAAAGCCTCAGGGCGTTTCTACGCCTCGTGTTCGAACTCGGGCGTGCTTTCTCATTACAACTCTACCGGCAGCATCGTCACGGGCAATTGGCAGCGCGTGGATGACTTCGGTTTCGAGCGCCCGGCCTCGCCCACGCTGTTTGAGTACTACCGCAAAGCTGTCAAGGCCCCGCCCACCGACGCCTGGGCGATCTGTACGAACAAGAGTTTCTCATTGCTCGGCGCCAGCTCAGACGTGCGCGACTACGGAGCGCCCTTCGGCGCCAACCTCGTGCTGCCCAAACAACTCCTGCTCGACGCCGTGGATCACGTAGTGAAGAAGCGCGGCGGCGAAGGAATCGTCGACCGCGAGTTGGTCCTGCGTCAACTCGAAGGCATGGTGAATGAGGGCTACGAGGGCCTGGGCTGGACCATTTTCAAGGCCGGGCGCGAACTGGACAAGACCGTGCGGGATACGCTTACGCGCAGCCTTGTCGAATACATTCACGGGCCCGAGGCGCCCAGTTCCGGCGATGAGTTGACATTCTTCATCACCCGTGAGGTGATGCGCGAATTCGCGCCGCGCCTGATACTGGTGAATTTCTGGGATATGGACGTGGCCCACTGGGGTTCCTACTCGCTCTATCTCCAGGCCATCACCCGGACGGACCGCCTCACCGGCATGCTCGCGGACGAGATCGAGGAGAATCCCCACTACCGCGGCAAGACGACACTCCTGGTTCTTCCTGAACTCGGCCGCGACGGCGACGTCAACACCGCCAACGGGTTTCTCAATCATCGCAGCGGAGATTCGTCGTGCCGCAACATGTGGCTGTTGGCGCTGGGTCGCGGCATAGGTCGGGGCGAAACAGACCGGCCGGTCGCCCACGTGGATGTGGCGGCCACGGCGGCGGATTTGCTGGGCGTGAAGACCGGCGCCATGCAGGGCCGCAGGATTGCGGATCTGGCGTAAGGCCATGAGAGTGCTGACAGGCTTGGCCGCCGCGATCGCCGCGTTTGCGCAGATCGACGCACCTCCGGCGTTTGATGACCGCCCGGCGTTTCGCAAGAGCGGGGCCGGTCCAATCGACTCTTCATCGCATATCTCAGGCAAGGCCGAAGCGGCCGCTACGCGCCTGGTCGAATCCATTGATCGCTTTGCTCCGCTGCCGTCGGCTCCCGCCGCGCACCGGCAGTCTTTCCAAGCCGCCCGCACGCTGCTGCGCGATGGGCACGCCGCTGCCGCTGCCGCTGCCTTTGACGAGGGCGCGGCCAAACACCCTGAAAGCGAGGCGCTGCTGGCCGGAGCAGCCATCACCCGATTTCTGGTGGGCAAGTACGATGCGGCGGCCGGCGCCATTCTGGAACTCGTGCGCCGCTCTCCCCGCGATACCAGGTGGATCGGGTTGCTGGGGGAAACAGCGTCCGCATTGTCAGCGGCACGGCGCAAACCCTACGAGGCGGCGTTGCGAAAGTTCATTGCGGCCTACCGTGCGCTCGGCGAGCCGCGCTTCTACTTGGCACAAGTTATTTCTCTCGGACTGCCGGCCGCACCCTCGGAGGCCGTAGCGCTGTGGAAGCAGGCGGCGCAGCTCGACCAGCTCGACGCCCGGCCCTGCCTCGAACTCGCCCGTTTCTACACCGAGGCGCAACCCCAGGAGGCGATCGCGTGGCTGGAGCGCGCTGTCGAGCGCGAACCGGACTTGCCCGATGCGCACTTCCGGCTGTCGCGGCTCTACACGCGTCGCGGCGACGCAGCACGCGCCGCCAGCCACCTTGGGCGATACAGGCAGTTGCGCGGGGAGCAGCAACCGTGAAGCGCCGCGCCTTCCTGGCCGCAGGCGCAACTGCGCTGGCCAGCCCACCGGCCTTCGCCGCACCGCCATTTGCGGTCAGCTACCGGCGGCCGCCCGCTCACTTGGCGTTTCAGAGCAAGTTAGCCGATCCTGCCGCGCCGGCGGAAACCGCGGTTGCCGCGCCGTTGGCACCCTCCTCTTCGTCGGCCACGATGTTTGCCGAAGTAACCGGCACGGTGCTCGACAATGAACAACTCGCGCGAGGTGTGCCCTATTGGATGGCGCGGCTCGAAGCCGGCACGGGCATTGACATCTACGGCAACAACGGCATCGCCGTCGGAGACATCGACGGCGATGGCGTGGATGAGATCTACGTGTGTCAGCCGTCAGGTTTGCCCAACCGGCTGTTTCGTTGGCGGGCCGGAAAGCTCGAAGACATTTCCGCGTCGGCCGGCGTCGACCTGCTGGACGACTCCGCCTGCGCCCTCTTCCTTGATCTCCGCAACCTCGGCCGTCAGGACCTCGTCGTGCTTCGCAGCTCCGGCCCCGTGCTGTTTCTGAACGACGGGCGTGGCCGCTTCACCCATACTCCTGAAGCGTTCCGCTTTGCCCGCGCCGCGCAAGGCGCCTTCACGGGCATGGCCGCGGCCGACTATGACCACGACGGCAAGCTCGACATCTATTGCTGCGCGTACAGCTTCTTCCGGAGCGAAGCACAGTTTCTCTACCCGGTGCCGTACTTCGACGCGCAGAACGGCCCGCCCAACTTCCTGTTCCGGAATCGCGTCAACGCCGACGGCACGGGCTACCTCGAAGAGGTAACCGCAGCGGTTGGTCTGAATCAGAACAACAACCGCTACAGCTTTGCGCCGGCCTGGTGCGACTACGACGGTTCGGGTTGGCCCGGTCTTTATGTCGCCAACGATTTCGGACGCAACAACCTCTACCGCAACGAGAAGGGCCGCTTCCGTGACGTGGCTGCCGAGGCCGGAGTGGAGGACATCGGCCCAGGCATGAGCGCCGCGTGGTTCGACCTAGCCGGCGACGGACGGCCCGATCTGTACGTCGGCAACATGTGGACCCCCGCGGGACAACGCGTCACCCGCACCCCCGCCTTTCAAAGCCGCTACCCGGGTCTCGGCGAAGTTTGGCGGCGTCACACCAAAGGCAACTCGCTCTACCGCAACCTCGGCGGCGGACGCTTCGAAGATGTTGGCGCACAGCAGGGCGTGGAAACGGGAAACTGGGCGTGGAGCTGCGATGCCGCGGATCTCGATCTAGACGGTTGGCCCGAAATCTTCATCACGTGCGGCATGCTGACCGGAGCGCGCCCCCGCGACCCGGATCTGATGAGCTTTTTCTGGCGCGAAGTGGTGGCCCGCACACCGGCCAGTGCCGAACGCTCTGCGGCTTATGAAGATGGCTGGAACGCGATTAATCAATTCATCCGGGAAGGCTACTCATGGAACGGCGGCGAGCGAAACGTCCTTTACAGGCGCCACCGGCACGGCGAAGGGTATCTCGACGCCAGCGGCGCGTCGGGTCTGGACTTCGCCGGCGACTCGCGCGCCTTTGCCTTCACCGATATTGATGGCGATGGCGCGCTCGACATCGTCGTGAAAAACCGGCTAGCGCCGCAACTGCGCGTTTTTCAAAATCGCTTTGCTGATGTGCGCCCGCGTGTCGGCATCCGGCTGCGAGGCGTGGAATCCAACCGCGACGGCATCGGCGCGCGCGTCACTGTCGGCGGTGCCACGCAGTGGCTTGCCGCGGGCTCGGGTTATCTTTCCCAGCACACAAAGACGCTGTACTTCCGCCACGGCGACACCCTCGAGATCACTTGGCCGGCCGGCCGCATCGAGCGTGAAGAAGGGCTTGAGGCCTACGCGCTGTACGAGGTAACCGAAGGCCAAGGCAAGTCGCTGCTGCGCCGGTTCCCGCGTGAACCGAAACCGTGGGCCGCCCGCGCCGCCGCCACGGTGGACAACACGCCGCGCCTGCACGACACCTGGTTTACCGACCCGCTCCCGCTACCCGATCGGCGCCCGGGTCCCGGCTTGCTTGTGCTCGGCGCCGCGGAGTTGCAACGCTCGCCCGATCTTGCCGCGGCCTACGCGATCTTCCGCCGGTATCTTTTCGAATACCGCGCGGAGCTCGAACTGCCGCTGGTCCTCCTGCTCAATGCCGCTGGGGAGGCGGTCATCTATGCGAAGGTGCCGGACAGAGCCACGGTGTCGGCCGACCTCGCGCAGATGGCGAAGCGCCAAGCTCTGCCTTACCCCGGCCGCGCTCTCTCGCAACCTCGCCGCGACTATTTCAAACTCGGTGCCGCCCTCTTGTGGTCCGGCTATGGAGACCACGCGCTGCCTTATCTTGAGCGCGTTCTCGCGGCCGATTCCACTAACACGCGCACCATGGTGCTGGCTGCGCAGGTTCACCGCGAGGCCGGGCGTCTTGCCGATGCCACGCGCTGGCTCGATGAAGCCCTCCGGCTGGCGCCCGATCTCGCCGAAGCCTGGAACGAACAAGGTGGTGTTGCACTGGCCAGGCAGAAACCGGCCGAGGCCCTGGAGCACTTCGAGCAGGCTCTCGCCGGTTCACCAGATCTGCTCTACGCGTTGCTGAACGCCGCGCAGACCGCAAGTCAACTGGATCAACCGGCCAAGGCCGAAGCCTTCTACCGTCGCGCGCGGACCGCCCATCCGGGTTCGGCCGACGCAGCCAACGGCCTTGGATTGTTGCTCGCGAGGCAGGGCGCAGGCCGCGCCGCGGAATCCGAGGCGCTGCTGCGCGAAGCTGTGGCGCTCGATCCAGCATTAGCCTCTGCGTGGAACAACCTCGCGGTCTTGCTATTGCGCGCCGGCCGCCGCGAAGAAGCGCTCGCCACGCTGGAGCAAGGCATCGAACACTCGCCGAGCGATGAGAGCCTTTACCTGAATCTCGGCCGTGTCTGGGTGCAGAGTGGCAACCGCGCCAAAGCAGCCGAGGTCATGAAGTTGTTGCTCAAGCGCCGGCCGGGAAGCTCCGTCGCCGCCAAAGCCCTGGCGGATCTGCAAGCGCAATGAGTAACCACTCTGTCCTACTACCATCGTACTTATTGAGGACATAAGTCGTGTTACGGCGAAATGATACGCTAAGGGCGCCCCACGGACGGCGTTCGTTCGCTGAGCGCGTGCCGCTCGGGCCGGACCGGTAGAATAGAGGCTTGGCCGATCGAACCACGCGATGGATGCTTCTTGTTTGGGCCGCTCTGGTTTTGGCCGGCTGCCAACGCACACCACCGCTCCCTTCGGTCGATATCTCCACATTCCCGGCGGCCGTCTGATCCGAGTGCCATAGGCCGTGGCGGGCAAGCCCGAAATGGGGATTCCAAAGAGTAAATCGCGGTGTTAGCGTCAAGATAGGCCGTCTAGATCGACGGGCCGAACACCGGGCACTGTGGTTCTCGCAAACCTCGAAGTTGCTGATAAAGTGAGGGTTGCCCTTCTTCCTTCGATTCCCTTGTTCGCCTCCGTTGCTGGCGCTGGCGGCGGCTTTCTTGGCTTTCTTTCGGCAGCAACCGGGGCTTCAGCTTGAGATTCTGGCCCTCCGTCACCAACTT
>VFZW01000218.1 GCA_016871055.1 Acidobacteriota bacterium
CTTCGAGTTGCTCCCGTTGGCTCGCTTCTACCGCCAAGGGAGCTGCTGGGGTGAACATGACCCAGTATGAGGCAACTCTGCCTATATGTACATATTTATATGAGACAGGACACTAGTTATTCGCGGGCCTGGCGGTGAAACTCATTTTCTCGACGGCGATGTGGCCGTCGGGGCGCTTTTCAATGCGGATACGGACGTGCTGGCAGTACTCGACCTAGACAGTATGATCGACCGCGTAAAATCAACCCTCGATGGCGACTCAACCCGGAAAGGAATTAATCCGTAATGACGACTCAGAGCGCCGAAATCGTTCGATTCGATGAAGCGTGTCAAATGTTGCGCGTCTCCAAGCCCACGCTCTCCCGGATTATCGCGGGCAAGATTCAGGGCGTAAAGCCGCTGAGTTGTATCCGCATCGGTCGGCTGCGCCTCTTCAGGCGCGAAACGCTGACCGCGTGGAGTCTGGAGAACCAACGATGAAAGGCTCACTCCAAAAAGTCAAACAACGCGGGCAATGGTTATGGCGCGTCCAATGGCGGGAAAACGGCAAAGGCCGAACCCGAATCATCGGAGCTGTTCATGAGTTGAGCCGCGCCGAGGCCGACGCCGCGCGGCGTGCTATTGTAGCGCCTCTAAATGCTGCCATTCCTACGCGGGCCGTTGGCGTCACGTTGGCGGCATATGTCCGCGACGAATACCTTGCAAGCCCTGATTGGAAGGCATCGACTGAATACACGACGAGCGATATCATTGAGCGCTACGTCCTTCCCGCCATCGGTTCGCGGTTGCTGGCGCAAGTGACCCGCCCCGAACTGCAAGCGCTATTGAACGATCTCGCAGCGAGACTATCCAAAAGCATTGTTGATCGTGTGCGTTTTCAACTGCGCGCCATCTATCGGCTTGCAGTCAGCGACGGGCGCGCCTTGTTAAATCCCGCTGAGGCCCTGACAACTCCTCGCGCCGTGAAAGGCCGCGTTGCTCCAGAGGTAGGAGATCGGGACGCTATTTCAAAGGCGATCATGGCGCTGCCCGTTCGAGAGCGTTTGTTTCTCGCGCTTGCTTCGTGGCGCGGCATGAGGCCCGGCGAGATCGCGGCGCTGCAAGTCGGCGACATTCGCGACGGCTTTGTAAACATCGAGAGGCGTGTTTATCGCGGCGTCATCGACGATCCAAAAACACTAAAAGGGCGGCGAAAGGTGGCCTTGGGTTCGCTCGCGGGCCTGATCGACGAGCACGTAGCGACATTGGCGAACGCAGCGAGCGGCGCATGGCTATTCCCTTCAGAAAACGGCAAGACGCCGATCACCTATAACAACCTCTTCCGGCGAAGCCTCAAGCCAGTCCTTGAAGCGGCGGGCTTGATTCGGTTCAACTTTCAGGCGATGCGCGCGACATTCGCCACGATCTACGGCGAGACCGAACAAGACGCAAAGGTCCGCGCCGAAACGATGGGACATTCGGTAGATGTCCACGAAAACACCTATCGCCGAACAAGCGATGAGCAGCTGAATCGCTCAATGGCGAAGCTGGAGGAGAAAATACAGTGAGCGATTCAATGGGAATCACCGCAAACGGCAACGGCCGCGCGCGTCTTCCCGAGGCATCAACGATGAGGCATCAAACGGTTCTGGACGGTGCGTCAACACCGTCCAGAAAGTGCCGAGAGGCTATCGGCGTCGTACCGTCGTACAGTTAGAACAACGGCAAAGCTATGAAAATATTGGAGCGGGAGATGGGGTTCGAACCCACGACGTCCAGCTTGGGAAGCTGGCATTCTACCACTGAATTACTCCCGCTCTGTCAACAACCAAACTGTAGCACACGCGGCCTCTTGCCGACAACGCTCGCGAACCGCTAAAACCCGATTCGTAGCCCGAACCGGAACTGGCGCTCCGACGAGTTACCGAAGTTGCCCAGCGTCGACGTGATCGACGAGAAGTTGTTGAGCGCCCGAATGGAGCCATCCGCGTTCAATGCCATATTCGCCACGTTCGCCGCCGGGTTTGCAAACTTCGGCGTGTTGGTGAAGTTGAAACTCTCGGCCTTGAACTCCATCCGCACGCGCTCGGTGATCCGGAAAGTGCGGAACAGGCTCAGGTCGGCATTGAAAATGTTGGGTCCAAACAGAATATTGCGGCCCGTTGTACCGAACCGCACGCCGAGCGGCTGGCGAAACGCGAGCGGATCGAACCAACTCTTGTTGGCGCCGATCTCACCATTCCGCGACACCATTTCCTTCACCTGATCGGCCGTCTGCGTGTTGCCGGGCGAATTCAACTCCGTTCCATTCGCGCCGATCGTAAATGGCGTACCGGAGTAGACGGACATCGTCCCATTGATCTGCCAGCCGCGCGTGAGATGCGAAATCGGGCCCGCGGTGTTGAACGTCTTTCCGGGTCCGAAGGGCAGTTCATACAGTGCGCCCAGCGTGAACATCTGCTCGCGATTGTAGCCCGCCTTGGCGCGATTGCGATGCATCACCGGTCCCCAGTTCCAAGTGGGCGCGCCGGTCCAGCCGTCTTCGTCCGTCCAGTTGATGGCCTTCGAGTATGTGTACGCTCCCTTCACCAGCAGGCCCCGGCTGAACTGGCGGTTCACGGCGATCTGCAAACCGTGATAGTTGCCGCTCGCCATGCCGTCCCACATTAACGCGGCGATGCGCCGGTTCTGCGTCGCGGCGAGCGGACGCCCCGCGGGTCCTCCGCCGGGAGGAGCGGCGTTGATATCGCGGTCGATCAGCTGATGCACCGTCTGCGTGCCGACATACCCAACGCTCGTGACGAAGTCCCCGGCCAACTTGCGCTCAATCGTGAAGTTCCACGACTGGATGTAGCCCCGGTTGATCTCGCCGCCCCAGGCGCTGCGCGGGCCCATGTCCACGGTCGGAGGCAGCGTCAGCACACCGGTCGACGTATCGGGAATCGGAATTGCGGGGATGCCTTTGTCGAGAGTGTCAATCCACGCGAACGGGCCGCTTGAAACGAACGTCGATCCGATTGTCGCCGGATACATGCCGCGCAGCGGGCGCGAGAACGGAAGCGGGTCGTAGGTGCTTCCATAACCGCTGCGAATAACGGTGGAATCATTCAAACGGAAGGCGAAGCCGAAGCGAGGCGCGAACAGCTTCTTGCTCGACGTAATGCCTACGTTGCGCGGGTTGTTGCCGACTCCGCCCATGTAGACAAGATTCGTCGCCGGGTCCCATCGCTCAATGCCGCGGCCGCCGGCGCGATAGATCAGCGGGAAGTACTCATAGCGAAGACCGAGGTTCAAGGTCAATCGCCGCGAGACCTGCCAGCGGTCGCGCACATACCAGCCGTACTGCCACTCGCGGTTGGTCATCTGGAAGAGCTGCACGGCCTTGGTCATGTTGGTGGTCAGGCCAAGCAGGAACGTCGCGTATTGATTCAGGAAGTTCGACGTATAACCGCGCGCGCCGGTGACGTCGCCGCTGAAAGAGATGCCGCCGCGCGGGCCGCCGCTCACTTCGGGCTGCCACTGGTCCATTTGCAAGCGGACCAGTTCGAAGCCGAAGCGGATTTCGTGCGGACCTTTCATCTTGGTGAAGTTCGTGGTGTAGGTCAGCGATCGTTCGTTGTAGAAGTGCGGCTGCCATCCGGCGGTCGCGCCCCACGTGGTAAAACCGTGAGAAAGGCTCGGCATGCCGGAATAGCACGCGTTGTTTGCAATCGCTGGGCAGGCGGCCTTTACGCGCTCAGGCGCCGGGCCGACGGTAATCGGATCGTTTGTGTTCGGAATGCCCCAAACCTCACTGCCGATGTTTTTGCCATAGCCCGGATACGATCCGTGCAGATCCATGCGTGTCAGCGCAAGCGTGCCGTCGAGCAGGAAAGTCGGTGAAAGCGTCTTGTTGAATCCACCCGTGTAAATATTGACATCGGTCGTCGAAACTTCGGGCGCGCCCGCGCGGCTTAGACCAGGTCCGCCGAGTTGATCGCCAAACGCGAATTTCGATGTCACGAAGGCATCCATGCGGCTATACTTGCCCCAAATCATGAGCGAGCTCGACGGATTCCAATTCACCTTGGTGTCATAGTTGTAGCGGTTCAACGCTTCGGTGCCAGCGGCGAAGTAGTTCTGCAGCGTGCCGTTCGAAGTGCCCGGCAGATTCGGCAACGGCGCCAGCGCCTGAATGCGATTCGAGATCGGATGAATCAGATTGGCCGGGATCCGGTTATTCGGATACACTTGGCGATTGGTTCCATCCAGCGATCCGGTGCGGGGATCGTAGATCGTTGCCGTTTGGCCGCCAAAGTCGCCCGCGCGAATGCCGGCCGCGGGCAGCGAGTACGGCGTCGGCGAGATACCCGCGCGCTCCAGCGTGCCCTCGAAGCTACCGAAGTAGAAGAGCTTGTTCTTCACGATCGGACCGCCGAGTGTTCCGCCAAAGATGTTAAATATCGCCTTCGCCTTTTTGCTGGTGGCGGGAAGGAAAAAATTCCGCGAGCGCAATGTCTGATTGTCGTGATAATGAAACGCCGAGCCGTGCAGATCGTTGGTACCTGACTTGGTCGACACCGTGACCGCGGCGCCCCCGGCCATGCCCTGCTCGGCGTCGAAGGATCCGGTGGAGATGTTGACCGTCGAAATCGACTCGACCGGCGGCACATAAACCATGTTGTGCGGCAGCCAGATGTAGACGTTGGTAGCGCCGTCGACGCGCGTATTGTTGTTGTTGCGCGCGGTGCCGTTGACGTTGGTCGTCAGCGCGCGCGCCGGCGTGGAGCCGACTGAGTTCTGAAAGTTCGCCGGCGTCGCGCCGGGCACGAGGTTGATCAAGCTCTGGAAATTGCGATAGGAGGCCAGCGGAAGATTGCTGACGGCACGGCCGGAGATCTCGGCGCGAATGTCGGACTTATCGGTCTGCAGCGCCGTGGCTTGGCCCTCGACGGTGATTTGATCGGCAACCTGGCCCAGTTCGAGCCGCACGTCGTTGCGCGTCACCGTGTTGATTGAAATCTCGACGCGTGTCTTGGTGAACGTACGGAAACCGGTCGCGGTGACTTTCAGATCGTACGCGCCCGCCTCCAGGTTGGCGAAAGTGTACCCGCCGTTGGCGGTGGAAACCGTTTCGCGGACCTGTGATGTCGCGGTTTTGGTCATCGTCACCGTGGCGTTCGGAATGACGCTACCGGTGGGATCTTGCAGGGTGCCAACCGCGGAACCGTAGAGAACTTGCGCCTGCGCGGGCGCGGCGGCAACCAAGAGGGCAAAAATGAGGCGGGACATTAAGCTCCTTTTTTTGTCCCTAACATCTTGACAGAGTTTTTGACACCGCGCGAGTGTCCGTTCCAGCCTACCGCTTCTTGCGCAACACCAGCCGGGTACGCGCCCGCGGGGTTGAATCCGCCGTCAGCGCCTCGTCGAGGATATCCGCCTGCTCCGCCTGGTGTCGCTTGACCGAACCAGGCGCGGGCGACGCGCTCTCGCTCCGGCCGATATACCGCAACGACCGCCGCGCCGGATCGAGCATCGGCTGAATGTAGGTCCGCACGAATCGCCACGCGCCCATGTTGCGCGGCTCTTCCTGCACCCAACAGATCTCCGCCGTCACCGGATACCGCATCAGCACATCCTGCAACTCGCCTGACGGGAACGGATAGTACTGCTCCACTCGCACAATCGCGATGTTCGTCGCGCCGAGCTTCTCGCGCTGTTCCATCAACTCGTAGTAGATCTTGCCGCTGGTCAGTAACACGCGCTTCACCTCGTCGGCCGCGGAAATGCCGGTGTCGCCGATGATTTCGCGGAAGCCGCCCGTCGTCAGATCGTTCAACGTCGACGTCGCTTTTGCGTGTCGCAACAGGCTCTTCGGCGTCATCACAATCAGCGGCCGCCGCATGCCGCGGCGATCCGGTCCCCCATACATCTGGCGGCGCAACAGATGGAAGTACTGCGCGGGAGTGGTCGGGTTGACCACCTGCATGTTCTCCTCGGCGCACAGCGACAGGAATCGCTCCAATCGCGCCGAACTGTGCTCGGGCCCTTGCCCTTCCTGCCCATGCGGCAGCAGCAGCACCAGCCCGGACGGCTGATTCCACTTCTGATACGAACAGGAAATGAACTGGTCGATCATGATCTGCGCGCCGTTGGCGAAGTCGCCGAACTGCGCTTCCCACATGACCAGACACAGCGGATCGGCCACCGAGTAGCCGAACTCAAAACCCATCACGGCGTACTCGCTCAGGCACGAATCATAGACATCGAAGCGTCCCTGATTCGGCGTGAGATGCTGCATCGGAACAAACGGCCGGCCGTTTTCGGCGTCGTAGAAGACCAAGTGCCGCTGCGAGAACGTCCCGCGCCCGGAGTCCTGCCCCGAGAGGCGAATTGGCGTGCCTTCGAGCACTAGACTGCCGAACGCCAGCGCTTCGGCGCCGGCCCAGTCCATCGTGCCGCCATCGAGAATCTGCAGCCGCTTGTCGATGAAGCCTTTCAACTTCGGATGCAGGTGGAAATCTTCCGGGAAAATTGTCGAGCCGTAGATCACCCGTTCGAGCAGAGCCCGATCGGCGGCCGTCTGCGGAATCTGCTTGCGCACGGCCTGCTCGTCGACCTCCGCCAACTCCTGATACTCGTACTGCGATTGCCGCTGTTGCGAAAGCTCCTGCGCTTCGGAAAGGCGCTGTTTGATGGCCTTCTTCATGCGCTCGACTTCGTCGTTGGTGACGACCTTCTCGCGCACCAAACGCTCGGCGTACAGCGTTGCCACGCTCGGATGCTGCCGGATCTTGCGATACAGGATCGGCTGCGTGTAGCTGGGGTCGTCGCCTTCGTTATGACCGTGCCTGCGATAGCAGATCATGTCGATAACAACGTCTTTGCCGAACTGCTGGCGGAAGTCGAACGCGAGTTGCGCCACGCGCAGACACGATTCGGGATCGTCGCCGTTGACGTGAAAAACCGGCGCGTCGACGGCGCGCGCGATGTCGGTCGCGTAGATCGAACTACGGCTGGCGTCCGGCTGGGTCGTGAAGCCGATTTGATTGTTGATGACGAAGTGAATGGTGCCGCCGGTCGTGTAGCCGTCCAGCTGCGACATGTTCAGCGTCTCCGCCACAACGCCCTGGCCCGCGAACGCCGCGTCGCCATGAATCAACAGCGGGATCACACGTTTGCGCTGCGCATCGCCGAGCCGGTCCTGCTTCGGCCGCACGATACCCTCGACCACCGGATTCACCGCCTCCAGATGCGAAGGATTCGGCGCGAGGCTGACAACGATCTCGCGTCCCGATGTCGACGGCCGCACGCCCGCCGCGCCTAGGTGATACTTCACATCGCCCGAGCCCTGCGTTGAGCCCTCGTACGGATTGCCGTCGAACTCGCTGAAGATCTGCTCCGGTTTCTTGCCGATGATGTTGGTCAGAATATTCAACCGGCCGCGGTGCGCCATGCCGATGACGATTTCGTGCACGTCGTTGCCGGCAGCGCGGTCGACGATCTCATCAAGAATCGCCACCGACGCTTCGCCGCCCTCCACCGAAAATCGCTTGTGCCCTTGGAAGCGCGTGTGCAGAAACTGTTCGAAGCCCTCGGAGTCGAGCAACCGTTCCAGCGCACGCGTGCGCTTCGAGTCCGGCAACTGCCAGTTGTTGGCCAGCGGCTCCATGCGTTGCTGCAGCCACGTCTTCTGATCGGGCGCCTGGATGTACATGTACTCCGCGCCGATCTTGCCGCAGTAGGTTTGCCGAAGCATTTCGAGGATCTCGCGCAGCGTCATGACGACATGCGCCGCGCCCTCGCCGATCGACTGCCCCAATGAGCCCGTTAGAAACTCGCGATCGAGATCCCAAATCGTCAGTCCGTAGTGGGCGGGATCGAGTTCCGGATGATAGTTCGGCTCGGCGCCGAGCGGGTCGAGATCGGCGATCAGATGCCCGCGCACGCGGTATGCGTTGATCAACTGCAACACCGCCGACTCCTTGCCGACATCAATCTGCCGCACGCCGACCGTGCCGACCGCGCCGCGCGCCACCGAACGATCCGGCTCCCACTTCACCGGCTTGTGCGGCATGCGGAGATCGCGGAAGATCTCTTCGTAGAAGTTATCCTCGCCCTGCAGTAGCCCCTGCAGCTTCGCCAGGAACATGCCGCTTTCGGCGCCTTGAATGATGCGGTGGTCGTAGGTGCAGGTCACCGTCATCACCTTTCCGATGCCGAGCATCGCGCGCATCTCCTGCGACACGCCCATGTACTCGGCCGGGAAGTCGATCGCGCCCGTGGCGATGATGCAACCCTGCCCCGGCATCAGCCGCGGAATCGAGCCGACCGTGCCGATCGTGCCCGGGTTCGTCAACGACAGCGTCGTGCCCTGGAAATCCGGCAGCCCAAGTTTTCCCTTGCGTCCGCGCGCGATGAGATCGTCGTAGGCCTTCAAATACTCGTGGAAGTTCAACGCGCCGGCGTTCTTGATGTTCGGCACAACAAGGGAGCGGCCGCCGTCGCGCGACGGCAGATCGATCGCGAGGCCGAGATTGATCGACCCGCGCACCACGCGAAACGCCTCGCCGTTGTTCTCGACGTAAGCCGAGTTCAGCGCCGGATTTTCGGCCAGCGACTTGATGATCGCCCAGCCAATGATATGCGTGTAGGAGATCTTCGGCAGGCCCAGCAGGCTGCGATGTTGATTGACGATGCGGCGGTTTTCGTCGATCACCTTGACCGGAATCGCGCGCTGGCTGGTGGCCGTCGGCACCTGCAGCGAGAGCACCATGTTCTCGGCTATGCGGAGCGCCGTGCCACGCAGCGGGACGAGTTGTTCGGAGCTGTCAATGTCTATCGCAGGCGCTTGTTTCTTGACTTCCGATGAAGTGGTCATCACCTGCTGCTTGTGCGGCGGAGCGGGCGCGGGAGGCACAACCGGCCCCGGAGCCGGCGCCGGTTCATTCGCCATCGGCTGCGCCGAAAACTCGCCTCGCCACGATTCGTCCACGAACGAATAGTTGTGCAGATATTGTTGATACAGCTCTTCTTCGAGCCAACTGTTGACGTCTAATTTCGAACTTGCAGACATGAGTAGATAGACGCGCGTGAACACACGCCCGCCTCTTTCTAGTCTATCGAACTTGCGCCGTGACCCAGTCTGTGAGAATCGCGTCTTCGATGGGGCAAACCGGCTTGCGCCGTTCGAAAATCGCGGCGACAAAGTCCTCGATCAGCGGATAGTGCAGATTCGCATGCGGCGGAAGTTCCAAGTGAACGCCCGGTGCGCGCAACGTGCCGCTGTTCAATGGCGAGAGTTCGATGACTCCATCGGTGCCAACGATGCGGCATTCATCGCGCTCCGCCCGCGCGTGCCACCGAATGTCGATCGTCGCGCGCGCGCCTCGTTCATAGCCGATCAACACGGTTGCGTTGTCTTCCACGGCGTAGGTATGGAAAGCGTTCGAACGCATGCCAACCGCCCGCAGGGGACGGCCAAAAAGAAAATTCGCGAGATCGATGCGATGCGAACCTATATCGAAAAGCGGCCCGCCGCCGGCTAACGCCGGATCCAGCAGCCACGCGCGATGGCCGTTCTCGGCGGCGAACCAGTGCTGGCAGCACATCTCGATGGCGACCGGCGTGCCAATCGCCCCCGCGGCCATCAACCGCTTCGCCTCAAGCACCGCCGGATACGTGCGCCGGTAGAAAGCGACGCCGCACCGGCCATCGGCGGCCGCGGCCATCGCCGACGCCTGCTCGTAACTCATCGCCACCGGTTTTTCGCACAGCACATACTTGCCGGCCGCCAAAGCCTGCAGCGTCAACGGATGGTGGGCAATCACGGGCGTCGAAATGTAGACCGCATCGCAAAACTCCAGCGCTTCATCAAGCGCCGCGAACGCGCGTACGCCATACGGAGCGGCCTTCGCCGGGACTGAAGTCGCAATCCCCGTCAGGGTCGATCGCGGCTCGGCGACGATTCCCGGCAACACGCGGCGGACGGCGATATCGCCCGCCCCAACGACTACCCAGCGTACTTTCTCCACCCACTCAAGATAACGCACCCGCTCAACGGGAGCGTTGCGGAGGCGAAGCGATTGGCCGGGTTAGAGTAGCCTGGAATCCCACACAACGCCCGAACGCAAAACCCGCGCCGGATTGCCCGCTGCCATTGAATTCGGCGGCACGTCGCGGCGCACACACGACATCGCCCCCACAATCGAGCCGCTCCCGATCGTAACTCCCTTCAGTACCATCACACCGTAACCGAGCCATACGTGGTCGCCGATCGTGATATTCTTGCCCCGATTGATTCGAACGCCGGTTTCCGTGTCGAAAATGGAGTGCATATCGCTGGCCCAAATCTGCGCGCTGCCGATCGTGCAATCGCGGCCGATTAGGATCGATCGGCCTTGTTCGTGCGCCGTGAAGTTCGCCTTGCCCGTACAAGAGTAGCCATCGCCAATCGTCAACGTGCAGTCGTCGGCAAGGTACACCGAGAGCTTTTCGCCGAGTTGGCGGATCGTTCCGATCTCAATCTTGCACCGGTTCCCCGCCACGATGAAGATTCGATCCAGCAACGCTTCGTTTTCCGGCGCAATCGAAACCGCGCGGTCCTGTCCGATGGGGATCGGCTTCTAACGCGCCGTAAGCGCTATCGACGGTTCCGGCAACGTCAACTCCATGGCAAGAGACCGCCGCATCGCCTCGGCGACATTACCCCGCAGGTTGTTCGCGTGCATGTATCTCGTATCGATTCGATACAGGATGTGCCCCGCGCCCGCTTCCACGAACTTCGTGATATCGCAATCGCGGATGCCAAGCAGTTTGAAGAACGAAACGAACAAACCGTCGCTAACGTTGTAGCTCAGGAATCGGGGCAACGGATCGTCCTTCCGCCACCCGGTGGAAAGCTCCATCGCATGCACGTTCGATTCGAATACGCCTGTGTCAAGCAGCAGCGTTTCCCTGGCAAGCGACAACAACCGCGCTACCGCCCACAACGGGCAAAGCAAATGGTTGACGACTTCGGAGACGAACACGATGACGTGCGGTTCGATTGTGAAGTCGACCATAAAATCGGTATTGACGAACTCGATGTTCCGCCAGCCGTAAACACTATTGGCCCAAACCGCCGATTCGTGTTTCGCCCGCAGCACCTCCACCGCCGTGACGCGTTCGGCGCCCAACTCCGCGAACCGGAACGGAAAGAATCCGTTGCACGAACCTACCTCCATAATCGATTTCCCGCGCAGTTTGGGTAGGTGCTCGCGAAGATAGAGCCACTTCGGCCACGGGCGCAACAGGCACGCTTCTTCGCTCGAGAAGTGGCGGCCAAGCGTGTTGACGCCGCCCTCGTCCATGCGATGCCAGTGACGTTCCAGCACCGTGTTCAGCCCGTGCTCCGGGAAATCCAAGCGCTGAAACCACTCGCCGGCGAATCGGCCGATCCCTTCGACGACGGCACCCGACCGCGGGCGGTTTTCGCGCAAATATTCATCGTGGCGCAGCTTGGCGCGGAGTTCGGCAAGCATCAACTCCAGCCGTTCGGCGGAGAATAGGGGATAGCTTGCGATTGTAGCGTCGATCGGGTCGCGACCCTGCGCAACGACGTAGTCACCGCAATCTACCAGAAGCGGTTCCCGTAGGCTCATTAGGCCGAAGTTCCCCCGCCGATAAGCAGTAGTTTTCACCGCAAGGTTCTCAGACAGCGTGGGTTGCGCGTTTTTTGCCTTGTTCTGTATACCCATGTAAATACTCGTATATGTATTTACA
>VFZW01000219.1 GCA_016871055.1 Acidobacteriota bacterium
GTTGGCTCGCTTCTACCGCCAAGGGAGCTGCTGGGGTGAACATGACCCAGTATGAGGCAACTCTGCCTATATGTACATAGTTATATGAGACAGGACACTAGCAGCGACTCGGCGCTGTTCAGGATCGTCGCGATCATTTCATGTTCTTCGGATTGCAGCGGACTCTCCAGCAGCAACCGCGCCATGCCGAGAATTCCGTTCAGCGGCGTGCGAATCTCGTGGCTTACGACGGCGAGGAAATCGCCCTTTGCGCGGTTGGCGTGTTCGACTCTCTCCTTCGCCGCGGCCAGCGCGGTCCGCGCCATCTCAAGCGCTTGCAGTTGCGCTTTCGCCGCGGCTTCGGACCGGCGTTCGGCCGTATCGTCGCGACAGACACCAAATACCGCAAGCGGCGCGCCGGAATCGTCGCGTTGGATCAGCGCGCGTCCAACGAAGTGCCGAGTCTCGCCGCCAACAATCGCCTCGTACCCGAGTGTGATGTCTCCTCGTTTTTTCTTACCACTGAACAACCCCGCGCCAAACCGGCGGCAATCGGTTGGCCGGACGATGGACTTAAATCGTTCCGCGGAAATCGGCTTGGCGGCGTCCATGCCATGCAGCCGGTACATGTCCGCATCCCACCAAACGGTGTCGGCGGGAAGATCCCATTTCCACGTCGCCATTCCCGCCGCCTGCAGCGCCAATTGCAGACGCTCGGAAACTTCGAGCGCTTCCCGTTGCGACTGCCACCTCTCGGTGACATCCTGCATCGATCCGTAGATCCGCACGCAGACTCCGTTGTCGAGTTCCGCTTCGCCCGTGAGCCGGACTCGCAACTCCCGGCCGCGCGCCGTGACGAATGGGACTTCGATATCGAATGGTTCGCCGAGCGTTTTGGTCGCTTCGAGGGTCGATGCCAGCAGCGCGCGCGCCTCGGCCGGATAGAAGTTGAGAGACGACTCTCGCGTAATCTCAAAATCCGCGGCCACTTCGTGGATGCGATACATCTCGGTTGACCATCTTGCCTGGAACGGTACGTAGGCGACCTCCCATCCGCCGATACGCGCCGTTCTTCCGGTTCGCTCCAGCATGGCCCGCTGGTCCACGCTCCGAAGCTCTGCGCTCTTGCGATTCGTGACATCCTGAATCGAGCCGAAAATGCGGACGATCCTTCCGTGGTGTCGTTCCGCCTCGCAAGTTACGCGAACCCATATCTCATTCGACTTGGCCGTGACCATCCGGAGTTCCAAGTCAAACGGCGTGCCATCGGCTTTTGCTCTGTCCAAGGCATCCCCGATTGTTTTCCGTTGATCGTCCTTGTAGAAAGCCAGGGCCAGAACCCGTGTAGGCACAAAGCCGTCGGCGACTTCGTGGATTCGATACACTTCCGACGACCATCGAACCACACCGGTTTCCAAATCCGATTCCCATCCGCCGACCCGTGCCACGCGCCCGGTCCGCTCCAACAGTTCCTGCTGCTCTCGAATGCGCAACTCCGCCGTTTTCCGATCCGTAATGTCGGTGGCGAGAATGACATAATTCAACAACTCGCCGGCATCGTTTCGAATCGCCCGGATTTCGTGATAGGACCACGCCGTCCGTCCGCATTTCGTCCGGTACATCGCTTCGCCGGTAAATGTCTCGCCGCTCAGCGCGGTTTCGCGCGCGGCACGGAAATGTTCCAAGTCCGCCGGTGCATTCGCAAGCAGTTCGGACGGATTGCGCCCGATGGCGTCGTCGATGGTGTAGCCGGTCGCCTTTGTAAAAGCAGGATTGACCCAGAACATCTTCCGATCCGGTCCGCAGATAATGATCGACGTCTCGGTCCGCTCGGCCACAAGCGCGAGCAAGCGAAGCTGTTCGCTGTCCTGGCGATGCCGCGTGATGTCGCTGCCGACCATGTCGATTCGCTTCCTGACTCCGGGCGCCGACTTGGCATTCCACCGCGTCCAGAAGCGTTTCCCCGACTTGGCCACACACTGCACGTCAAAGTCGTGAACATTTTCGCCCTCCAGCGTCGAGGCGAACGCAATTGCCGTCCGGTCGCGCTCTTCGGGCGCGACAAACTCGAGGAAGTTCCGGCCAATTACCTCTTCCGGCGTCAGTTCGAACGCCTGCATCACGATCTGGTTTGCGCTGAGTACCGTTCCCGCGGGATCGAAGGTTACGAAAAAGTCCCGTGTGCTCGAAATCACTTCGTTGAGGCGATGCGCGATCTGCCGTCTCTCGCGAATGCCGCGGCTCTCGCCGAGCAGGATCGCGCACGTCTCGACATACGGAGCAAGCCAGTCCGCCAACGGCCGGTCGTAACCGCCGGGCCGGTTGGCAATGCAGACCATCCCCGCTATGACCTCGCCCGATCGCAGCGGTACGCCGAGCAGACTCCGTGTTGCCGGAAGACCGCCCGGATTGGCCGCCAACACAATCTCGCCTGCCAGAATCTCTTGCCGATACTCATTGGAAAGCCGCCGGCAGTCCTCCTCGCCGAAACCGGCCGTGGCGGAATGGGCGTGTAGTGTGACACCGCATTCTCCGTCCTCGCCGGCGACCCATTCTGCGATGAAGCCGTGTTCGCTTTCCGTCAAGTCGAGGAGCGTCTCCAGCATGCCTTGGATCGGCCCCTCCGGATCTCTGGCGGTGAAGTACTGTCGCTGTGCGGTTCGAATTCCCCGGTGAAGTTGTTCCAGCCGGTGCTGCTCGGTATTGTTCCGAAGCGCGACATGCAGCGTGTCCGTTCCCCGGATGGCTTCCACTTCGAGCCATCGCGCCAGTTGCCCCGGACGCCGTATGCACAAACGATCCCGCGCCGCTCCGCTTGCCAGAAATGCACCAAGCGCCGGACTGCCCGCCATCGTGTCTCCGTGCCGCAACGGTTCATCGAGAAGCGTCCGGGCCACGTCATTGGCAAACCGCAAACGAAGTTCCCCAGGCAGTTTGTCGAAGACAAGTTGGCCGACTTGGAACTGCGCTGAGAATTGAACCGGCGTCATTTTGCGTCTGCGATACGGCCTCGTCGTGCAGGCACCGATTCGAGGTCCGCTCGACCGAGTGTATCCGAAACCTGTTGGGCCAAAAGTACTACCGGCTTCGCTTCCTGCCGGTGTTTCTGCGCTCGATTGCAAGCCCGGCAATTGTTTCCAGAATCGCGGCGGCTAACCTGACGCGTGAATTTGCACTGGATAAACATGCGCGCCAGGGTGTACGTCGAGACCTACACGCTTTTTGCCACCAACCCGTTTGCGGCCAGGGGGCGTCCGCACCTGCCGCCGCGGTAGACGGACACTGGACTGCCCAGCGCCATACCGCCGGGGCCGATCTCGAGGGGCATGCAGAACTCGTTTCGGGGCGCGTTCCAATCCTTCATCGGTGACGGAATCGCGAACGCCAAAGGTGGAGCGTCGGACCCGACCAGAACCACGGTCGTGAAGGTGAGGAAGGTCCGCAAAATTTGACGAAGAGTCCAGACGGCGTCGTTCGCGTGAACTTTAAGGATAGTATCGATAACATGAATCGCCGCGCCTTTCTGCAATCCTCGTTCGGCTACGCGCTGGCTTTCGCGCAGCCAAAGCGTCCGAACATTATCCTCATCATGACCGACGATCACGGCTCCGGCGACCTCGGATGCTACGGCTCGACCGATATCAAGACGCCGAATATCGACGCACTTGCCAAAGACGGATTGCTGTTTAAGAATTGGTACTCCAATGCCGCGATGTGCGCGCCGGCACGAGCCGGGCTGATGACCGGGCGTCATCCGATCCGCGCCGGGGTACCGACCAATGGCCCGGAACTGCCCTCGAGCCAGAAGACGATCGCGACGTTGCTGAAGGCGAATGGGTACACGACCGGGCTTGTGGGCAAGTGGCATCTCGGCACGGCGCACTCGCATAGTCCGCTTGATCACGGTTTCGATACTTTTTATGGCTTCCATGCGGGATGCGTCGACTTCTACTCGCACCGCTATTATTGGGGCGAACCAGGCCGCGTCAACTTCCACGATCTCTATCGCGGCCGCACCGAAATTTTCGAGGATGGCCAGTACCTCACCGAACGGCTTACCGCGGAGGCCAAGCAATTTATCCGCGGCGCCGGGGCGAAGCCGTTCTTTCTCTATCTCGCCTACAACGCGCCTCACTATCCCATGCACGCGCCACCCAAGTACGTTGATCGCTTCAAACACCTTCCAGAGGAGCGCCGTATGTACGCCGCCATGATTAGCGCGGTCGACGATGGCGTGGGCGAAGTGCGTGGGCTGCTCCAGGAACTGCGCCTCGATCGAGACACCCTCGTGCTCTTCACCGCCGACAACGGCGCGACCACCGAACCGCGGGCGGGACTGGCCGGCAAACCCGCGACGGCCGGTTACAATCGCGGATTCAAAGGGTTCAAGTTCAGTCTCTTCGACGGCGGAACCCACGTGCCCGCGGTGATGTCGTGGCCGGGCCGGATTCCAACCGGCCGCACGACTTCGCAAATCGCCGCACACTACGACTTCGCGCCGACCATGCTCGCCGCGGCCGGCCTTCCCGCCATGCCAGGCGAACACTTCGATGGCGTAAATCTCTGGTCCGCCATCAGAATGGCCGAAGTCATCGAGCGCAGGCCGCTGCACTGGCAGAACGCCAAACAGTTGGCCATCCGCAAGGGTCAGTGGAAGCTCACGTTGAACGGTTATACGGCCGACGGCACGCCGAACGGCCGTAAATCGATCGAAGGAGAAGACGCCGTTTTCCTCGCAAATCTCGAACAAGACCCCGGCGAATCGCACAATTTGCGCCGCGCGCATCCGGACGTAACGGCCGCTCTTGAAGCCGAACTAAAGACCTGGTTGGAGGCCATACAGAAACTTGCGCCAAAATCCGATTAAACTAAAAGATCCGCGCCCATGCCGTCCCGAAAGACGAAATCGAAGGCAGTACAAATTGGAATTCACACCGTGACGCTGCTTCCGGGTGAATCGGAAAAACGAATCGCTCAAATCGCAGCCGAGGTCCGCCGCGAGTGGGAGCCGTGTGGAGTCGTCGAAGAATGCGACTGCGACACGATCGTCCACGCGCGCTTCAAACTCGAGCGCTACGAGCGCTACTTCGACCACTTTGTCCGCAGCGGGATTCGCGCCGACGACATCCGCGGCGCGCAACGTACCTATCAGGCGGCGCTCAAGCTGGCCGAGGATTCGCTCAAGATCGCCGCCGAGAATCCGCGGCGCAAACCACCGAGCCGGGCGACCGATATCGATCTCGCCGCCATGCCCGTGCGTGCGATGGTGCAGTAGCCGTCACGCCAAGATCCCTTTCACCACTTCGCCCGATACGTTGGTCAGCCGCGCGTCGAGGCCCGAGTACTTCACAGTCATCCGCAGGTGATTGATGCCGAGCAGGTGCAGCATCGTGGCGTGGAAGTCGTGCACGCTTACGGGCTTTTCGACCGCCGCGTAGCCCAGTTCATCGGTCGCACCATGGCTGATGCCCGGTTTGATTCCGCCTCCCGCCAATATGTAGCTGAAGCCTTTGATGTGATGATCGCGCCCGTCGCCGCCTTGGGACATCGGCGTGCGGCCAAACTCGCCGCCCCAGACGACAAGCGTGTCGTCAAGCATCCCGCGCTGTTTCAAGTCGTTGATCAGCGCGGCCGTCGGTTTGTCGACCTCTTGCGCCTTCAATTCAACGTTTTTTTTCACGCCGCCATGGTGATCCCAGTCGCGATGATAGAGCTGAATGAATCGGACGCCGCGCTCGGCCAGTCGCCGCGCGAGCAGGCAGTTCGACGCGAACGACCCATCGCCTGGAACCGCGCCGTAGGCATCGAGCACGCTCGCCGGTTCCTTCGACATATCGACCAACCCCGGCACGCTTGTCTGCATGCGAAACGCCATCTCGTATTGCGCGATGCGCGTCTCGATCTCCGGATCGCCGAGCGTTTTTCCCGCCTCGCGATTCAACTTCGCGATCGCCTCGATCGACTCTTTCTGCCCGCCGGCGCCCAACCCGTCCGGCGTCTGAATATAGAGCACCGGGTCGCCGACCGAGTTCAGCTTTACTCCTTGATACTTCGACGGCAGGAATCCCGCCGACCACTGGCGTTGCGCAATCGGCTGCATCTGTCCGCCGCGCCCTGCCGACATCAGCACGACGTAACCGGGCAGGTCCTCGGTATCGGAGCCAAGCCCGTAAAGCACCCACGATCCCATGCTCGGCCGGCCGGTCAGAATCGAGCCCGTGTTCATGAGCGTGTGCGCCGGATCATGGTTGATCTGCTCGCCCCACATCGATCTCACGATGCAAATCTCATCTGCGATCGATCCCATTTGCGGAAACAACTCGCACATCTCCTGGCCCGATTTGCCGAACCGCTTGAAGCCCAGTTGCGGGCCGTAACAAATCAACGGTTTGCCTTGCAGTTGCGCGATCTGCTGGCCTTTCGTGAACGACTCGGGCATCGGCTTGCCGTGCATCTCGGCCAGCTTCGGTTTGGAGTCGAATGTTTCCAGGTGCGACGGCCCGCCCGCCTGATAGAGAAAGATCACGCGCTTGGCCTTCGCAGCATGGTGCGGCGGTTGGATCGCGCCTTTCGCGATCAGTTGTTGCAGCGCCGTGAGGCCCAGCGCGCCCGCCGCGCTTCGATTGAGGAATGCTCTTCGTGTCTGCATGACTCAGTTCCTTGTGATCGTTTCGTGGAGATTTAGTATCGCGCGCGTTACGGTCATTGTTGCCGCCAATTCCGCCGGAGGCGCCATTAACCGCTGCGCCTCGCCGGCTTCGAGGAATCTCCGCGCCGCGGACGGATCGCTATCGAATCGCCGCAGGCCGCTCTTATACAAATCGAGTAACACCGCTCGTTCGCGCGCGCTTGGAGCGCGTCCCACCGCGCGCTGGAACGCCCACTCGATCCGGGCTTCCGGCGAGCCGCCGCCCGCGTAAGCATTCTGCGCAAACACGCGCGCCGCTTCGACATAAGTCGGATCGTTCAACAACACCAGCGCTTGCAACGGTGTGTTCGACGCACTCCGATTCACCGTGCACTCTTCGCGCGTCGCCGCATCGAAGGTCATCAGGCTAGGATGCAAGAACGTCCGCTGCCAAAACGTGTAGAGTCCGCGGCGGTATTGATCGTCGCCGCGGCTGGCCGAATAATCGCGCTTGGGGAAATTCAGCGCGGCCAAAAATCCCTCTGGTTGATAGGGCCGCACGCTTGGTCCGCCAAATCGCTCGACTAGCAGCCCCGACACCGACAACGCGATGTCGCGAACGACTTCGGCATCCACGCGCCAACGGTTCTGTTTTGCCAGCAACCGGTTCTCGGGATCCTTTTCCGACGCCGCTCCTGTCGAACTTTGGCGATATGTCTTGCTCATCACAATCAACTTCGTGATGTGCTTGCGATCCCACCCGCTTTCGACAAACTCACTCGCCAGCCAGTCGAGCAGTTCCGGATGCGTAGGCCATTCGCCTTGCGAACCGAGATCTTCCAGCACACGCGAGAGTCCCGCGCCGAAGAACAACCGCCATTGGCGATTGACGTAGGCACGCGCGGTGAGTGGATTGTCGCGTGAAGCCAGCCAGTTGGCCAAGTCAAGGCGCGTGCCCGACACTTTGCCGAGAAACGCCGGCACTGCGGGTTCCACGATTGCGCCGCTATCGTCCATGAAATTGCCGCGATTCAAGATGCGCGTTACTTCCGGCTTCACCGATTCCGATATCATCACGCGCGGTGCAGTTGCATCGACGGCTCCCAGGGCGGCTTCGGCGCGTTTCAACGCCGTCAGCGACTCCTCCATTGCCGGCGATGTCCAATCGAGCGCCGCTACGATTGTTTGCTGATCCTCATCGTTCCTCTTGCCCTTCGACTTCTTCAACGCCGCCACCACCGCCGCGGACAATCCGGTCTGGATCTTCGCGCCGCGCTGTTCGGAGACCGGCATCGCCAGTCCCTTGGACAATGCCAATCGCAATCGCCCAATGGTCGCTTTGCGAAATTCGGAATCGTGAAGGATGCGGACGACAATTCGCGACTGCGCCGTGGTCGCCAGAGGAGTCTCAAACCGCAGCGCCAGCGAAGTAACCGGCGCGTCGCCGTAAGTCGACGCGCCCCATCCCGTTTGCGGGTTTCCATCGATGGCGTTCATCGGGTGTTGCTCCGGCGCTTGGAACCGAATGCTAGATGCCGCCGTCGAGAACCGCAGCTTGCGCCTTTCCGGCAGCAATTCCGCTTCGATTTCCGAGACCATCAGCCGATCGCTTCCGCGCGCGATACGCAGCCCGAGCAGCGACTCGTCCTGCATCGCCTGCACTCCCAGTTGCAACCAGCGGCCCGCGCCCGGTTCTAGCGTAATGGTGTAGGTCTCGTTGTCCGGATTGGCGCCCGACGCGACAATGAGTCCGTCGCCCGGTTTGGGTTCCGTCACGGCCTCGCCGATGTTGCCCGGCGCGGGTTCGTCGTTATAGACCTTCAGCGTCGCCTTCGTTGCCGAAGCCGCCACCGGCACCTGATACGTCCACGCCAGTGAGCCTTTTTCATAGGCGCCGAGCAAAGCCTTCTCATCGCGCTTCGAAGCGGCTCGCTTCGCTTCGACCGCCTTTTTCGACGACTCGACAGCCGCCGCCAAAGGTGCCCGCCGCGCCCGATCCCGTTCGCTCGATAAATCGAGCAGCGCGCCCCAGGCTTTAGGTCCGCGGTCGGGCACAAGGCCGGTTTCCTTAATATCGGCGAAGAAGGCTTTGAAGGAATAAAAATCCTTTGCCGTGAACGGATCGAATTTGTGATCGTGGCATTCGGCGCAACCGAGCGTCGATCCTAACCATACTGTCGCTGTTGTTCGTACCCGGTCAGCCGCGTATTTGGCAAGGTACTCCTTGGGCTGTAATCCGCCTTCGGCCGATACACGGTTGATCCGGTTATACGCCGACGCGGTCTTCTGCGCCGTCGTCGCGCCCGGTAGCAGATCGCCGGCCAACTGTTCCCGCGTGAACTGATCGAAGGGCTGGTTTTCGTGAATCGATCGCAGCACGTAATCGCGGTACGGCCAGGCGGGGAATGGATTATCACCATGGAAACCCGCCGTGTCCGCGTAACGAACTCCATCGAGCCAGTGCATCGCTTGCTTTTCGGCGTACCGCTGTGAAGCGATCATCCGGTCGACGACTTTTATATACGGCTCGCCGGCGACGAACGCAGCCACTTCCGTTGGCGCCGGCGGTACTCCAGTCAAGTCGAGCGCCAGTCGCCGGATGAGTGTCGCTCGATCGGCCTCGGCCGACATGGTCAATCCCGCCGCGTGTTGTTTCGCTGCGATAAATCCATCGATCGACGCAGTCGCTGCCCCGCGGCGCAGCGGTTCGTAAGCCCAGTGCCCTTCGTACACAGCGCCTTCGGCGACCCATCGGCGTATGGTGTCCTTCTGCGCCGCGGTTAGCGTCTTGTGCGCCGAAGCTGGCGGCATCAATTGCATCGAGTTTGTTGTGAAGATCCGGCGCACGATTTCCGATTGTTCCGGATTGCCAGGCACAATCGGCGCGCGCCCGCGCGCATTCGGCTTCACCGCCTCCTCACGCAAATCGAGCCGCATGTTGGCCATTCGGCTCGATTTATCTGGTCCATGACACCGGAAGCAGGTATCGGCCATGATCGGCCGGATCTCCCGGTTGAAACTGACAGGTTGCTGTGATTGTAAAGCCAGCGCTGTTAGCGCGAGTAGAAAAATCCTCACGCTAATAGCATAACGGCAAATGCGTTAATTCGGACGGACGAATGGATAGTCGATTGGGGTCTGCCAGACGCCGGCGATTCGCGTCCACAATCGGACCCAAATCGTCGAGCCCGCGCCGTTGGGAATGCCGGTGACTTGTTTTGACGTTCCGGCTACGACACCGTTGGTGATGTCGCCGGTGCCTTGCGCGGTGCCGACGTCGAGCCAGTAGTCCTGAGCGCCAGCGCCGCCGGTCCAAGTGAACGTCGTCGTCGTGCCTGGCAACTGCGTTCCACCGGCCGATGGGGCGGTTAACTGGGCGCGAGGATCACCGCCATTGCAGGTGTAGGTGTAGTCGATGGGCGACTGATAGCCCGCGGCGGTTTTGGTCCACAACCGCACGAAGATCGGCGTGTTTAGGCACGGAATGTTGGTCACTTGTTTCGAGGTTCCGGCCACCACGCCCGCGGAGACATTGCCCAATCCCGCCGCGGTTCCCACGTCGAGCCAGTATTCCGTTGCGTTCTGTCCGGCGCTCCAATTGAAGGTCTGCGTTGAGGATGTCAACGTCGACCCGGGCGTCGGCGTCGTAATCTGGCCGCGAGGATCCGACCCATTGCAAGTGTAGGAATAGTCGAATGGCACCTGCCAAACACCGCCTACGCGCGTCCACAGGCGTGCGAAGATCGGCACGTTGCCGCAAGGGATGTTCATGACTTGCTTTGACGTGCCGGCAACCACGCCAGCGGAGATATTGCCTTGGCCAAGCGCGGTGCCGATGTCGAGCCAGTAGTCCTGCGCGCTTGTCCCAGCGGACCAGTTAAACGTCTGAATCGTGGAGGTCAGCACCGAACCGGGAACCGGAGTCGTCATCTGCGCGCGGCCGTCCGAACAGGCGCCGCTGCCGTTGTTGGCCGTATAGGTATAGTCGCGCGGAGTCTGATAGCCAAGCGAGGTGCTGGTCCACAGACGGGCGTGGATGGTTTGACCGTTGCAAGGGATGTTGCTGACTTGTTTTGATGTGCCCGCTACAACTCCAGCGAAAATATTGCCTTGGCCTTGGGCGGTTCCGATATCGAGCCAGTAGTCGAGCGCCGCCGCTCCCGCCGACCATGCGAATGTGATGGTCGAACCCGCTAGCGTTGTTCCCGGAGCCGGTGTTGTGAGCTGACCGAGGTCGCTCCCCGTACACGATGCGGGCGGCAGGAATTGGTAGTCCAGGGGCGCTTGCCAGACACCGCCAACCCGTGTCCATAACCGGACGAATACTGTCGGCGTGCCGTTGCACCCGATCGGCGAGACTTTTGAGTTGCCAGCCACGACTCCCGCCGAGAAGTTGCCTTGTCCCAGCGCCGAACCCACGTCCAACCAGTAGTCTTGTGCGTTTAGAGCGTTCGACCACGTGAAGTTGACTGATTGGGATGGGAGTACCGAACCCGGTGCGGGCGATACGATCACAGCCTGCGTTGGTAGATTGCAGCTGTTTGACGCTTTATAGTAATGGTCGATCGGGCTCAGATTCCCACCCGAAGTCTGCGTCCAAAGGCGCGCATAGACGGTACTGCCGTTGCACGGCAGCCCCGTGACTGTCTTCGATGTTCCATTCACCAGGCCCGCCGCGAAATTGTTTCCACCCAGAGTACTGCCGACTTCGAGCGTGTAGTTTACGGCTCCCGCCACGGCGTCCCAGGAGAACGTGGCCGAATTGCCGACAAAGGACAGTCCGGGCGCCGGCGAAGCGATCGCAGCGCGCGGATCGGCGCCGCAATTGGTGGGGCCGTCGTACCGAACAACGGGAGGCGAAGTGGTGAATCCCTGTCCCGGCCGCGAGGTCCACAATGTGACATAGATCGGCGAACCATCGCATGGAATGCCAGTCACGATCCTCGATGTTCCCGTCGTGAATCCGTTTGAAAAGCCTAGCCAAACACATTTGAAATGTTGAAACCATCGGTCGTCTGTCGGATGATCTTGTTGTCAAGACGAGAACAGGAGACTGGCGACCGATGGAAACGTTCACAAAGCTGTTTGGCAGCCTGCTTGTA
>VFZW01000220.1 GCA_016871055.1 Acidobacteriota bacterium
ATTGGCGGCGACTGACGGCCCGCGTGCGACCAGACGACGTCTACCCGTTATTTTCCCGGCATAAGGTCAAATTGAAATTCGACGTGCTCGAAGGGAGTGAAGACGGTCCTCCGAACGTCCTTATTGAGGGCGACAAGATCTCTCTGGAGTACCTCGCCAAATTGATAATGGCCCAAGCCGAAGATGAGGACTGTGGTGTGCAACTAATGACCGGGCAAAGGGTCATTGCGGACGACTCACCGATGGGCGTCTACATCCATCGACTGCCCTGCATGAACAAGTAGCTCTTACCGGCCGGTTTTGGCTGCGGCTTCCATGCGTACACGGGCGCGTTCGGCGGCTTTGAGGGCGCGGGCGATGTCCCAATCGCCGGCTTCGCGCAGGCGTTTTTCGGCGCGGTCGAGCGCTTCCTTGGCGCGCTTGGCGTCGATTTGATCCGGCTTTTCGGCTGTTGATGCGAGCACGCGGGCACGGTCGCCGAGCACTTCCACCCAACCGTGCGACACGATCACCGAGTGCGTTTTGCCGCCGACTTTGTAGCTCAACAAGCCGACTCCCAACTCCGAGATCAGCGGCGCGTGCTCGGGCAGCACGCCGATGTACCCTTCGAGTCCGGGGATCTTGGCTTCGGTCACCTGCTCTTTGACGAGCAGCTTGTCCGGGGTTGCGACTTCCAACTCAAATGTGGCGGCCATGGGGCTAGTTCTTCTTGAGCGTCTCGGCCTTTTCGAGCGCTTCCTCGATCGTGCCGACCATGTAAAACGCCTGTTGCGGAACGTCGTCGTGCTTGCCGTCGCAGATTTCGTTGAAGCCTTTGATCGTATCGGCGAGCTTCACATACTTGCCTTTGTAACCGGTGAATTGCTCGGCAACGTGGAAGGGCTGCGATAGGAACTGCTGGATTTTTCGAGCGCGCGCGACGGTCAATTTATCGTCTTCGGAGAGTTCGTCGATACCGAGAATCGCGATGATATCCTGGAGATCCTTATAACGCTGCAGGATCTGCTTGACGCGCTGGGCGCAGTTGTAGTGCTCGGCGCCGAGGACTTGCGGGTCGAGAATACGGGAGGTCGAGGCGAGCGGATCGACGGCCGGGTAGATGCCGAGCGCGGCGATATCGCGGGAGAGGTTCGTTGTCGCGTCGAGGTGGGCGAAGGCGGTGGCGGGGGCGGGATCGGTGTAGTCGTCGGCGGGCACGTAGATGGCCTGCACGGACGTAATCGAACCCTTCTTGGTCGAGGTGATGCGTTCCTGCAATTCGCCCATCTCGGTGGCGAGGTTGGGCTGGTAACCGACGGCGGACGGCATGCGGCCGAGCAGCGCCGACACTTCCGAACCGGCCTGGGTGAAGCGGAAGATGTTATCGACGAACAGCAGCACGTCCTGATTCTCTTCGTCGCGGAAGTACTCGGCGACGGTCAGGCCGGTGAGTCCGACGCGGAGGCGGGCTCCGGGCGGCTCGGTCATCTGGCCGTAGATGAGCGCCACTTTCGACTTGGTGTAGTCCTTCGGATCGAGGACGCCGGACTCCTGCATTTCGAGCCAGAGATCGTTGCCTTCACGGGTGCGCTCGCCGACGCCGGCGAACACCGAAACGCCGCCGTGCTGCATGGCGATGTTGTTGATCAGCTCCATGATGACGACGGTTTTGCCGACGCCCGCGCCGCCGAACAGACCGATCTTGCCGCCCTTGAGGTACGGCTCGACGAGGTCGACGACCTTGATGCCGGTTTCGAGCATCTGCTGGGAAGTAGCCTGTTCTTCAAACGACGGCGCCGAGCGGTGAATCGGGTAGTGCTTCTTGGCGTTGACCGGGCCCATGTTGTCGACAGGCTCGCCGATGACGTTGAGCACGCGGCCCAATGTTTCCGGGCCGACGGGCACCGACACGGGCCTGCCGAGCGAGACGGCGGACATGCCGCGGACCATACCTTCGGTCGGCTGGAGCGCGATCGTTCGGACGCGGTTTTCACCGATGTGCTGGGCGACTTCGCACGTCACGTCGAGCGGCGTGGGAACGTCGAAGCCTTCCGAGGTGATGCGGATGGCGGTGCGGATGGGCGGGATGGCGCCTTCGGGAAACTGAACGTCGACGGCGGGTCCGGCGACCTGGATGACTTTGCCGGCAACGAGTGCAGAATCGGTGGACATGCGAGAGAGGAACTCCTTATTCAAGCGCCGAGGCGCCGCTCACAACTTCGATAATTTCGCGGGTGATGCTGGCCTGACGAACGCGGTTCATGTACAGGGTCAGCTTTTCAATAACGTCCGCCGCGTTCGAGGAAGCGGCGTCCATGGCCGTCATGCGGGCGGCATGTTCGGCGGCGGTGGATTCGAGAATCGCGCGGAAGATTAAGACTTCAACGTAGCGCGGCAGCAGCGTCTCGAGCAGTTGCTCGACGGGCTGTTCAAAAATGTAGCCGGTGGTATCGCCCGATTGCGGCAGCGGCACGGGAAGGATTTGCATCACGTCCGGCTTCTGGGTCGACACGCTCTTAAACTCGTTGTAGGCGACGTAAACCGAGTCGATCTCACCCTTCGTATATCGCTCGATGACCTTCTTGGCGATGTCGGCGGCGTGGGAATACTTGGGCGCGCGGGTGACACCGAAGATCTCGCCGGAGATCGTGAAATTACGGCGGCGGAAATAGTCTTTCGCCTTCTTGCCGACGGCTTCGATCTCGATCTTCCTGCCGGCTTTGTCCTCGATGCAGAACTTCTGCGCGGCCTTGTTGAGGTTGGTCGAAAAGGCGCCGGCCAAACCGCGGTCGGAACTGATGACGATAACCTGCACACGCTCTTCGGGGCGTTCGGCGAGCAGGGGATTTTGCTCGTTCACAGCCGCGCCCTTGGACGCGGTGGCGACATTGGCCAGCATGGCCCGCAGCGAGTTGCCGAACGGGCGCGCGGCGATAACGGCGTCCTGCGCGCGGCGCAGTTTCGCGGCCGAGACCATCTTCATGGCCTTGGTGATCTGCTGCGTGTTCTTGACCGAGCGGATGCGCCGGCGGAAATCGATGAGCGATGGCATGGCTTACGCCTGGAAGCTGCCCTTGAAATCTTTGAGCGCTTTGTCGAGATCGGCCTTGAGGTCGGACGAAAGCTCGCGCTTCTCGCGGATGGAGGGCAACAGGTTCGGATAGGCCGACTCGATGAACGGATACAATTCGTTCTCGAAGCGGCGGCAGGAATCGACAGGCAGATCGTCGGTGAAACCGGCGGTGCCGGCGTAGACGATCAACACCTGTTTCTCAACCGGAAGCGGCTGGAACTGCGGCTGCTTCAACAATTCGGTGAGGCGTTGACCGCGATTCAACTGCGCCTGCGAGGCGGCGTCGAGTTCAGAGCCGAACTGCGCGAACGCGGCAAGCGCGCGATACTGCGCGAGTTCGAGACGGAGCGAACCGGCGACCTGGCGCATGGCCTTGATCTGCGCGGCGCCGCCGACGCGGCTGACCGAGATACCGACGTTGATGGCGGGACGGATGTTCGAGTTGAACAGATCGGCTTCGAGGAAGATCTGGCCGTCGGTGATCGAAATCACATTGGTCGGAATGTAGGCCGAAACGTCGCCCGCCTGGGTTTCGATGAACGGCAGCGAGGTGAGCGAGCCGCCGGTCTTGAGCTTGGCGGCGCGTTCCAGGAGGCGCGAGTGCAAATAGAACACGTCGCCGGGGAACGCTTCGCGTCCGGGAGGACGGCGCAGGAGGAGGGAGATTTCGCGATACGCGGCGGCGTGCTTGGAGAGATCGTCGTAGATAACGAGTACGTGCTTGCCGATGTCGCGGAAGTACTCGCCCATCGCGCAGCCGGTGTAGGGCGCGATGTACTGCATGGGGGCGGGATCGGAAGCGGTAGCGGCGACAACGATGGTGTAGTCCATCGCGCCGTAGTTGGTCAGCGTCTGCACGACCTGCGCGACGGTGGAGCGCTTCTGGCCGATGGCGACGTAGATACAGATCACGTCGCCGCCCTTTTGATTGATGATCGTGTCGAGGGCGATGGCGGTCTTGCCGGTCTGGCGGTCGCCGATGATCAGTTCGCGCTGGCCGCGGCCGATCGGAATCATGCCGTCGATGGCCTTGATGCCGGTCTGCATCGGCTCTTTGACGGGGCTGCGGTCGACAACGCCGGGCGCGAGGCGCTCGATGGGATTGAACTGCGTGGCGGCGATGGGGCCTTTGCCGTCGATCGGCGCGCCGATGGCGTCGACAACGCGGCCGATGAGGGCATCGCCGGCGGGAACCGACATGATGCGTCCGGTGCGTTTGACCTCGTCGCCTTCCTTGATGTGTTGGAAGTCGCCCATCAACACGGCGCCGACCTGATCCTCTTCGAGGTTCAGAGCGAGGCCGCTGACGCCGCCGGGAAACTCAATCAACTCGCCCGACATGACGAGTTCCAACCCGTGAATACGGGCGATACCGTCGCCGACCGAAATGACCGACCCGGTCTCGGAGACGTTTACCGCCTGGTCGTAGTTTTCAATTTCCTCGCGGAGTACTCGCGCGATCTCATCTGCCCGAATCTGAGCCATACTGTGCGTTATCTCTCGAAAAACTTTGGACTAGGAACGAACCAGACGGCCGCGCATGGCCTGCAATTGGCCGCGCACCGAACCGTCATAAACCCGCGAACCGACGCGCGCGACCATACCACCGATCAGCGTTTCGTCGACTGCGTATTCACCAAACACACGCTTACCCGTTGCCTTGGCCAGCGCGGCTTCCACTTCATTGCGCTGCGGCAACTCCAACGGCCGCGCCGACGTGACCGCCGCGCGAACGATACCACGCCGTTCGTCCAACTGCGCTTCGAGCGAAACCAGGATCTCTCCCAGCATCGCAATGCGGCCGTGGCCGATGACGACGTTTAAGAAATTCTTGAGCACCGGCGCGAAACCGAGTTGATCGGCAAGCCGGCCGGCGGCGGCGAGCTTCTTGCGCACCGGGACCGCGGGGGAAACCAGGATGTTGCGGAGTTCGGTGGAACCGGTCTGCAACGCGCGGAAGCCGCGGAGTTGCTCGATCACGGCATCGGCTTGCAGCTTGCCGGAGCTAACGATATCGGCCAGGGCGCGAGCGTAACGGGAGGCGACTGCGAGCGACATCGGTTAGTTCAACTCTTTCAGGAAACTGCGAATGAGACCGGAGTCAGCGGTGGGGTTCAACTCGCCGCGCAACCGCTCTTCGGCGATGTCGATGGCGATACCGGCGGCGTAGGCCTTCAGCTTGGCGCGCTCGGCTTTGCCGGCCGCGGCGATTTCGGTTTCGGCGTTGGCCTGGATCTTGGTCAGCGCGACGCCGGTTTCCTTCTTGACGCGTTCGCCTTCGGCGGCGATCTCCTGCTTGGCCTTGGCGCGAAGTTCGGCGATTTCGGTTTCGAGGTTCTTCAGGCGCGCTTCCATTGCGGCGGTGCGCTCATTGGCCTCGCGCTGCATGGCGGCGCCTTCTTCCAGGCCCTTCTTAATCTCAGCCGTGCGACTGGCGAAGAAGGCCGGGGCGTTCTTAGCCATTAGATAGGCGAGACCGGCAGCGAGGATGGCGAAGTTGGCCCACTTGAGGGTCATGGAAGGACCTTCTTCGTGAGACGCTTCCTTGCCGTGCTCGGCTTGCTTATGTTCGGCGGCGCCGTGTTCCTGGGCGATCGAAGCGAGTGCGAAGATCAGAGCGATCAGAAGACGATTCATCTAGGCGCTCCTCCGAAGGACGGATGAGCAGATCTGTTCGGCGAGACGCTCGCTTTCGGCGCGGAGGGAATCTTGCGCGCCACGGACCTCGGCGGCCAGTTCCGCTTTCGCAACGGCGACCATCGAATCGGCTTTGGCTTTGGCCTCGCCCAACTGTAGGGTTTGTTCGTCGCGCCACTTCTTTCGCAACGATTCGTTTTCGTGGTAGACCTCGGTGCGGGCGTTTTTTATGGCTTCCTCGTACTCCCTGGCCTTCGCTTCGGCGCGGGCGATCGCCGACTGGGCCTGCTTCTTCGCGCCGGCTGTGGCTTCGTAACGCTTGGCCATCACTTCGGTCAACGGTCCGAAGTACACCTTCTTCAGGTAGAAGTGGAGAAAGACCAGGAGGAAAAACGTCGGGAGACCTTTAAGGACAATTTCCCCGAGCGCTTGGAGCGTTGCTTCCATTTTGGATGAGAGGAGGAAACCTTCGGAAGAAACTCAGAAGGTGTTGATGTTTCAACATAACATACCGCACTAAACCGGCGCAACAAAGCGGCCGATAGACGGGCATGGCCGGATTGCGCCCTTTCGCGCTGGTATTCGCTCTCAGCCTTGCGTTTGTATGGTGGCTGGCCGCCGACCGGCTGGTGTTCATTAACGACGAAGACATTTTCCTTTCGCATGCCGCGCGGATCGCCGAGGGGGCGGTGCTCTACAAAGATCTGTTCGGTCTGACCGGATCGGCGTCGTACTGGCTGCTGGCGGTGATGTTTAAGCTGTTTGGCATCTCGCTGAAAACATCGCATTTCATCCTGGCGGTGCAGAACGCGGCGCTGACGACGGCGATCTACGCCGTGACGCTGCGGCTGGCCGACAAGACCTCGGCTGCGATCGGCGCGTTCGCGTTTCTGGTGTTCTCGGCGTCGGACCCGCAGATGATGACGAACAATCACCGCTGGGACGCCAACACCTATGCGATTCTCGGCATAGTCGCGATCTGGCGATGGCGGCCGTTGCTTGGCGGCGGCTTGCTGGCGCTATCGGTCTGGGCGACTCCGGTATTTGCGATTACGGCGGCGGCGGCGGTTGGCGCGGCATGGGTGATTGGGCAGAGTCCGTGGCGAGTCATCGCGGGCGGCGTGATCGGGGCGTGCACAGGAGTGGCTGCGTTGTTGGCGACTGGAGGATTACAAGGGTTCGTCGAAGGACTGCTTTGGGCGAAGTCGAACTACTCCGACATCAACCGGATGCCGTATGGGTCGATTGTGGGCGGTTACCCAGCGTTGTTTGAAGACGCCGCGGGTTTTGAAATTGCCCTGCGTGCCTTGCTTGTTTTTGGGCTGACGATCTCGGCGTGGCTGCCGCCGCTGGCGGGGATTCTGGCGCTGGCCAAGCGCGATCGGAACCACGTCTACTTTCTGATTTGCGGTGTGTCGATGTTGATCGGCGTGTCGCCGCGCTACGACATCGGGCATCTGATTTTCGCCGTTCCTCTGTTCTATCCGATCGCGGCTTCCTACTTGCAGAGGGCGCGTTGGGCGGTAGTGCCCGTCGGCATCGTAGCCTGTTTGTTTCTTCTGTTCGCGGTGGTACAGCGGTTGAGTCTGGTTGAAGTGGATACGCCGGTGGGCGTGATCCGGACCGATCGCGAGACAGCGGAGTTAACGAAATTCCTAACGGCGAATATCAAGCCCGGCGAAAAGGTCTTTGCGTTTCCGTATATACCGGTCGTCTACTTTCTGACGCGCGCGCAGAACGTTTCCCGGTTCTGTTATCTGATGCCCGGGTTTCGCACCGAACGCGATGAGAGGGTGGCTTCGGCGGATATGGAGCGCTCGCCGCCGGCGAAGATCGTGTTCCTGGATACGCCGTTGAAGGAGTACATGCGCGTGTGGCCCGCGGCCGATCCGGCAAAACTGCGGTTAAAGCATCTGGAGGAGTTTGTCGGGGCGCGGTATCAGGCGGCGTCGAAGTTCGGGAACTTCACGATCTACACTGCTCCAGTACACGCCAGTAACGCTGGGCGACCGCTTCCAGCGAGGGTTGATTAGCGGCCCACTCGGCGGCTAGGCGTCCACATTCGCGGCGGCGCACGGGGGAGTCGGCGAGCCAGAGCATGAACGCTTCGAGGGTTTCCTGTTCGGCGGGTCCGGCGGGAACACGCGGACAGGCGGCCTCGGGTATGTCGTCGGACTCGGTGACAAGCACCGGGCGGCTTAGCCGCGTCCAGCGGGCGGTCATACCGGAGCTTTCGTTCGCGCTGGGATAGCGCAGGTTCACGCCGACATCGCAGGCCGACGCCAAGAGTTGCAACTGCTGCTCGGGGGCGTGCTCAACCTGGTGTATCCGCGCGTGAACGAGGAGAGGCGCGATAGCGCGGGCGAGGTCGAACGATCCGATTTCGCCGGCGACTAAGAGGTGGATGTCCTGGCGGTGCGCGGCGAGTTTCTGAAAGGCGCGCAGGACGGTCTGCACACGCTTCGATTCGCGGAGGAAACCCATGAGACCAAACAAGGTGTGCGAGGGCAATATACCGCGCGCATGCCGCCAGCGTTCGACTTCGACGGCGTCCGGCGGCAAGGCGGGCAGGGGCAGGTGCGGGATTACTTCCACTTGCGCAGATGGCGCTTCCTTCAACACAGCCTGGCGCGCGGCTTCGGTGTGTACGATGACGGCGCGCGCCGTCGATGCGATGGCTTTGAGCATGGGCCAGCGGAAGTAGCGCTCATCGGAGGCCGAGCGCGGACGTTGCTCCCAGAGTTGTTCGGCCATGCCGCGATGCCACGCGCCGTAGTTGGCGGTGAAGGCGTTGAGGTAATCGGCGCGGGTCATCGAACCGAGATAGAAGTGGTGCATGACGGCGTCGTGCAGGACGACGACGCCGGGCCGCGCCATCGCGCGCTCGAAGATCTCCCGGTGAAGTTGGTTGTTGCCGAGATGGTAGAGGTTGATGTCGCCATCGGCGCTCACTCTCGTCGCGCCTGGAAGGGCGGATAGGAGCGCGGCGGCGTAGTCGGCGACACCGCTTTTGATGGGAGGGAGCGGAGAGAAGAAGCCAACGGTCAAAGCAGCGCCTTTCGCGAGCCGAACAGTGCCGTGCCGACTCGAACGACCGTCGCGCCTTCCTGTATGGCGACTTCGAGGTCGTGGGACATGCCCATCGAGAGCTGGTTGAGACCGTGTCTGTCGGCGAGTTGTTTTAGGCGGCGGAAATAGGGGCGGGCGACTTCTGGGTCATCCGACCACGGCGGCATGGTCATCAGGCCTGTCAGGGGCAGCGGGGATTGTTCCAGGATCGCCCCGATCTCTTCGGGCGCGGCGCCGTGTTTGGACTCTTCCTCGGACAGCTTCACTTCGACGAACGCTTCGCCGCGAAAACCGGCTTCGTGAAGGCGGCGGGCGAGCTTGACCGAATCGACCGTTTGGACGACGTGGAATAGTTCAGCGGCTTTCCGGGACTTGTTCGATTGCAGGTGGCCGATCAGATGAAACCGAGCGCCTTCGAGCGCGGCGACGCGCGGGAACTTGCCTTCGAACTCCTGCACGTAGTTCTCGCCGAACTCACGCAAGCCGCATGAATAGGCCTCCAGAAGCGCGTCGACGGGAAAGACCTTGGTGACGGCGAGCAGCGTGATCTCACGCGGATCGCGGCCGGCCGATTGCGCGGCGCGGGCGATGCGTTCCCGCACGGCGTCGATGCGATCGGAAAGACTCATGAGACTTCATTCTATAATTGGAGCGTTGTCACGCCCCGCCGTACGGGCCGCGCGGAGTTCTCCCGCCGATACGATGGCCGCGATCGAAGCCTTTCTCGCCGCCGCGCAATCACCCGTTTTGCAAGAGCCTGGACAGGCGCCGATCGCGCTCGCGGCCGGCAGTTACTCGTTCGAAGTCCGCGCCGCGGCGGTGCAGGTTTCGGCGTGGAACAACGAGGCGCAGTTGCATCGCAAGATCGGCGGCGTGGCGGAGGCGAAGCGCGGGCGATTGACGTTGACCGTTGAAAAGTTCGGCGGCAAGACGGGGACCATTGTGCTGTACGACGCGGCGCGGCCGCAGTCGGAGACCTTGCAGAAGCAGGCGAGCCGACATGTGTTGCGCGAGGCGATGCGGGTCTATATCGCCAAGTCGTTTCCCGGTTGGAAGCTGACGGACCTTTCGGCGGATCTGGACCTTGAGCATTCGCTCTCGGCGAACTATCCGCGCGCGCTGCTGCGGCGCGGCGCGGCGGGCATCGCGGTGATCGGCGCAGGGGAGTCGCATCCGTCGCGTGTGCTGACACACGGGCTGATCTGGCTCGACTACTTGCGGCGGCGCGAGCCGTCGGCGGCGATCGAAACGCTGGCGATTTTCGTTCCGCCGGAAGCGCTGACGGTCACGGCGCTGCGGATGCGTTATTTGACGAACTCGACGTTCCGGCTGTTTACCTATTCGCGCGATGGCGCGCTTCGCGAGGAGGACCCGGCGGATTGGGGAAACTTGAATACGGAACTGTTGCCGGCGGCGCAGGCGGAGCGGCGATCGTCGATTGTCGGCGAAGAGGCGTTGCTCGAACTGGTGATTCGCGAGCAGCTGGAGAACTTCGACGCGACATTGGTGAAGCAGCCGGTCTATGCGCAGGTAACTTCGATTGCGGGCGTAGACCATGCGATCGCCGACCTGCTGGCGGTTGATCAGGCCGGGCGGCTGGCTGTGATCGAAATCAAAACGAGCGAGGACATTCACCTGCCGTTGCAGGCGCTTGATTATTGGATGCGGATCGCCCATCACGCGGCGCAGGGCGACTTCGCCGCGAAGGGATATTTTCCGGGCGTGGAGTTGCGGAGGGACGCGCCGCGTTTGATTTTGACCGCGCCGGCGCTGGGTTTTCATCCGACAACCGAAACGATTCTGCGCTTCTTCTCATCCAATATTTCGGTGGAGCGTATCGGCATCGGGTTAGAATGGCGCCATAAGCTGCGCGTTCTGTTCCGGTATCGTGGAGCCGAGCGGCCCGGCGAGTGATTCATGGTCAATACATTCCTTCAGACAATTGGCAAAACGATCAAATCGGTGAACCCGGAAGATGTACGGCGCATGTCGGGGCGCTCCGTTTCGGTCGGACTGATGGCGACAACCGAGGCACGCCTGAACGAGATGTGGTTCTGGCTCGCGCCGGTGGAGATCAGCGAGGCGAAGCGGCAGCAGTTGGCCGCGCTGGTGCATCCGCTGGGACCGCAGTTGCCGGACATGCCGACGCCGCCGGCGCGGCTCGACCTCGAATTGTGGGAGGAAGGACTGCCCAAGCCGGAGCATGCGTTCACGTTCTATCGCGGCGATCCCGCGCGGACGGTGGCGGAAGTACTAGAAAAACACGATGAGCTGGGACTGGCGCTAAGCCGGCAGTTCGTTGCGTTCCGGCCGTATGTAACCGAGAAAATCGTGACATCGATCTGCAATGAGAACCTGGTGTTCTCGGTAACGACCTCGCTGCCGAATCTGATACCGAGCTTTCTGAGTCTGCCCTACGCGGTGAGCGAGTTCGCCAGCGACACGGCCTTCCTGACCATGAATCAGTTGCGGATGGCTTTCTTGCTAGCGGGCGCGCATGACCGGCCGGTCGGCTATCGCGAGCAGAAGACGAAGATCGCCAGCGTCATCGCGGGCGCGTTTGGCTGGCGGGCGATCGCGCGCGAGTTGGTGTCGAAGATTCCGTTCGGCGGCGGCGTGATCGGCAAGGCGGCGATCTCGTACGCCGGGACGTGGGTGGTTGGGCGCGGATTGGAACGCTTGTATAGAGGCGGGCAGCTGACGAAGCCAGAGCAGCGGCGGGTCTACGACGAGGGATTGCAGCGCGGCAAGGGGATTGCGCGGAAGTTGCTAGCGGCGGTGGGGCGGTAAGGGAACCCCATGCTACCCTGTGAACCTGCCGGGCTCCCATGCTCAAGAACCTCTTCCTTTCCCTCTCGCAAAACCGCCGTCTGCGTCAGTGGATGGAGCACTCCGAGACCGCCCGTCCTTTAAG
>VFZW01000221.1 GCA_016871055.1 Acidobacteriota bacterium
CTCCTTGCCGATCTCGCCACGCTGACTCAAAATCAGGTTCGCATGCGCGACCAGTCCTTCCAAATGCTTGCCTCGCCTACCCCCGTTCAACTCCGCGCTTTTCACCTCCTCGGCGTCACACCCTAACACTTTGTTCCCAGCGCCGCACACCCTCCTCTTCGTCTAACTCGTTTGGAGTGTGTCGATTGCCCCGTTTTGCCAAGGGGAAGTTCGGGTTAACAAAAGGAGAAAACATGTCGAGACGTATTCCATTGCTATTCGCGATTGCAGCCTGCAGTCTTGCGGGCTTCGCCGCCAGAACAAAACTACAGTCGTACCTGATCAACACCAGAACCTTATCCCCGATTCTCAAGATCACGACACCCAGCGCGGGAGCGTCGTGCTCCGCGAAGGAACTGCAACTGACGCTTACACCGGGCATGCCGTTGAGCGTGAGAACCTGCGAAAACGGCAGATGCTTCACTTCCGATCCCAACGCGCTGTCTTTTTATGACCGATTCTCGCGCGTGGGCGCTACCGAACTCGGGCTCGGCGCGGGATTTCCGCGAACCCGATCCGTCGAGCCCACGACCGGCCCGGACGGCCTGCTGTGGCTGTGCAGAACCAATGAAGAAACGCAGCAATGCGAGTGCATCCCCTGGTTCCAGGACTAGTAATCGCGTCCGACGTGGGGCGCGGATGCCTTCGGACTCAAACCGCGCCCCGGCTTCGGCCCACGTGGAGACGCGCGCAGCCGGGATTGGGGTTTTCCGCCAACCGAGCTACTTGCTTTCGGCGGACTTCGCCGGCGCGACAAGCGCTTCACGCGAATCGAGGTGTTCTTTCACTTTGATCAGCGGCACGCCTTCGGTCATCCATGACGGCGCGGGTGCGCCCTTCAAATGATGATCGAAGTACTCGGCCATGCGAACCTGGTAGTCCTTCATGTTTGCGGGCACGCGCAGTCCGTGATTCTCCCCCGTGTATTGCAACATGATCACCGGCTTTTTTAGGCGCCGCAGCGTGTTGTAGTATTCGATGCCTTGCGTGAAATCGACCGCGCCGTCTTTATCGTTGCGCAGGATCATCAACGGCGTCTGTACTTTCGACGCATGGAACACCGGTGAGTTGCGAATGTAGGCGTCGAGGTTGTCGTGATACCCGCTGGTGAAGCGCCCTTGGCTGCTTTCGAAAATGGGCTGATTCGTCGAGCCGCTATTCCAGAAGATCGAGCTGTACATGCTGATCAAGTCAGTCAGAGGCGCGCCAGCGATGGCCGTCTTGAAGATGTTCGTCTGCGTCACCAGGAACGCGGTCTGATAACCGCCCCACGAGTGCCCATGCAAGCCGACCTTGTCCGCGTCGACAACGCCCTTCGCTATCGCCGCCTTCACTGCCGGGACCACGCACCACAGCGACGACATCCCCGGATCATTCAACTTGTAGACGATGTCCGGCGTGAACACGGCGTAGCCGCGATTGGTGTATTGACTGCGCACGAACGCGCGCAACGACGGCGCTTCGTAGCGGTTCAAGCCCTGGGATAGCTTTTCGTAAATGAAGACGACCGTCGGATATTTTTGCCCGGCTCGTAGTTCGCCGGCAAGTACAACGCCCCCTGTAGCTTATCGCCCTCGTCCGACGTATAGTCGATCAACCGCACGCCGGACGACCACGCAAACTCCTTCTGCTGCGGATTGGCCGCCGTCACTTTGGCCGCACTCGCCAGGTTCGCATCGCCAGACAGGTAGTCGGGAAACTCCTCGTTGCTCTCGCGCCGATACAAATACACATCGGCGTGCTTCGCCTTCATCAATCCGTTGTACGAGTGATCGGACCACAACAGCGCCGACGCCTGCTTGGTCCCTCGATCGATCCGCGCGATCCCGCCCTTCTTGTTCCATTCGCCATACGTCGTAAAATACTGCGGCTTCGCCAGATCGACGCCTTTTTCTTCAGGATCGAGCCGGAAGCGCGTCCGATAGCTGATCTTTTCCTTCTTTCCGGTGCCGGTCAAATTCACGGCCTTGCCGTCGACCCCGAGGCGCCACACGTCTCACTGATCCGTCACCAGAAACCCGCGGCTATCGCTCGACCATCCAATTGTCCGCGCGGGCGGTTTCAGCACGTTGTGGTCGTCGGTCGTGTCTACAAAGCTCGTGGCCTTGACGTTCGCCGACAGATTCTTCTTTTCGCCCGTGGCCACGTCATAGACCCAGTGATGCCCGTCTTCGTAATAGGCCAGATATTTCGCGTCGGGCGACGGCCCGTTGTACCAGCGCGCCTTCTGCAGTGCGAGCTTCCGGCTGCCGTCGTTCAGATTCACGGTGTAGATATCGCGGAATCGCTGGCCGTTCAAATTGGCGTTCAACTCGTACGGCCGATCGTCGGTTCCGATCGCGACCGTATGCGGCTCGGGCACGCTCACCGTGCGCAAAGTTTCGTCGGCCAGCCGCACGAAACGCTTCTCAGCCACGTGGTAAATCGACGTGAAGCTGAAGTTCTTGTCCGACTCCTGCTGCACTTTCTGCATCGGCTGCAAACGCGAATCGAGCCAGTGCCAGAGAACCAGATCGGCGCGTTCCTTCTCATCGGCGGCTGGCGGCGCGGGCGGGCCTTTCTTTTCCTCGCCCCCTTCTTTTCTTTCTTCGTCTTCACCTCGTGGATGCCGAAGACGATCGCGCTCAGGCTCTTCGTCCAGAACGGCGCGCGATTCGGGCTCATCGTCATGTTTGGCGGCGCGTTGCGTTCGGTCTTGAGATCGAAGACGAACTTCTCCGGCTTTGCGCTGGCAGACAAATTCTTAAAGCCGACCACGTCGCACAACTTGTCTTCGAAGGCCTTGTCCTCCACGCCGCGCAAGACTGCGAGACCATCGCCGTTTTCCGTCCATGTCAAGCTCTGATACGACGCTTTTCCGCTGTCGAGCGGCATCACCGCGCCGGTCGACATGTTGCGAAGTTGCACGCCGTTGGCCGCCATTTCGGCCGCGTCGATGGCGAACGCCATCCAGTTGCCTTTCTTGTCGAACGCGAACTCGGCGACATTGCCCGTGTTCAATTCATCGCCGCTCGACAGCTCGCGCAAGATCAGATCGGAACCCTTTGTCTTCTGCCCTTCGGGAGTGTAGCGGTGCATCGCGATCCAACCGCCGCGCTCGCCCGCGAACGAGAACCGACGGATCTGTTCGAACTCGGTCTTGGCCGCCGTCGCCAGTTCGACCAAAACCATTTTGTTGCGCGACTGTTTTTTTCTCCCTCTTAGCCTTCTTCGCCTCGGCCACCTTCGGAAACACCGCGAACGCAAGCCACTTCGAGTCCTCTGAGAAACGGATCGACGAAGGCGCGGCCACCGTAAGGAACGGCGGAGGGCCGGCCGGCGCGACGCCAACGGGGAACCGCGTTTCCTTTCCGTCCTTCAAATTGCGCAGTACGAGTTCCGCGTCGCCTTCATTGGGCGCCGCGTGATAGGCGAACCACGCGCCATCGCCCGACACAACGGCGGACTGCAGCTGCTTCCAATTCAATACATCGGCAATCGAAAGCAGTTTCCCGTCGGCGAACACGACGGTGCAATAGGAAATCACGCAGGCGGCCAGCAAACCGAGACGTTTCATCCCTCAAATAGTAGCTTAATGGCACGTACCGCAACAGCCCTCGCCGCGCCACGCCTGCCTGCCTTCGCGAAAAACGATGGGCGCCATCACCAGGCCCGCCAGCGCGTCGGCCCACCACCATCCGAACGCCGCGTTCAGCGCAAGACCGGCCAGAAGGATCGCCGATAGATACGCGCACAACTCCGTCTGCTTCGAATCTGCCACCATCGCCGCGCTGCCGAGCGTGTTGCCGACGCGCCGCTTCGCACGCGCCAGCAGCGGCATGACCAGCAGCGACGCCACAGCCAACGCAATGCCAGTCCAACTCTCCTCAGGCACCTCGAGCGCCCACAAACTATGCAGGGATTTTCCCAATAGCCATGCACCCAAGCCAAAGAACGACAGCGCAATCAACTTCTGCGCGCGCCGCTCGGACTCATGATTGGAATTGCCCAATCGCCACACCATAATCAGCCCCGAGCTCAGTTCCAAAATGCTGTCGATGCCAAAGCCGATCAACGCCACCGAACTCGCCGCCGCGCCCGACGCCAGCGCTACTACGGCTTCGACGACGTTGTAACTCAGCGTCGCGTACTCCAGTCGCAGCCCTCGGCGGACTACTGCCGGATCTGCAGCCGCGCCAGGTAAAGCGACGTTTTCCCCTCGTGACTCGAGTAGTACAGAGTCCACACTTGGCCGTTGTGCCATACAAATCCAGGGTAGCTGGAATCGCCGTTCGACGGAAGCCGCAGCTTCGGCGTGAACTGCCCATCGTGGATCTCCGCGATCGCCGTGTACGCCTTCGCGCGGTCGCCGTTCTCATACAGCCGCCCGCCCGCGATCGACAGTCCGTTCGGTAGCGGCAGGAAATTCGGCCCGCCGATGAAATGCCCCGACGGCGTCCACTTCCACTCCTTGTACGGCGGCGCGCTCAGCCCCATCCACGCGATATTGCCGTCGTCCCAGGTGCGGCGCATCAACGCGCCAATGCGTCCATCGCGCAGAAATCGAATCGTCGTCTCATCGCCACCCGGCACATTCATCTCCGCGACGGTCTCCCAATGAATGCCGTACTTGCTCGATACCAACCGTTGCTTGCGCGGATTCTCCTTCAACTCCGTCGAGTACGATCCATACTTCGAAACGCCCCACGCGCGCCCCTCGTGCCACACCACGCGCCACAGCCAGTGCCCATCTTCGACCACCGGATTCGGCTTCGACCACGCCCTCCCGTCTTTTGAAAAGAACGACCGGCTCTGCCGCGTTTTGTACACGCCGTCGGGGTAATACGATCCGCCCGCGATGATCATCAACTGATTCGACGGTGTAATCGACAGATGCGGATCGCGCAGATCCACGCCCGCTTCGGCAATCAGCGCTTGCGACGTCCACGTCTCGCCGTCCTTCGACGCCAAAACGCGCAGCACGCCATCGTCCGGCTTGCCCTTCGATGGCGCATGACCCTTGCCCTCGCGGCACACCGCGTACCAGCGGTCGTTCCAGCGAATCAGATCGCCGAACGCCGCGTGCGCCGGCTCGCTCCAAATTTTTTTCACGGAAACGATTTTCCATTCGGCCGCGCCAAGGGCGGTGTACATCGTAAGCAGCAGGAGGAGTCGCACGAGTAATATCCTATCCCGAACCGAGGTAGAAGTACCGCGCCAGCAGCACGACGCTCAGCACATACACAAACCACGACACTTCGCGCCCGCGCCCCGACAGCACCTTCAACACCGTGTACGCAATGAACCCCAGCGCCAATCCGTTCGCAATGCTGAACGTGTACGGGATCGCGACCATCGTCAGAAACGCCGGAATCGCGTGGCTCAAGTCGTCCCAGTCGATCGCCGCCGCATGCGACATCATCAGCACGCCGACAAGAATCAGCGCGGGCGCGGTGGCCGCTGCGGGGATCGCGCCAACCAGCGGCGTCACGAAGATGCTCGCGACAAACAACAAGCCAGTCACGATCGCCACGACGCCCGATCGCCCGCCCGCCGCCACGCCCGCCGCGCTTTCGATGTAGCTCACTACGGTCGACGTGCCCAGCAGCGAGCCCGCCATCGTCGCCACCGAATCCGCCGCCAGAATTCGATTGATACGTGGAATCGAGCCATCCGCGCCGATCAACTTCGCGCGCTGCGCGACAGCGAGCAGCGTGCCTAGGTTGTCGAACAGATCGACGAACAAGAACGCAAACACAATCTCCACCAAGCTCAATCGCAGAGCGCCGGCGATGTCGAGATGCATCCACAATGGCGCCGCCACCGCCGCGCCGCCGCCCTGTGCGAGGCCGATAACATTCGCCCCAATCAACGCGCCGACAATGCCGATCAAGATCGCCGCGCGCACGCCGCGCACCATCAGCGCCGCCGTCACCAGCAACGTAACTGCCGCCAGCGCCACCGCGGGCGTGCGCAAGTTGCCGAGGGTCAACGCCGTCGCCGGACTCGCCACCACAAGGCCTGCGTTCTTCATCCCAATCAGCGCGATAAACAGTCCGATGCCCGCCGCTACCGCCGCATAGAGCGGCCGAGGAATCGATTCGACGAGCCACCGCCGGACACCCAGCGCCGTCAACATCAGGAACAACACGCCCGAAAGAAACACCGCGCCCAGCGCCACTTGCCACGAAACGCCCATGTCGTTCACCACGCCGTAGGTGAAGTACGCGTTCAGCCCCATGCCAGGCGCCATCGCAACCGGATACCGCGCCACCGCGCCCATCAGGATGCTCGCGAATCCGGCCGATAAACACGTCGCCGTCATCACCGCCGCCACGGGCATTCCGGCATCGGCGAGGATCGACGGATTGACGAAGATGATGTAGGCCATCGTCAGAAACGTCGTGAAACCCGCCGCGATTTCGCGCGCCCAGGTGGTCCCGAGTTCGTCGAAGGCGAAATAGACTTCAGTTGCGCGTCGCATCTATGTCAGCGGTACTTCTTGATAGTCGAGCGCCCACTCGCGCATAAACCGCACGCGCTCCGGCTCGACGGCGTAGAGTTGAAACTCCGGATTATCGATCGAGCCGAGATACGCGCGCAGCAGCGGATTTTCGGACCAGATCGACTCCCGCGTTTCGCGATCGGTCACCGGAATCGTATGACCCGTGATGCGCAATTGATCGTGGTCGTCGGTCATGTAGCAAAGCTCAACGCGCGGGTTCGACTCAAGCTCCGCCGTCTTGCCCGACGACCGCATTGATGCAACGAAAATCGTGAAGTCGCGCGTCCGCACCGGCGAGACCGGCCGCACGCGCGGCTGATCACCCGATATCGTCGCCATCATCGGAAACTTGGCCTTGCGGATTGTCGCGAGCGCAACCGCGCGCAACTCATCGGGCGGCACCGGAGCGGGGAGCTTCATTTGATTTAGGATACGCGAGAGTTCACGCGGGCCGGGTCACGGTTCAAAGACATTGCTCATTTCGGATAGGCGCCGAGATCCTGAAGACGCGAGCGGTTACGCACGCGGCGAGACGAATTCAGTTGGAGAATTCGGACCGTCACTTCGCCGGTTGGCGTCAGCGCCTTGATGCGTGCTCCAACAATCCGGGAGTGATCGTTCCAGTCGTCGCGGCGAGGATTGTAGAACAAGAAGAACTCTCCATCGATGTCGACCGACCCGAGATCGCTGCCTTTGAATCGATTGCACTCAAAGCACGAGTAGGCCAAGTTGTCTTTCGTCGCCTTTCCGCCGTGCTTGACGCTTCGAACGTGATCCACTTCGTGAACGGTTCCGACATCGGCGCGATGAACGAGGCAGTATTCACAACGGCCATCCGCGCGGCCCTCAACGAGGCGGCGCAGTGTCAAACTAATCTTCACCCAGCCTTTGCCAGCGCCTGCCGCGCGCTGAGTTTTACCGCGCGGCACTCGTATTCAAGTTCGAGGAACCGGTCCAGTTCGGCGAGTTCCGCTTCAGTAATCGTCCCAGCATTGTTCTTGTGCAGGAGGCCCGCAACATACTTCTGCGATTTCGGCGAAAGATGAAACGCCGCGATTTCATCTGGGGCCAACTCACTGGCTAAAAAGTTCTTGAATTCCGCAATCACCGATTCTGCGTTTGCCATCGAGAAGTCTCCACTCCGATCATAACGCTATCCTAACCCCATGCGTCTCGCGCTGCTCGCAGCCGCTCTTCTAGCCCTCATCCTCATCCCATTCCTCCTCTGGGAAGACGCGATGACGGCCTTCGCAACCGCCCTCATCACCGGCCACAAAACCGCGTGGTGGATCGCCCCCGCCATCGCCGCTCTACTCGCAGCCGACATCGTTCTGCCCATTCCATCCAGCCTTCTCGCCACCACGTCCGGAGCGCTGCTCGGCTTCGCCGCCGGCGCCCTTGCTAACTTCACCGGCCTCACACTCGGTTGCCTCGGCGGTTACTACGCGGGCCGCCCCGCGGGCGCAAAGCTCCTCAAGGAAAACGAGAAACAACGCCTCGAAATTCTCTGGCAAAAATACGGTGACTGGACCATCGTCCTCACACGCGCCGTGCCCGTGCTCGCCGAAGCCGCCGCCGTATTCGCGGGCGCGTCTCGAATGGAGACGAAGCGCTTCTTCAAGTTCACCGCGCTCGCCAACGCCGGCGTGGCGATTCTCTATGCCGCAATCGGCGCGTTCGCGATGTCGGCGAATTCGTTCCTCGCCGCCTTCTTCGGATCGTTACTCTTACCGGCCATCGCCATGGGTATCATGAGGAAGCGATGACAAAAGTGATGATGGTGTCGAGCGAAGCCGCTCCCTTTGCAAAATCCGGCGGCCTCGCCGATGTGCTTGGAGCTCTCCCCGGAGCTCTCTCTCGCCACGGCATCGAAGCCTCCGTCGTGCTCCCCAAATACCGCGGTCTGCACCCCGAAGGCATCGAGCGCATCTGGGATGACCTCTCCGTCTGGATCAACAACTTCGAACATCACACGTCGATCTGGAAACTTGATAAGGACGGAGTGGCCTTGTACTTCGTCGAAGCGCCCTGGTTCTTCGATCGCGAAGGCATCTATTCCTCTTACGGTTCCGATTATGGCGACAATCACCTCCGCTTCGCCGTCTTCTCGCTCGCCGCTCTCGGCATCGCTCGCCACATCGTCAAGCCCGACATCATCCACTCTCACGACTGGCAGGCCGCGCTTGTTCCGCTTTATGCCAAGAGTTGGTTCGCCGCCGATCCCGCCCTCGCCCACGTCAAGCACGTCTTCACCATTCACAACCTCGGCTATCAGGGCCGCTTCGGCGCCGAAGCCCGCCACGAACTCGGCATCTCCGACTATCTCTTCACGCCCGGGGGCGTCGAGTATCACGGCGATCTCAACCTCATGAAAGGCGGCATCGTCTCCGCCGATTTCGTCACCACCGTCAGCCCCACCTACGCCCACGAAATCCAGACTCTCGAACACGGCTTCGGTCTTGACGGCCTTCTGCGCCAACGGAGCAGTCATCTTGCCGGCATTCTCAATGGCGTCGATTACGCCGACTGGAACCCCGCCACCGATCGCCATCTCCCCGCCAACTATACGCCTGACGACCTGGCCGGCAAAGCGATCTGCCGCAAGGCGCTGCTGGAAGCGTTCGGTTTCGACGACTCCGTTTGGCAGCGCCCCATCATCGGCATCGTCTCCCGCTTCGCGGAGCAAAAGGGCTTCGATTTGTTGCATCCCATCGGCGACGAACTCGCCGCCTCCGGTGCGACGCTGCTGGCCCTCGGCTCCGGCGAGCAGCATCAGGAGTGGATCTTCCACGACCTCGCCACGCGCCACCACGGCAACATCCGCGTCTGGCACGGCTATAACAACCCGCTTGCGCATCTCATCGAAGCTGGCTCCGACATGTTCCTGATGCCCAGCCGCTACGAGCCGTGCGGCCTCAATCAAATCTACTCGCTCAAGTACGGCGCCCCGCCCATTGTGCGTGCCACTGGCGGGCTCGATGATACCATTGAGGAAACGACCGGATTCAAGTTCGGCGAGTACTCGCCCCAAGCGCTGCTGGCTACCATTCGATACGCGCTGGAGTGTTGGAAAGACCGTGACGCCTGGATCCGCCGCATGCAGTTCGGAATGGCAAAAGATTTCTCGTGGGACCGCTCCGCCGCCACCTACGGCGCGCTTTACGAACACGTTCTCCGAGGTTGAATCTTTCCCGCGCCCGCCGCATCTATATAGATGGAGCAAATCAAAAAACATGGCTGGACAAAACACACTCACTTTCACCGACGGCGCCTGGGACACCGAAGTCCTGCAGTCCGACAAACCGGTTGTCGTCGACTTTTGGGCCGAGTGGTGCGGCCCTTGCCGCATGATGTCGCCGACCATCGATGCACTCGCCGACGACTATAACGGCCGCGTCAAGATCGGCAAGCTCAACGTCGACGAGAACGGCGGCGCTGCGATGCGCTACGGCGTCCTCGGCATTCCGACGGTCCTCGTCTTCAAGGGCGGGCAGGTCGTTGCCACCAAAGTTGGCGCGACCTCGAAGGCCGACCTGCAAGGCCTTATCGACCCGCATATCTAACCAGTTCCTCCGAACGGCCCGCAAGCCGTGCTTGATGAACCGGGAGCCGCCGCAAGCGCCTCCCGGTTTTCTTTTGGCATCATGAAAGATCATGAAAATTGCAGTGCTCGGCGCGGGCAACATGGGTTCGGCGCTAATTGGCGGAATCCTAAAGGCGGGCGTGGCCCATCCCGCCGACATGCGCGCCACCGCGCGTAGCTCCGAGCGTGCCGCCGATGTCGCCGCGCGTTTCTCGATCGTCGCCACCGCGGGCGACAACGCGGAAGCATCGAAGACAGCCGATATCATCATCCTCGCCGTTAAGCCCGGGACAGTCCCCAAAGTCGTTCGCGAAATTCGCGACGTCTTGCACGACGGCCAGATCCTGATCTCGCTCGCCGCCGCGCTGCCGATCCAGGTTGTCGAGGACGCCGCCGCCTGCTGCATGCCCGTCTTCCGCGTGATGCCGAACATTCCCGTCGTCATTGAGGAAGGCGCCATCGGCATCTGCAACAACGCCGCCGCCACGCCCGCCCATCGCGACATCGTGCGCAGCGTCTTCGAGGCCACCGGCGTAGTCGCCTTCGTCGACGAGGAGCAGATGGACGCCGTCACCGCGCTGTCCGGCTCCGGCCCGGCCTACATCTACATGGTGATCGAAGCGATGATGGCCGCCGGCATGAAGATGGGCCTCTCTCGCGAAGTGTCGCTGCGTCTCTCCGAACAAACGGTCCTCGGCGCCGCCAAACACGCCAAGGAATCGAAGCTGCATCCGGCGATTCTGCGCGACCAGGTGATCACGCCCGGAGGCACAACGATCGCGGCGATCCACGAGCTCGAACGCCACGGCCTGCGTTCGATGCTGATCTCGGCCATCGAAGCCGCCACGATTCACGCCAAGCGCCGGACGGACATTCTCCTCGAAGAGATCAAACAACACGAATCATGAGGACGCACATTCTTTCCATTCACGCCCATCCCGACGATGCCGAGATCCTCGCCGGCGGGACGTTGGCCATGCTCGCGTCGAAGGGCCATCGCATTACCATCGTGACGATGACGCCCGGCGACTGCGGCTCGGCCGAGCATAACGCCGAAGAGATCGCCGCCATCCGCCGCCAGGAAGCCGCCGATGCCGCCGCGATCATCGGAGCAAGTTACATCTGCGCCGAGTTCCGCGATCTGGCCATATTCAGCGATGATCCCTCGCGCCGCCGCGTGGTCGAACTCATCCGAAGCGTAATTCCCGACATCGTCCTGACGTCGGCGCCGACGGACTACCACTGCGATCACGAAGCGACTTCGGCGCTCGTGCGCGATGCGTGCTTCGCGGTATCGGCGCCCAACTATGCGACCGGCCCAGCGAAGCCCCTCGACAAGATCCCGCATCTCTACTACATGGATTCGGTCGAAGGCACCGACCGCGACGGCAAGCCCGTGCAACCGGATTTCGGCGTCAACATCGACGGTTACCTCGACACCAAACGCGACATGCTCGCCGCCCACGCCAGCCAGCGCAACTGGCTCCTCCGCCAGCACGGCATGGATGACTACTTACGCACGATGGAAGACTGGACCCGCT
>VFZW01000222.1 GCA_016871055.1 Acidobacteriota bacterium
GCTCATCAGGTCACTCGTGACCGCCACAACCAAATCATTTCCGTAAAGGTTCTATCTCTGTGTTAAGATTACCTCGGCATGCTCAGCCGCAGCGCGACCGTCGCCCTCATCGCACTCGCTTTGTCCGGCCAGAACTTCGATTTGGCCAAACGCCGCGACACGCACTGGGCATGGCAGCCACTTCGTCCGCATGCGAATAGAACTGTCGATCAACTGCTGAACGAGCGGCTATCAAAGGAATCCCTCACCCCCGCGCCGCGCGCCAACGCGAACACGCTTCACCGGAGGCTGGCCTTCGATCTCACCGGTCTTCCGCCTGATCCGAACGCGCCGAACGACTACGCGGCACAAGTCGACTTCTACCTCGCCAAGCCGCAGTTCGGCGAACGCTGGGCGCGTCATTGGATGGATCTCGTTCGCTATTCGGAGTCGCACGGTTCGGAGGGCGACCCCGATGTTCCCGAAGCCTGGCGCTATCGCGACTATCTAATCCGCGCTCTCAACGGCGACGTGCCTTACAACCAACTAGTGCGCGAACACATCGCCGGCGATCTACTTGCGAAGCCCCGCATCGACTCCGCCACGCGCACCAACGAATCGATTATCGGCACCGCTTTCTACCGCTTTGTCGAACACGGCTTCCAGCCCGTCGACCCCTGGGAAGACCGCGTAAAGTGGGTCGACAATCAGGTCGACGTTCTCTCGAAGGCGTTTCAAGGTCTGACGGTTTCCTGCGCGCGCTGCCATGATCACAAGTTCGATGCGATCAGCCAGCGCGACTACTACGCGCTGTTCGGCATCTTGGCGAACGCGCGCCCCACACAGCGAAACATCGACATTCAGCCGGACTCGTCAAAGCTACGAACACTGAAGACGAAGATCAAACAAGAGTGGATCGACCAGCTCAAGTCGGCCAACTGGGCCGGCGCGAAGCTGCCCGCTCAAATCAGCGTCACCCCCAAAACCGAGAGCTTCGAGAACTGGATCTCGCACGGAAGTGTTGTCGTCACAAAGCCGGGAGAACACTTCGATACGGCGATTCATCAGCAAGGCGCCTATTCCAACACGATCACGGACAAGCACGCCGCCGTCCTCGCATCGCCGCGCTTCAAGATCGACACCGATTACATCAGCATCAAAGCCTCCGGCGGCAACAACGCATTCGCGCAGATCATCGTTGAAAACTACGCCGTGCCGCGCGGCGGCATTTACAACCTCCGTGTGTCGCTCACCAATCCTGAACTCGCGTGGCACACCATCAAGACGGAGTTCTGGAAGGGCTTTACGGCCTACATCGAGCTCGCCACGCAAGACGACGCCACGCACTTTTTCGTCGCCCCGGCAAAGAACAGTCCGAAGCCTGATCGCAACGGGCGGTCCTGGTTCGGCGTGCAAGCCGTTGCGTTTCACAACACGAAAACGCCGCCCGCCGATGAAGTGAAGGACACCGCGGCGTTCCGTAACGCCGCGTACGTCAACGCCGCGATCGAAGCATGGCGCAACAACACACTCACGAACGAGCAGGCCGTATGGCTCTCCGCCTTGATGCAACCGGGCCAGAGCGAGTTGCGCGCCGAGTACGCGCGGCTCGAAGCGGAACTGCCCGTCCTCCGCCGCGCGCCCGGCGTCGTCGAAGAGGCAGGACCGCCGCAACCGCTGCTGGTGCGAGGCAATATCAAGTCACCCAGCGATCCGGTCCCTCATCGATTTCTTTCCGCGCTCAATGGTCCGGCGTTCGCAGACGCAAAGTCGGCGCGGCTCGAACTCGCCAACGCCATCGTCGCTGATTCAAACCCGTTGACCGCGCGCGTCTTCGTCAATCGCATCTGGTCCAAGTTATTCGGCAAGGGGATCGTCGCCACGGTCGACAACTTCGGACTGCTCGGCGACCGGCCTTCGCACGCCGATCTGCTCGACACATTGGCCCGCGAACTGATCAGCGACGGTTACTCGATCAAAAAGACGATTCGAAAGCTCGTCCTCACCAGCGCCTATCAACGCAGTTCGCAGCCCAGCGCAGAGGCGTTGTCAAAGGAGCCCGCGAACCGCCTCCTCCAACACATGCCCGTCAAACGGCTCGAAGCCGAAGCGATTCGCGACACAATCCTGAGCCTCTCCGGCCAACTGCGCAACGAAATGTATGGCCCAGGCGTCGACGTCTACTACACGCACGATACCGGCTCGACCAAGGGCGACCGGCCGAAAGGTCCGCTCGACGGTAAGGGCCGCCGCAGCGTCTACCTTGAGGTCCGGCGCAATGCGACGAATCCCTTCCTCGAAGTCTTCGACTTCCCGATCCCCGCGTCAACACGCGGCGAGCGCGACATGACCAATGTGCCCGCGCAGTCGCTCGCGATGCTGAACAGCCCATTCGTGATCCAACAGTGTGAGCACTGGGCCGCGAACATCGTAAAACTACCGGTGGACGATCGCATACCCCAAGTGTTTCAGGCAGCCTTTTACCGCGCGCCGACGCAAGCCGAGGTCACCCAAGCGAATCTACTCGCCGAAGAGATCGCCGCCGAACACAAGGTCTCGCGCGACGACGTGAAGGTTTGGCGAGACGTCGCACAGTCGCTTCTCAATCTCAAGGAGTTCATCTACATCCAATGACCCGACGAGATTTTCTCGCACGCAAGTCGACCGGCTTCGGGCTTCTCGCTCTCGAAGAATTGCTGAACGCCGCCCCCCATCATACGCCGAAGGCCGACGCGGTCATTTTCGCCTTCATGTCCGGCGGTGTTTCGCACATCGACTCTTTCGATCCTAAACCGCGCCTCGACATGGACGCCGGCAAGCCAATGCCCTTCCCCATCGAACGCACGATGTTTAACCAGAACGGCAACATCATGCCGAGTCCATGGGCCTTCAAACGGTACGGCAAGAGTGGCATTCCCGTGAGCGATCTCTTTCCGCGCATGGGCGAAATTGTCGACGACATCGCCGTCATCCGTTCTATGACGGTGAAGTTCATGGAGCACGCACAAGCCAATTTCTATTACCACGCCGGGCAGCCATTCACAGGATTCCCAAGCCTCGGCGCGTGGACGACTTACGGCCTGGGCAGCGGCTCGAAGAACCTGCCCGGCTTCGTTGTGCTTTCGAGCGGCGAGATCCCGCTTGGCGGCATCAACGTCTATGGAAGCGGCTTCTTGCCGGCCGTTCATCAGGCGTCGTTCATACATCCCGACCGCGCCGAACCGTTGCAAGACATCAAGCCCAAGGAAGCGGACTCGTTGCAACAGAAGCGGCTGCGATTCATCGAAAAGATGGATCAGAGTTTCACCAGGGAAACGGGCAATCATCCGCAAGTCGAAGCGGCCATCAAGAACTATGAGACGGCGTATCGTATGCAGGCAGCGGTACCGGAACTGTGCGATATCACCGGCGAAACAGAAGCGACGAAGAAACTCTACGGCGTCGACGATCCGAATCCAGGAAAGGCGGCCTACGCACGGCAGTGCTTGTTGGCAAGGCGGTTGGTCGAACGCGGCGTGCGGTTCATCGAGTTGACGATCGTCCCACCCAAAGGCGTGGGCGGCGGCGGCAACTCGTGGGATCAGCATGGACAGTTAAAGATGAATCACGAGAAGAACGCAGTCCACGTCGATCAGCCGATCATGGCGCTGGTCAAAGACCTGAAATCGCTCGGCATGCTCGACCGGACGCTCGTATTGTGGAGTGGCGAATTCGGCCGCGCGCCGTTTGTTCAGGGATCCGACGGCCGCGATCACAACCCGTTCGGCTTTTCGCTTTGGATGGCCGGAGGAGGCATCAAGGGCGGCGTGACCTACGGCGAAACCGATGAGTATGGATACCGGGCGATCGACAAAATCTCGACAGTGCACGACCTGCATGCGACGATCCTCAACCAGCTCGGCATCGACCACACCAAGCTCACGTTTCGTTTCGGCGGCCGTGATTTTCGGCTTACTGATGTCCACGGCAATGTCATGCGCGACATCGTACGATAGCACCGAAAAAGGTGCTATCAATAATCATGGCTTCTCCCATCGACATCACCAAGGACATTCAGTCGCTCACGACATTTCGGCGACAGTCGGCCGCGGTGCTGAAGCAGTTGCAGAAGAACAAGCGACCCGTCTTTCTGACGGTTAGAGGTAAACCAGAACTCGTTTTGCAAGACCCGGAGAGCTATCAACGCCTCGTGGATCTCGCGGAGCGAGTGGACACCGAAGACGCAATCCGCCGAGGTTTGGACGACATCGCGAACGGAAGAACCATCCCCGCGAAGGAGGCCTTCGCTAAGGTTCGCAAGAAACATGGAATACCGCGTTGAGTTCTCGAAAGAGGCGTTCGCGGATTTGAACCGGTGCTATATCGCCATCAATGCGTTCGAAGACATCCAGGCAGCCCGATGGTTTGACCGGTTCGAGAACACCATTGCGAGTCTTTCAAGATTGCCGGAACGTTGCAAGCTTGCAGTCGAGGCAAACTCCCTCCGTCATCCGATTCGACAACTCTTGTTTGGGCGCAACGCGGATGTCTATCGAGTACTGTTCGAGATCAACAAGAAAACGTCGTTGGTCCAAATCATCACGATCCGCCACGGCGCGATGAAGCGGCTGTCCAAAGCAGAGTACGATTCAATCGTAAAGAACCCCAACTAACATGCCCATCACGCTAGTCACCGGAGCAGGCTCCGGCATCGGTCGCGCCGCCGCCACCACCCTTCACGCCAACGGCCACACGGTCATCGTCACCGGCCGCCGCCAGAGCGAACTTGAGGCCACCGCCGCCGGCAAGGAGCGAATGCTCGTCATTCCGGCCGACGTGTCGAACGAAGAAGCCGTTGACGCCCTCTTCGCTACGATCGAAAAGACATTCGGACGTCTCGATGTTTTGCTCAACAACGCCGGCACAACCGCGCCGGGCCTGCCCATCGACGAACTTCCGGTCGCCGAATGGAACAAGGTCGTCGGTGTGAATTTGACCGGCGCGTTTCTGTGTGCGCGCGCGGCGTTCCGTTTGATGAAGAAGCAAGACCCCAAGGGCGGCCGTATCATCAACAACGGATCCATCTCCGCGCAAACGCCGCGGCCGAACTCGGCGCCCTACACGGCAACAAAGCACGCCATCACTGGTTTGACGAAATCACTCGCGCTTGATGGCCGGCCGCACGGCATCGCCGCCGGGCAAATCGACATTGGCAACGCCGCCACGGACATGACGCAGCGGATGACAGCGGGTGTACCGCAAGCCGATGGCTCGCTGAAAGCCGAACCGCGCATGAACGTGCAGCACGTCGCCGACGCCGTGCTTTACATGGCGAGTCTTCCGCTGGATGCGAATGTCCTCACGATGACGGTGATGGCCACGGCGATGCCGCTCGTGGGCCGCGGCTAGAAGCGAAACAACTTCGCGGAGTTCTCCCAGAGAATCTTCCGCGCCACCGAAGGGTGCGGGCTCAAGCGACGGATCGTCTCAATCTGCTTCGATCCGCTGCACCGGTCGCCGTGTCCAATCGGGTCGTTGCAATCGGACCCGTAGAGCAGCTTGTTCTGATGCCGTTCAAGAAACCCGATAGCGTGCTGTTCATCGCGTAACAGCGCGTTCAAGCCGGACCCCGCCGACATATCGCCGAACATGTTCGGGTAGTCGGAGAGATACCGGTCGGTCCATCCGCCGCGGGTGACTTTCGTTTTGGGGTACAGCACTTCCTGCTGCAGGTCTTTGTCGATGTTGCCCCAGAATGTCTGCGCGTGACCGATGAAGTTGACCGTCGAGTACTTTTCCAGTATTCGGTAGAACCGCTGGAACGCAATGTTGTATGTATTGTGTTCGAAGTGCAACAGCACGGGCACTTTGTAGTCGCGCGCGATTTGCGCGACAAGGTGCACGTGCTCGGAATCGGCGTCGACTGGGAACTTTTGCTCGCCGATCCCGATGGCGCCCATCTTCAGATACTTCTCCAATACCTGCCGCGTGTTATCGGGCGACGGCCCCTCATTGGCAAAGAACACAAACTTCCCCGGATGCTTCCGCGCGATCGCCACGCAGATATCGTTGCCGCCCGCGCCCGCGGCTAGTCCATAGCGCGCGCCGGCCGGAAGAAGAATCGTCTTCGTAATACCCATGCGCTCCTGATGCGCGATCATCTCCGCATCGGTGCGCCCCGAATACGGCGAATGCTGGTGGATGTCGCAGATGCGTTCGCCCCCCACCGTTTGTGCCATCAATCCGCCGAGTGCTCCGCGTCTGGTTATCATCAAGAAATACAATATCGTGACTGAGCAAGCTACGCAGCCCGTCAAGCCGGACCGCCTCGGTTTCATCGATTGGACGCGCGGCGCCGCGACACTCGTGATGCTGCAAGGCCACGTGTGGGAAAGCCTCACGCACAAGGATCTCCGCGACACGGGCGTCTATATGATGTCGCAGTTCCCCGGCGGTGTTGCACCCGCGGTTTTTCTGTTTCTCAGCGGTGTCACGCTTGCGTTTCTGATCGACTCACGTGAGCAGAAGGACGCCACGCCGATGCAGCGCACGATGGCCGCGCTGCGCCGCGCCGCTTTTCTCGGCAGCCTCGCCATCCTCTTCCGCTTACAAATGTTCGCCTTCTACTGGCCGAATTCTCCGTGGCAGGACATCTTGCGCGTCGACATTTTGAATTGCATGGCCGCAGCTTGCGTCATGCTTGCGCCGGTGGCGGCATGCAGACGGCTCGGGCGGATTCGCGGCGCGTTCGCGATCGCCGCGATCATTGCCTTCGGCGCACCGTTTGTCAGCGATTGGAAAGCCGCGGCGCCCGAGAGCCTCTTCCGCGCTTACATCGCGCCGGACTACGCCGCCTTCGCGCTGTTTCCATGGGGGGCGTTCGTCGCCGGCGGCATGGCCTGCGGCACGGTATTTCGGTCCGTCACTAGTGAGGGCCGCGAGCAGCTCATGCAATGGGGCGGCTGGGCCGGCTTCGCACTGGCCTTCATGGGCCAATACATCTCCAATCTCCCGTACAACATTTATCCGCACTCCGAGTTCTGGCTCGACAGTCCGTGTCTGGCCGCCATCAAATTCGGTGTCATTCTGATGGTCGTCGCGTTTGGATTTTTCTGGAATGAATGGGTGCCGCGCGTCCGCGCCGGCGCAGGCCACGGTCCGCGTTTTTCCGTTTCCCGCCAACTCGGCCAGACTTCGCTTTTAATCTATTGGGTGCACATCGAACTCGTTTACGGCCGGTGGGCCGAACCGTTCAAAGAGAAGATGCCGCTCCTCGACACGGCGCTGCTGGCGCTCTCGGTGATCGCGCTCATGATCTCGCTTTCAGTCGCGAAGACCAGGTTTGTCCAGAGCAAGTTCTATCTCGATCGACGCGCGCAATTGCTCGGCCGTGTCCCTTGGTTGGCAAAGGCATAACACCAATCGACCCACAGGTCGCGCTACGCGCCGCCGAACCATAGCCGGCCGTTGCGGCGCACCGTTTCGCCGGGAGCGCAATCGGGGAACTTTGGATCGGAGTGCATGCACGGGCAGCGCTCGTTGCCCCACACGCGCTGCACGTCGTCCCATTCGGTCGCGATCCAACGCGCGCCGCTACGCACCGTCGCGGTGGTCTTGCCTAGCTCTTTGTTGACGTTCGACTGCGTGTTGAACCCGGCCGCCCGACTCAACATCACGCACACTTGAGCGCGAATGTTCTTCAGCGGCTGGTCTGATCCGTTGCGCACCCAGCACTCCATTTCAACTGCGCCGTCGTTCAGCCGAACAGTCGCGCCAACCGCAACGTTATCCGGCAGCGCCCACTCCGACCGCAACGAGCCATCTTCGCCGCGCACCCAATCATGATTTGGAATAACCACATTCTTCTCGTCCCACTTCGTCGGAATGTGCGTGTGTCCAAGGAAATGCAACTTGCCATTCGCGAACACAGCTTCTGGGACATCGATCACAACGTAACCGGAATCGGGCCATGGCAAAAACACCGACGCCTTCGTGCCTCGCATCGGACTCACCATGCCTTCGAGAAAACCGATGCGCGGATGCCGTCCGCCCGGATACGGACGCAGTGCGAGCCCTTTCGCCAACGTCGCGGAGCCGCTTTCTGAAAGGCCCGTGACGCCCGCGGCTTCTTGCGCGGAAAAGCCATGATCCTTCATCACGCCGCGCCAATACGGTAACTCCGTGCGGGTCGATTCCACCTCCACCGGCAGCGCGAGTTTGCCGTCCTTCGGCTGCGGATAGCGGGCGCGCAACGTGGCGTCGTCTGGATCGCCGCCGATGTAATCGCCGAGATCACGCAACGCCAGCGTCGTGTACCCATTAGACTTCAAGTACTCCATGTACCGGCGGAACGCGACCGGCGGCGTGTGCACCCACGGATGAACGACATCGGGCACGCCGTGGAACTGCAGCACGACAATTTGTCCCGCACGCGCTTGTGACAGGACCTTCAAGAAATGTTCGAACGTCCAGTCCGGGTACGCGTCGCCCGTTGTCGGAATCAACAGCCTGTGATGCTTCGAGGGCTCGAACGCGGGGCCGACGACCATGCGTCCATACTCCGCTTCCGGCTGCGCGCCGCGCCGTGCGTAACGGATGCCATGTTCTTTCAACACCGCAACCGACTCGGGCCCGAACCCATTTCCGGACCATGCGAAACTCACGGGTTTCGGAACCTTTACACGCCCAAGTTCATATTCGACCAGCGCCAGTTCGCCGGCCAACCGCGCGGCCGCGCGCGGCGTGGAGAAGTTCGCATGCGTCCACGAGTGATTGCCGATTTCGAAACCCATCTCATGCAATTCGGCGGCGTCTTTCCACGAAAGAAAATGCTCGGCATCGTCCATCCAGCGATGCGTCACGAAAAACGTTGCGCGAAAGCCGAGTTCTTTGAGCAATGGACCAACGATCGTCCGATGCGACTTCACCGCGTCGTCGAATGTCAGCACAACGGTTTTCTCCGCGATCGGTTTCACCGCCGCGGCCAGCGCCAGTCCAAGCTCTCTCCGGTTCATCGACCGAAGCCTATCACGATTACTCGCCGCGCGCGCGCCGACAACGATCAGATCCAGCGGGCACCCGCAGACGCCAAAGTCGACTATTGGAGAACTCCGAACACAAAGCCGACGGACCTACAAACGGGTCGTCTTCGCCGACTCCCACACTCTCTTGCCGGTAGCGTCGATGTGCCCCCAGTTGCCTTCGGCGAACATCACACGCGCCAGACCGCCCTTGAAATCCGATGCATCCGAGTACTGCGGCTTGAGTGCCCAGTTGCCCTTGGTGTCGATAAATCCGAACTTGCCGTCCATCTTCACGCGCACCAGGCCGCCGGAAAACGAATAGGCCGTCTGCAGCATCGGCAGTTCGAACGCGGGCCGGCCAAATTCATTGAGGTAGCCAAGCCGGCTGTTGTCGCGAATCACGGCGAAGCCTTCGGCGAGCGGCGCGACCTTCTGAAATTTCGGCGGTTCTTGCCGCTCCCCCCGTGTGTTGATCCAGTTCGTCTGGCCCTTCAGCGTCACTTGCGCCGGACCGTCCGCGAAGTCCGCCGCGTAGTCGAACTGCGGCTTAATCGCCCACTCGCCTTTTGCGTCGCGATACCCCCACCAGCCGTCTTCCTTCCACTTCACCAGGCCGTCTTTGAACGCGGGCGCGCGGTCGTTGCCGTCGATGGAGAGCTTCAGCACCGCTCTGCCGGAGCGATCGATGTAGTAGAACGCGTGATCTTTGATCACAATCGCGAGCGCGTCGGGACCGTCGGAAAAATCGCCGGCGTTGATGAACTGCGGTTCGATAACGGTTCTTCCGTTTCGATCGAAATAGCCGTAGGCGACAGGCGTCTTCTCGCCGCGCGGGCGCTGCATCTTGCAAAGCCCTTGGTGAAATCTGCCCAACGGGCGGTATGGAATCGACGCAATTGTTCGCCCGGTGCGATCGATGATGGAGTACTTTCCGTCCTCGGTCATGACGATAGCGCGGTCGTCGACAAATTCCGGCGCCACGGTATAACGAGGCTCGATGCGCATCTTCCCAGCGGCATCGATATAGCCCGAAACGCTGCCCGTCGAAACCCGAGCTAGGCCCTCGGAAAATTCGCCGGTGCTATCGAATCTTGGAGAGACGATAACTTCGCCGGACCGATCGATAAATCCGATTTTGCTGCCCTCCCGGTTAGGAAAGAGCATCGGGTCGGCGGCCAATACGGCTGTGGCGAACAACAAGTAGCGCATATACTTCAGTGCGCGAAAACGCGGCCGGAGTCGTCAGCCTATTCGACCGGATCATCGGAGATTTGCCGCATGAACTTGATGACCTTCGGCGGATAGAGGGTTCGCGCCGGATTGTAGCGACGCAACTTATCCATGGTCGACCCGGCGTAGAGTTTCGACGTTCCCAGCCTCCGGCCGACAAACTCGATCCCGGCGTCGACAGTCTTGAAAGCGGCCTTGCCGGAATTCCAGCCGAAGACGTTGTTTCGTTTGCCGGCTTTGCCGCCACTCGACTCGACCATCGAAAGACTCGGCAGCAACCGCCAGTCCAAACCGTGCCTGTCCGCCACCGAGATAAAAAGTTCCGCTTTTGGCGCGAGCGGACTCTTGTGGCTGAGGAAGAAATTACGCACCGCATTGCACCGCGCGTCGTTTACGCAGATCTGACTGGGTGCGGGTTCGCCGAAGGCATCATCCGCAAACCATAGCGCGGACGCAAGCAGCATTCCTCCCCTGATTGCCCGGAACGACATGTCTTCTATGTTACTTTACCGACGACCTCCTGATGGGAACAGCTAGTGGCTCGGGCCCTTTTCTGCTACGTTGGACTTGAGGGCGCTTGGCGTCCTCCAAAACAAGATGCGTTACTTTTGTTACGGGCTGCTGGCAGCTCTTTCCTTCCCTTCGCTGTCGGCCAAACTCGCGATTGTGCTCAATTCCGGCGACGAAACCGTCTCCGTCATCGACACCGCAGCCTACAAAGAAACCCGCCGCTTCGCCATCGGCAAGGAGCCGCACCATTTGATGGCGACTCCAGACGACAATTTCTTAATCGTCGCCAACGCCGCTTCCAACGATCTGGTTTTCCTCGACCGATCAACCGGCGAAGTAAAAAACAAGATAAAGAACATCTCCGATCCCTACCAGATCGCCTATTCTCCGGATCGCAAATACTTCGTATCCGCCTCGCTGCGATTGGACCGCGTCGATCTCTACGACCCCACGAACTTCTCAGTCTTGAAGCGCATCCCTCTCCCGAAAGCGCCATCGCACCTTGCCTTCTCGCCCGATTCGAAGCTGGTGTTCGTGACCCTTCAGGACACCAACGAACTCGCGGCCATCGACCTTGCCTCTCGCACCGTGGCGTGGAAACTCCCCATCGGCAAGCAACCCGCCGGCATCTTGCTTACTCCCGACGGCAAGTATTTGCTCATCGGAATTCTGGGCGAAAATTTCGTAGACGTGGTCGATTGGCGCACACGCTCGCGGGTCAAGAAAATCATCACCGGCAAAGGCGCGCACAACTTCGTTCCCTTCGGCGACGGCCGGCACGCATTTCTATCGAACCGGGCCGAAAACACCATTTCCAAGATCGACATGCAAACACTCAGCGTTGTCGACTCCTATCCCGCGCCGGGCGGG
>VFZW01000223.1 GCA_016871055.1 Acidobacteriota bacterium
AGCGGAATCAACGCCGCGCCCGCGACGCCGCACGCCGAGGCCAGCATGCCACTCGTGACCAGCGTGAACAGCAAGAGATACGGAAAGAAGACCCATTGAATCCAACCGCCGAGCCGCGCGATCCAGCCTTCCAGGAGGGTCGAACCCGTCGCCATCTGCCACCGCGCGATTCCTTCGGTGAGCGTCCACTTCAGCGTGATTCCGGCGGGCACCGCCCACAGCACCGCCAATCCCGCTTCGGCGCCGGCAAGGCTTCCCGTCAAGATATCGCCCGCGCCGACGCTGGTGGCCGTCAGCAATATTGCCGGACCGATCGCCGCCAACCCGCGCTGCGCCGCTTGCGCCATGGCCTCCGAGAATATCACTATAGACTGTGACCCGCCGAACTTTCTTAATGGCCGCCGCAGCCCAGGCGCCTCCCGCCAACGTCGTGTTGATTCTTTGTGACGACCTTGGCTACGCCGATCTTGGCTGCTACGGCAATCGTACGATTCAGACGCCGAACCTCGATCGCCTCGCCGCCGAATCCACGCGCTTCACCGACTTTCACACCACCTCGCCCGTCTGCACGCCTTCGCGCACCGCGTTGATCACGGGCCAATATCAACAGCGCTTCGGCATCCACCACGCCGACGGCCCGGAGACGACGCGCCGCTACATGCTGCCCGAAAGCGCGATCACGCTCGCCGAAGTGCTCCATGACAATGGCTACTACACCGCCCATGTCGGCAAGTGGCATCTCGGCGAACCGCCCCAAGCGCCGCACCCGTTCGATCAAGGGTTTGATCACTTCTTCGGGCATTTCGGCGGCCGTCCGAGTTCGGGTTGGATCCGATACGCGCGATCGATGAACCCCGAGATGGTCCGCGGCAAAGAACGCCCGGTGGTTCATCAGGGCCACGTGACCGAGGTTCAGGCGAAGGAGGCGCTGGATGTCATCGACGCCCGCGCCGGACGCGGGCCGTTCTTCCTCAACCTTTGGCTGAACGCGCCGCACGAACCGCTGTCGCCACTCGACAATCAAGCCAAGACCTATCCGCACTGGAGCAAGGAAGAGCAGACCTACTTCCAGACGGTGACCGATATCGATCGCGCCGTAGGCCAGATCCTGACCAAGCTGGAAGAGAAGGGAATCGCTTCGAACACGCTGGTGATCTTCACAAGCGACAACGGCCCCGAAGCGCACAGCTTCGCGTATTCGCGCGGCGCGGCGTACCCGTTGCGCGGCATGAAGACGCAGCTTTGGGAGGGCGGCATTCGTGTGCCGTTTCTCATGCGCCTCCCCGCGCGAGTGCCCGCGGGCCGCGTGTCGCACGCCGTCGCCAGCATGCTCGACGTTTTTCCCACGGTGCTCGCGGCGACAGGCGCGAAGCCGAAATCGAAACTCGATCTCGATGGCGGTGTCGATCTCATCGCCGCCGCTACTCGCGGCGCGAAGCTGGAGAACCGAACGCTGTTCTTCGAGTTCCGTTCCCAGCAGCGCGGCGTTGCATCGAGCCTGCCGCTCGCCGTTCGCAAAGGGCGGTGGAAGCTCTTTGCCGATGAGTCTTTCGAGAAGATGGAACTCTACGATCTCGACGCGGACATCGGCGAATCGAGAAATGTCGCGGCTCAACAATCCGCTGTGCGCGGCGCTCTGCTCACCGAACTAAAGGGGTGGCGGAAACGCTTCCCGTTGACGCAACTTCCGCCCGCGCAGCGCGTTGAAACGCCGTCGCTCGAGGAGCTGGCAAAACGGCCCTATCACGATTAACCCTGAATCAAACGCCGGTAAAAGTTGTTCTGCCCTCCGACATCGGTGAGCCGGAATTCCCGGCCTTGAAACGGAAACGTGAGCTTGGTGTGTTCGAGGCCGAGCAGGCTCAGCAGCGTTGCATGCAGATCGTGCATCGAGACCTTGTCCTGCGTGGCGCGCATGCCAATGTCGTCGGTCGTGCCGATCACCTTGCCGCCCTTGATGCCGCCGCCCGCCATCCACACTGTGAAGCCGTACGGATTATGATCGCGCCCGTTGCGACTGCCGCCGCCTCCGGCCGCGCCGTCGGTGAATGGCGTGCGGCCGAAATCGCCGCCCCACAACACGACCGTGCTATCCAGCAATCCACGTGACTTCAAATCGGTCAACAGCCCCGCGATAGGCCGGTCTACTTTGTTCGCCATGAATGCGTGGTTCTGGTCGCATTCGTTGTGGCCATCCCAGCCGACCTCGGCGCCCTTCCTTCCGCCCGAATACAACTGCACGAAACGGACGCCCTTTTCCACCAGCCTTCTGGCCATCAGGCATTGCGTGCCGAACTCGTTTGTTTGCGCCTCGCCTATGCCGTAGAGCTTGCGCGTCACTTCGGTTTCCTTCGACAGGTCCGCGACTTCGGGCACCGACATCTGCATCTTGAACGCGAGCTCGTAGCTGGCCATGCGCGCCGCGAGTTCGGTATCGGCGGCGCGCTGTTCGCGGTGTTGTTCGTTGAGATGCCGAAGCGTTTCGAACAAATGCCGCTGCTGGTTTTCGGAGATCTCCGCGGGGCGATTGATGTTGAGAATCGGCGGACCGTCGCTGCGCAGCACGGTGCCTTGATACATCGCCGGTAGAAATCCCGACGCATATGCGGGCGAGCCGGCTTTGATGCCGCCGTCGAGCATCACGACAAACGCCGGCAGGTTCTCGCTCTCGTTGCCGAGCCCATACACGACCCACGATCCAACGCTCGGGCGGCCGATGCGACCCCAACCGGTGTTCATCCAAGTCTGACCGGTCACGTGGGTGAAGCCGTCGTGATAACACGAGCGGACTACGGCGAGATCGTCGGCATGCGCGGCGAGATTCTCGAAGAGATCGGAGATCTCGATGCCCGATTGCCCGCGCTTCTTGAACACGCGCGGCGTGGCCATCAGCGGCGCTTTGTCGACCTGCGTGAACTGGAAATCCGCGCTGCCAAAGCTCGGCGGCACCGGTTGGCCATGCAGCTTGCTCAACAGCGGCTTCGGGTCGAAGGTGTCGAGATGACTCGGCCCGCCGTGCATGAACAGAAAGATGACACTCTTGCCTTTCGACTCGAAGTGCTTCGGCTTGGCGGCGAACGGATTGACCGACGCCGCGGGAAGTATGGTCGACGCCGCGAGCCCGCCAAAGCCAAGCGCGCTGTTGCACAAGAAATCTCGACGGTTACCGTTAATCGACATAGAGGAACTCATTCATATTGAAGACCACCAGAGCTAGCTGTTGCAACGGAAGAGATTGCGCGCGCGCCTTTTCATCCGCCGCCGGCACACGGGCAAACGCCAGCCGCCACAGTGCGGACACCGGATCGGCGGCGTCGATCGCGCGCGCCCGCTCGGCGAGCAGCGCGGCCTGTTTCTGTGAGAACTCGCCGTTGATTAGGGTGAGCGCCTGCGGAGCGACCGTTGTGCTGTCGCGCCGTGAACAGCTCTGCGAAGTATCGGGGACATCGAAGGTTGTGAGCATGGGCAGTGGGAACGTTCTCTTCACGTAGAGGTAAACGCTGCGGCGCGTGTGCTCCTTGGGGTCCAGCGCTACGGGCCATTGACCGCGCGCCCACATGACGGTGTACTCTTCCTTGCTCAATGGCGGAATCACGGGCCGGCCGCCCATTTTCACATTCAGCGCACCGCTGGCGGCAAGCATGGAGTCGCGCAGCGTCTCGCCGTCGATCCGCTGCCGATTCATCCGCCACAGAAAACGGTTGCTCGCGTCGATGCGCCGATTGGCCTCGGGACCTTCACTTGCCCGCTGATACGCCGCCGAGAGCATGATCTGCCGATGCAGCTTTTTCATGCTCCAACCGTTTTCGACGAACTCGCTCGTCAGCCAATCGAGCAATTCGGGATGCGTCGGCGGTTCGCCCTGCCGTCCGAAGTCGCCGGGTGTGGCGACGATGCCGCGGCCGAAGTGCCAGTGCCAGGCCCGGTTTACCATCACGCGCGCGGTGAGCGGATGCGAAGGATCGGAGAGCCACAGCGCGAGCGACGTTCGGCGGTGTTCATCGTCCACTTTCACAGCGGCGCCAATGACCACCGGCATCGCGGGATCGACTTTTTCGCCGCGCGAGCGCCAGTCGCCTCGATGCGTCATATAGGTGTCCATTCGCCTGGCGGACCGGCCTAGCACCGTCGCCGTTTGCGAGACGGGGTTCGCCTTCAGCGCCGCCTCGCCCAACTCCACGATGAGCCGCTTCTTTTCGGCGTCCTCTTCCGGCGTGAAGGGGATGTCCGCCTCTTTGCCTTCCGCGTTTTCCTCCAGGCCGGCCTGCGTTATCGCGCCTTCGAGTTTCGCGGCCAGCGCGCGCTGTTCGGGTGTTCGCTTCGCCTGCGGGGTATCGTAAGCCGCGAGTACATCGGCGCCGAACCGGGATCTCACCTTGTCCACGACTCGTTTGCGCGCGGCTTGATTGATCCGTTGAATCGCGCCCTTCAACTCCTCCACCTTCAGCCAGTTCGGATAGCCCGACTTGAATCCGAAGATGTTGAATTGGCTGACGACGGGCGCTTCGCGTTCTTCGCTGTTTGCAAAAACGGCCATCATCGCGTGATAGTCCTTCTGCGTGATCGGATCGAACTTGTGATTGTGGCAACGAGAACACCCGAGCGTCAGTCCCAGAAACGCTTCGCCGGTGGTGTCGACCACATCGGTCAGCCACTCGTAGCGAACCTGACCGCCGAAGAACGCGGCTTCGTGATAGGCCGGGCCGATCGTGTACATGCCCGTTGCGATGCGCGCTTGCAGGTGTTCGAGCTTTTCGCTTGGGATGTCGAAGCCGCCATTGAGATCGAGATTATCCGGCCACAACTCGTCGCCGGCGATCTGCTCCTGGACAAAACGGTTGTATGGCTTGTCGTTGTTGAAGGCGTTGATCACGTAGTCGCGATAGCGCCAGGCGTTTGGGAAGTAGACATCGGTCTCGAAGCCGCCGGTATCGGCGTAGCGAACGACATCGAGCCAATGCCTGCCCCAGCGCTCGCCGTAGCGCGGAGAGGCGAGCAGGCGATCGAGGACCTTCGCGAATGCGTCCGCGCCGGTATCGGCGAGGAAGGCATCCACTTCCTTCGGCGTGGGCGGAAGGCCGTGCAAATCGAACGTAGCCCGGCGAATCAGCGTGCGCTTGTCGGCCGCGGCGGCGGGTTTCAATTTGTGTTCGTCAAGCTTGGCTTGAATGAAGCCGTCGATCGGATTGGCGTACCCGCGCGGCGCCGCCGGCCGCCGCACCTTCTTAAACGACCACCAGTTCGGTTCACCGGGCGAAACAACCTTCGACCATGGCGCGCCGCCCGCCACCCATCGCGCCAGCGTTTCAACCTCGTCCGGTTTCAGTCCGGTCTTTCCCGGCGGCATTTGCAGTGAGCCGGTTCGGCGAACCGCCTGGATCAAGAGGCTCGCGTCCGCGTTCCCGGGCGCCATCGCCGGGCCGCGCGAACCACCCGTGAGCAGGCCTTCGCGTGTGCGCAGGTCGAGCCCCGCCATCGCGGCGGCGCCGTGGCAGGAACCGCATTGATTCTGCAAAATGCTCACCGCGTCTTGGGCGGCCAGCGCGGACGCAGCAAGGAGCAGGCAGGCTCTCATAATTCATAAGCATATCGAAATCTCCGGGGCCGGGGGTAAGCGGCCAAAACGACGGAGAGCGGTTGCAAGAGTTGGCGCGGGAGTTGATTACTGACGCAATGCCTTGAGTTTGTCGGCGACCGTCGAACCGACGGCACGTTCCCAGGAGCCATACGTCGGATTGGGAATCACAAACCACTTCACGCCCCATTTGTCGGCGTGGAAGCGGGCGAGTTCGGCGCGTTCGGCGACGGAGGCGGGCGGCGCGACGAAATCGTTGAAGTCGTCGCCGAGCAGAAGGAGCACGCGGTGTTTGGCGGCGACGTGGCGACGCCGTTCGGTTTTGTCGCTCGTGGACGTCTTGCAGAGAAGGCGCGATGAGTCGAAGGGGATCCGGAGCTTCTTGAGCACGCGAACGGTTGGGTCGGCGTCGCTGATGGGATCGCACAGCCGGTTGGTTATGTAGAACGGCGCGACGCCTTTCAGCAGGGCATTGTCAAGGAATCGAACGGCGCCGTCGATGGCGCCGGCCCGGGCTTCCGCAACCCAGGCTTGGAAAGCGGGCTCGCTGAAGGCGGCGTCCTGGGCGACGAGTCTCGCTTGGAAGGCGGAGTTATCGAGAATCGTCTCGTCGAGGTCGAGGATAACGGCGGGCGGCAATGCGCGAAAATCCGTTCCTTGTTCGTAAGCCGCGCTCCAGTTGGGGTCGGCGAGGGCGGCGTCGAGGCTGCGCGCCGCCGACTGATACGCGCCGGTGGTAATCCCGATGTACTCGGCCGAGGTCTGCATCCAGGACACGGCGTTCAGGTTGGGATACTGTTTTAGTTGAGCGAACGCGGCGGTGCAAAAGAGAACGAGCGAAAGGCGCATATAAGGGAACGATAGCAAAGGCTGCACGGGTTCAAAAAACGAAAAGCCGCCGAAGCGGCGGCTTTTCGTGTTGCGATTCTCGATACGGTTTATATCTTCACGGCCGGTTGCTTGGAGTTGAACATCTTCTCCATGTCGTTCATCGGCAGCGCGATTTGAAGGCGGGTCGTCCTGGCGTCGGTCGTGAGCTTCATCCGATCGAGCGCGGTGGCGATCCCTTTCATCTCCGGTTTGTCGCGGTTCATCTGGACCATCGTCGAAACGAAGCGGATCACGTCGGCCATGGCGGTCGCGTCCTTCTCGTTCTGCGAAACGGTTTCGGCGGTGAGCTCGATTGCCTCTGCCATGAAGCGCACACCGAAGGCCGCCTGCTGGATGCCTTTAAAGACATCGCCATTCATCATGCCGCCCATGCCGCCCGTGCTCGGAGCGCCAGAAGAAGGAATCGCCTTGGTCATTTCGGCGATCGGCATGGTCGACACGATCCAGATATCGTTCGACTGGCTGAGGGCGCGAATCTGGGCGAAGGTTTCGGCCGACATGGCGGCGGTGGCGGCGCCCTTGCGCTGCACCGCGGCTTTCACGGTGTCCGAGGAGCCGAAGACGACCAACGACGGATCGACGATGGCCGCGCTCATGTTGTCCTGATTCGGCGCGGAGAACATTTCGACGCCATTGAAGTTTTCGATCTTGCCGGCGCCGGTGACGTTGATAAACGCCTTGATTTTCGATGCGTCGAAGGCGCCGCGCATGAGAACGAGACCGGGCCCTTTCTTCGAGTTCAAGTCGTTCGATGCCATGACGACTTCGCGCAGATCGCGTCGCGGGTCGAAGCCGGTGGCGGCGACCATCTTGCCGATATCGGAGTCCTTCTTGTCGAGTTCCTCCATGAATTTCTTGCCGAGCGGGGAAGCCTTGGCGCGGTCGATATCGATGCCCGCGACAAAGCGCGCATCGGCCATGATCATGTTTAGCAGGGCCGTGTCGGCGGCCAACGCGGAGAAGGCGGCCAGAATGGGCGCGAAGAAGAAGCGGGTGATTCGCATCGTGTCGTAAACTCCTTAAATGTGTAGGAACGCCTGAGGGTAGGGAAGTGTTCCAACTATTTGTTATTTTTGGGAACTCGCGCACAACGGACACGTTCCGGCGCGAACGCGCCGTCACGGCCTGTGCGCTATCGGCACCTGGTCCACGATCGTTATACCGAAGCCTTCAAGGCCGACGACCTTACGTGGATTGTTGGTCAGAAGGCGAATCCGATGGAGGCCGAGATCGGCCAGGATCTGCGCGCCGATACCGGCTTCGTGGAAGAGTTGTGTGCCGTCGGCGGTGGTCACGGTCTGCGGGCCGCGGGTGCGGGGTAGGATGGTCACCTTACCTCCGGCCTCGGGCACAAACCGCATGCCATCTCCGGTTTGATGGAGATAGACCAGGGCGCCTTCTCCTTCCCGCGCGATGGCGGCCAGGGAGGCGTCGACAAGCTGCGCGCCGTCGTGATCGATGGAGCCGAAGATGTTGCCGTAGGCGCAATGCGAGTGCATGCGGACGAGCACGTTTTCCTTGCCCGCAATGTCGCCGAGCACAAGAGCCGAATGCATCATGTCCTGAATCGGGGAGCGGTAGGCGATCAACTTGAACTCGCCGTGCCGGGTTCGAATTAAGCCTTCGCCGCGGCGCTGCATGAAGCGTTCATTGCGCAGGCGGTAACGAATCAGCTGCGCGACCGAAATTAGCTTGATGCCGTGTTTTTCCGAGAACGAAACGAGTTCCGGCAGGCGCGCCATGGTGCCGTCTTCGTTCATGATTTCGCAGATCACTCCGCCGGGCGAGAGGCCGGCGAGCCGCGCCAAATCGACGGCGGCTTCGGTCTGGCCGGCGCGGACGAGCACGCCGCCATCGCGCGCTTTGAGCGGGAACATGTGGCCGGGACGGGCGAGGTCGGAAGGTTTTGCATCGGCCCGCATGGCGACTTGAATCGTCAGAGAGCGGTCGGCCGCGGAGATGCCGGTTGTGACGCCTCTGGCGGCGTCGATGGATTCGGTAAATGCCGTACCGAACTTGGAAGTGTTGTTCGGTGACATCAGGTCGAGTCCGAGTTGCCGGCACCTGGCGGCGTCGAGGGCGAGGCAGATGAGGCCTCGCCCGTGGACAGCCATGAAGTTGATGAGTTCCGGCGTCGCCGCTTCGGCTGCAAGGGTGAGGTCGCCTTCGTTCTCGCGATCTTCGTCGTCGACAACGACCAGCATCTTGCCGGCGCGGTAGTCGGCGATGGCTTCCTCAACGCCCGCAAACGGCGGGTTGGCGTCCGGCATCCGTTAGCCCTTCCGGCGCGCCTCGTAAGCCGCGAAGCGGTCGCGGAACTGCTGGTGTTGTTCGCCCTTGCGGCCCATGAGGCCGAAGGTGAATTTCTTGCCGAGTTCCACGCCTTCCTGATCGAACGCGTTGATGTTGAGGAACTCGCCGGCGAAGGCCGTTTCAAACTCCATCAACTGGAAGAATGCGCCCAGGTGCTCTTCGTCGACGCGGTCGAGGGTGAAGGTGCAGTTGGGGCGTTCGTTTTCGGCCAGGGCGGCTTCGGTGGAACGGCGTTCGGCGTCGAGCAGTTTCGACATCGTTTTGCCGCAGAGGTAATCGAAACCTTCGAGGCCGATTTTCTCCCGCGGGACGGTGGCGTTTTCGCGCGGCTTGGCTACGGCCCAAAAAGTGAATACCTTGTCGTTGGGGCCTTCCATGTACAGTTGAACCTGCGAGTGCTGATCGGTAGTGCCGAGCGCGGCGATGGGGGTTTGTCCGGTGTTAACGAGCTTGCCTTTGCGGTCGCGCGCTTTGCCGATCGATTCGGCCCATAACTGGCGGAACCAGAAGGCCGTACCCCACAGGCGGTTCGAGTAGGGAAACGCCACCTGCATCGGCTTTTTTTTCTTCTTGATGAAGAGCCAGTGCAGCATCGCCGCGCGTAGCGGCGTGTTGACCGAGAGGTCGTCCGACCAGGCCGCTGTGGTCATTTCGGCGGCGCCCTTCAAGAGCTTCTTTACGTTGAAGCCGGCGAGAGCGGCGGGAACGAGACCGACCGCCGAGAGCACGCTGAAGCGCCCGCCGACGTTATTGGGGAGATGGAAGGTCGCGTAGCCTTCGCGCGTCGCGAGGACTTTCAGATCGCCCCGGCCTTCACTGGTGACGACGACGATGCGCTGCTTGGCTCTGGCGGCGCCGATCCCGTCTTCGAGCCACTTCTTCACGATGAGAAACGTCGCGACGGTTTCGGCGGTCGCGCCCGATTTCGCGATCGGTACGACGATGGTTTTCTTGGGGTTCATCGAACGCAGTGCGAGCCCAATGAATTCGGGGTCCACGTTGTCGAGGATGACTAATCGCGGCGAAGCGTTCTGCACCGGGTGCGGGCCGCGGAGGCCGCAATCGAGCGCCCAAGCGCCGAGCGCGCTGCCACCGATGCCGACGACACAAACGGTGTCGTAGCTGCCTTTCACTTTCCCGGCATAGGCGAGGATCTTGTCGACCTCGTCGCCGCCATTCGGCAGATCCGGAAAGCCGACCTCCCCAGTTTGATAGAGCGTGCGGAAGCCCGCCCACGCTTTCGTTGCCAGCGGCACGGCGGCCGCAATCTCACTATCGGTGAGTCCGTGTTTGGCGCCGACCATGCGCGCGCGCAGATTAGTATCGTCGAAGCGGATGCCCATGTGTAGGAAATGGTCCCAGCTTCAAGGGTACCGCAGTTATTCGCGGCCGGCGGTGGGGAATGTGCCGGAAATGTGATCGCGCCAGCTCAGCGACTCTTCGTCGACCATGGCCCACAGCAAGCCCATGCCGACCGGGAGCACGCTGACGATGCCGCCGAAGACCCGCTTTTGCAGCTGGAAATCGGTGGCGGGACGGCCGTCGAAATCGACGAAGCGAAGTCCGGCCATGCGCATACCGGGCGTTTCACCGCGGAAGAGAAGGAACGCCACATCGTAGATAAAACCGAGTAAGCCCCCGGCAACGCCAAGAACAGCAAGGCAAACCGGATTCGTGAGGGCCGTTACCAGACCTTCGCACTGCCATGCGATGATGCCAAAGAATGTGGCGATCAGAGCGCCGATAATCGCAAAGTCCCAAACGGCCGCCGCGGCGCGATGCGTCAGGGACGCAATCGGATTTTCGCAAGCGATGCGCGCTTCAACCGAGGTCGCCAGCTTCTTCGGCTCCGGCCCAACCAACGGAACAAACTCAAGCACGCCTTGCTCCGGCAGGTATGAGGCGCTGATCTGCCGTTTCTTCGGAGTCTGCTTCCGGACGGGCCGGGGGAGCGCCGGCGCATCGAAGCTCGACCCATCGATCGACACGACCTTGGCCGCATCGCGCAACGCAAACAGTGACTGCTGTAAAGAGTTAAAGCGCTTCGGCAGCCTTGCGGGAGGGGGTGCCGTCTCTGGTTGAACAACTTGCTCGGCATCCTCGTCCAACTCGGCAACGGCGACAGGCGACGGTTTGAGCGCCAGCGCACCGTGATAACGGAGGCTGGTGGCGATGACACGATCAGTCAGGCGTGTGGCGCACCGCGCACAACGGTGGTCATCTTCGCTATTCCACTGGCTACAACGGTTACAGATCATCAGGTTGCCTCGCTTTTGCTTCCCGTGGTAGGGTTGCAAAGTTGAATCGCACTGCCGAATGCTCAGAAACACTTCGAATGGTACAGGACCATTGGCCTAGTCCGTACCCTTCGTTCCACTTTATCACTATTCCTTTCTTTTTCAAGCACTTTTGTAGGGTTGGTTCGGGTTTTTGTCTTACTACCCCGTATATGAACATTGCACGCCTATTCGTCCCTCTTATGCTGGGGGCGGTTTTCATTAGCGCCCAAACTCCGCCTCCAAAGACGGGATTGAGCCGGCCCGGAGCGCCTGCGCCCGATGAAATTGTTGCGTCGGCCGTGCTTCGGCAAGAAATGGACGGGCCGGTGCGTAAGTTGCGTGTGGCCGCGAAGTTAGAGACGACCGAAACGCTGCTAAAGGCGGACGAGATCGACTATAACGAACTGTCCGGCGCGGCCGAAGCGCGCGGCAACGTGTACTTCGAGCGCTTCGAGACGGGCGAGATTCTGCACGCTGACAGAGTTGAGTATAACTTGAAGGATGGTAACGGAAAGTTCTA
>VFZW01000224.1 GCA_016871055.1 Acidobacteriota bacterium
CAAGGTCACGGTGCCGAATGACTGACAACGGGGCAGCGAAAGCCGGAATCTGGAGCGGCTTCAGCCGCGTCCTGCGACTTTCAGTCGCCCATCGACCCCACCGCCTTCAGGCGGTGGTTGTTCAGAAAGTAAGAGCCGCCGCGATGGCGGGTCTCGATGAAGATGGCGTTGCCGCCGGCGCGGGCGACGTCTTCGACCATGCGGTCGACCTGCTGCGGGTTTTTGTAACCGTCGTGGAACGCGTCGGCCCAGAAGGCCTGGTATCGTTGCGCGGTGAGACAGGAAGACGCCATGAGGAGGAGCCGGAGAAACGGAATTGTCACCGGTTGTTATTGTAGCGGGGCGGCTTCCATCAATGCGGTATCGAGGGTGAAGCCGCCAGTGAACTCAAGGCCTGTTTCGTAGCCGCGGACGGAGGGATTCTGGTAACGAACTGTAGCGGAGGCCTTGATGGAAGGAGGGGCCGACAAATAGGCCAATGAACGCGGCTGGGCAGGGCAGCGCAGCAGCAACTTACAACCGGCGGGAGAAATGTCGCTGGCGCGCACGGTCTCGAAGCGGTCGACGCCGTTGACGTCGGTGTAGCGCACCTGGAACCGCGGCGACAAGGGACGCCGAAGACACCGCCTTTTCTCGGTAGGCATATCACCCCCAGTGTCATGGCATCCGCCCGACCTTGCAATTGGGTAAAACACCTACCGCTCTCATTTTCGGAGGCTGCGTCGATATGGGATTCAGTGCGCAGATTGGCGCGCGAATTCATAACGCGGCAGGGTGAATCGAATGGCAAAGGCAATGGTGATCGACGACTCTCGAGCGATCCGCATGATCCTCGGACGGACGTTATCGCAGCACGGCTACGAAGTGTCCACGGCGGGTAATGGCCGCGAGGCGCTGGAACTGTTGAACGCGGCGCCGTCCAGCCCGAATCTTGTACTGGTGGATTGGAACATGCCGGAGATGAACGGCCTGGAGTTCGTGAAGGCGTTCCGCGCGGATCCGAAGTACAGCGACGTGCCGTTGATGATGGTGACGACCGAGACAGAGATCGACCAGATGGTGCGGGCGCTGGAAGCGGGCGCCAACGAATACGTCATGAAACCGTTCACCGATGAAATCATCGCGGACAAGTTGCGTGTGCTGGGACTGATTCAATAGCGGCGTTTTGGACAATACCATGTTGCCTGTACAGACTCCAACGACAGACGCAAGCCCGAAGATTCGGGTGCTGGTGGTTGACGACTCGGTAGTAATTCGGCGCATCCTGGTGGACGCGTTGGCGAGCGAGCCGCTAGTGGAAGTCGTTGGAACGGCGGCCAACGGCGCACTGGCGATCGAACGCGTGAAGGCATTAAGGCCGGATTTGGTCACGCTGGATATCGAGATGCCGGAGATGGACGGGATCTCCGCGTTGCGAGAAATCAAAAAGCTGAACCGCAGGATACGCGTGATCATGTGCAGCACGTTAACCGAGCGGGGGGCGGCGGTAACGATGGATGCGCTGGCAGCGGGCGCCGACGACTATATCACCAAGAGTTCGAACAACTATGGCGACGCAGGGTTGGCAGGGCTCAAAGCGCCCTTGCTGGCCAAGGTACGGCAGTTCTTTCCGGAATCGGCGAGACCGGCGAAAGTGGCGGGCGGGGTCAAAGAAGCGGCGCCGCGCGTGGCCGCAGCGCCGCGTGCTGTGCAGAAACGGCCGCAAGCGATCGTGATCGGCGTATCCACGGGCGGTCCGAACGCACTGGCCACGGTAATACCGGCGCTTCCGGCGGATCTCCGGTTGCCGGTGCTGATCGTCCAGCATATGCCACCGATGTTTACAAGACTACTAGCCGAAAGGCTGAACGGCGCTTCCAAGTTGAATGTCGTCGAAGCCGCCGAAGGCATGACGGTGGAGCGGGGTACTGTGTATATTGCACCGGGCGACTTTCACATGACCGTCCAGCGTGAAGCGGGGCGCGTGGCGATCAAGCTGAACAAGGATCCGATGGAGAATTCGTGCCGCCCGGCGGTGGATGTGCTGTTCCGCTCGGCGGCTTCCGTCTATGACGGCGCGACGGTTGCGGTGATCCTCACCGGCATGGGACAAGACGGGCACAAAGGCGTGCGGCAACTCCGATCGATGGGCGCGACGGTAATCGCGCAGGACGAGGCGACCAGCGTGGCCTGGGGGATGCCGGGATATGTTGTTCGCGATGGACTGGCCGATCACGTATGCGCGCTTAACGCGGTGGCGCCGGAGATCGCGAGACAGGCCAGCCGATAGAGCGAGACAGATAGGCCAGATGAGGAATCGAGAATGCAAACTCTGAGCAAAATGCCGCCGGCGAGTTCGGCGGGGCTGTCACCTGACAATTACACATTCCTGCAGCAGTACTTATATCGCGAATCGGGGATCGTCATCGACTGCGGGAAGAGCTACTTGCTCGAATCGCGGCTGCTGCCAATCATCAAGGCGGAGAACCTTTCGACGATAAACGATCTGTGCCGGCTGTTGCGGGCGACCGCGCCGCCGGCTCTGAAAACGAAGGTCATCGAATCGCTGACGACGAACGAAACGCTGTTCTTTCGGGACTCAAACGTCTTCGACGCCCTCGAGAAATCTGTGCTTCCGCAATTGATTGAGGCCAAGAATGATATCAAACGGATCAACATCTGGTCGGCGGCGGCATCGACAGGACAAGAGGCCTACAGTCTCGCGATCCTGTTGGCGGAACGTGGCCTTACGGGCTGGTCGATTCAGGTTCTCGGCACCGACCTCAACCAGCAAGTGCTCGACCGGGCGGCTCAGGGGCGCTATCTGCAGATCGAAGTGAATCGCGGCCTGCCTGCCAAGTACTTGGTGAAACACTTTACGCGGGTGGGGCTGGACTGGCAGCTGTCGCCGACGATACGGTCGATGGTGAAGTTCCGGCAACTCGACCTGCGCGCGTCGATGCGTGGCATGGCGCCGTTCGACCTTGTGTTTTGCCGCAACGTTCTTATCTACTTCGACGTGGACACGAAAAAGAAGATTTTGGCTGAGATCCGGTCCACGATGCGTTCCGGCAGCCTGCTTGTACTGGGCGCGGCGGAAACGACGCTTAATTTGGACGACAACTATGTGCGCGTTCCGCACGGCGCGGCCGCGTTTTACCGCTTGCCGTAGGCGGCGAAAAGGAGGATTGCAATGAGTTCCATGTCACAAGTCGAGTGCTATCACAGCGAGGTCGAGCGGATCGTGCGCGACGTGCTGCTGACGATGACGTCGTATGAAATAGACCCTTCCGAGGATGCGTATTCGGCGTCCGGAGATCGCGCAACGTGCGCGGTGTTCTTCGCTGGGTCCTGGCAAGGAGGAGTTATTATCGAATGCCCGATGTCGATGGCCTTCGAATTCACTTCGCGGCTCATGCGCATTCCGGCGCCGACTTCCTTTAACGACGACGTCTGCGACGCGCTGGGCGAGTTGGTCAATATGATCGGCGGCAACTTGAAATCGGTGCTGCCGCCGGGGGCGAGTTTGTCGATTCCGACGGTCGTCGAGGGCTCTCACTATTCGCTGCGCATCTGCGGACAGTACCGCAGCGAACGGATGGCGTTCTCCGGTATCGACGGCCCGTTCTGGGTCACCTTGATCGAGATCGACGACTAGAACGTTTCGAGCGAAGCCTTCATCGCCCTGAGCGCGGTCTGGCTCTTCTGCCTGATGTAGGCGTTCTGCTCTCGGCGCATCAGATCTTGCAGGACGCCGGTGAGTTCCTGCTGTGCGGGCCTTGACGAGACTAATAGATCGATGGCCTGGGTACGGATCACCGGACTTTGATCGGCGACCAGCGATCGGGTGAGCGCGGCGCGAACGTCGCGTTCGCCGAGATATGGCTTCAGCGCTTCGAGCGCCTTCAGGCGAACGCCTTCGTTCGTATCGGCCTCAAGCGCGCGGATTAGGGCGCCGCGCACGTCTTCAAGCTCCACGCGCGACTTCAGCACTTCCACCGAGTCGACACGCAGACCGGGGTCGTCCGGGTTGGCGGCGGCGGCCAGCAGGAGGTCCTGAATGCCACGGTCGTCGATTCGGCCTTCGGTCGAGCGCTGGCGGACTTCGTCGTATCCGATGCGCACGGCGCCGTTCGTGCCCGGTTCGATAAAACGGACGTTGCGCGCGACCGGCACCGCGGCGGGTTCGGCGGGCGGCATCAGACGGGCTCCAAAAAATCCGGCGGCGAGCAACCCCATCGCGAAAGCGGGCTTGGCGAAATTCGATAGCGTGAACGAATCGATCCAGCGGCGCCAAGCGGGCCTATCGTCACCGGCTATCACCGCCACGCTTCGGCGCAGGTTCTGCCGGCACTGCGCCAGCAGTTCGTAGGACGGTTCGATCGACTGCCGGTCCAACATCGCGTGCATCGATTCGATTTGCCGCTTCTCGGCCGCGCACGCCGCGCAAGTCTCGACGTGCTGGTCGACGGCCTCTTCCTGGTCGAAGGTTAGTTCGCCATAGGGCTGCAACTCTAGCAACTCCCGCGCGGTTTCACAATTCAATTTCATCGCCATGTCATTCATCCCTGGACGTAGTCGCCCAACGCGCTTCGCATCTTCTGCGTCGCGCGGAATAAACAGTTTTTCGTGGCCTCTTCGGTTGTGCCCAGCGACTCGCCGATCGCCCGAAGCCGCAATCCCTGATAATGCCGCATTTCGAAGACCAGCCGCTCCCGGGGCGTTAATTCGGATAACGCCCGGCCGATGCGGGTGCGCAATTCGCCGGTCAACAGCTTTCGTTGCGGGTTGTTGTCGGCGCGGACCTCCTCGACGGCTTCCAGTGCGTCGAAGTCGCCCTCGGCGGTGGCGACGACGGGCGGTTCTTCCCTGCGGACTTTGCGTTTACGCAATTTATCGAGGCAGATGTTGGTGACGATGCGGTAGAGCCAAGTCGTGAAACTACAATCGAAACGGAACGTGTGGGGGGTGCGGAACACGCGCAGAAACGCGTCCTGATAGACATCGCGCGCGTCCTCCGGCGACCGGAGCAGGTTCATCGCGATGCGCAGTACGGCTTGGTCGTGCGTTTGGACCAGGGCCGCGAAGGCGTCCTGATCGCCACGCTGCGCCGCCCGGATCAGAGACGCTTCGTCCATGAGTCCAGCCGACTGTACCGCAAGCGCCGAAATGGTTTGTTTTGCCACCAACAACCGGTTAGACGGACTTCGAAGAAAAAGGTTAGCGCGAAAATGCGCTGGGCTCGCTAGAGCACGCAGCGGAACCCGATGTACATCAGTTGCCGGGTGGGTGCGAAGCCGCCGCGAAAGGAAGCACGCAGGAACTGGCCGGCGTCATTCGGGAAGCCTCTGCCGCGAAAAACCCGAAACTGGCCGGCCGCCGGGCCGCGCGGATCGACTACGGACTGCGCGCCGTCGTAGCTATCCTTATACCAATCGGCCGTCCATTCGGCTACGTTGCCAATCATGTCGTGCAGTTTCCAGGTGTTTGGGGCCTTTTGGCCCACAGGGTGCGGTTTACCGCCGGCGTTGGCAACACCCCAAGCAATGCCATCTAATTCGCCGTAATGCTTGCCGCTCTTGCCAGCGCGCGCCGCGTATTCCCACTCGGCCTCAGTTGGTAGCCGTCCGCCCGCCCACTCACAGAACGCCCTCGCGTCGTCCCAGGACGTCATCGTCATCGGCAGCGTTTCCAAAGTCCATCTCGGATTTCGACCATCCCTCGGTTCCGGCGGCATCGCCTTGCCGCTTGCGAGAGAAAATCGTTTATAGGCGGCGACGGAGGTCTCGGTCTGACCCATCCAAAATCCTCTGGAAAGACGGACGTCGTGCGCTGGTTTCTCTTTAGGATCGCAAGGCTCGTCGGCGGGCGTTGCGCATCCCATGCGAAACGTTCCTGGTGGGACAAAGACGTATGGCAATCGATCCTTGGGGTTGATCTTGCGATCGCCGGGCGCCTGTTGCGCGATCGTCGAGGTTACCAAGGCAAGCAACACCAAGAAAGTTTTCGGCATGCCGGTATTGCAGTGCGGATTAGCGGTATATACTAGGCCCTGTTAGGAGGGAGCTTTGCATGAATCGTTTCAATCGAAGGGTTTTCCTCGGATCTCTCGCCCTCGTAGCGCAAACGCCCGATGGCAGATTGCCCAATCGGCCGAAGGTCCCCGGCACGCTGACGCTTCGCGCGCGGCGCCGCGCCAAGGGCGGCGCGCCTTCGGAACAGACAGTCGAATGGCCGGTCGCTCGTACCGCCATCATCATCTGTGACATGTGGGACACGCATACTTGCGGCCTGTCGGCGCACCGCGTTGGGCTGATGGCCCCGCGTATGAACCAAGTTATCGGCGCAGCGCGCGCGCACGGCGTCATGATCATCCACGCACCGTCGGACACCATGAAATTCTACGAGGGCACGCCGCATCGCGTGCGCATGCAGCAAGCGCCCAAGGCCGACTCGCCATTCGCCATCATCAACCGCTGCCCGCGCGTGCCCGACGAAGAAAAGAGCTTTCCGATCGACGACTCCGCGGGCGGGTGCGACGACCCCGTCGTCAAGAAGTTCACCGGCCCGCCCTACCCATGGACGCGCGAGCATTCCGCCATCGAAATCGTCGGCTACGACGGCGTTAGCGAAAGCGGCCAGGAGATCTACAATTTCTGCAAACAGGAGGGCATCGACAAGGTTGTGCTGATGGGCGTGCACACCAATATCTGCATCTTGAATCGCGGCTTCGGCGCGCGGCAGATGACGCAGCTCGGCTTCGAAGTTGTCCTGGCGCGGGATTTGACCGACGCGATGTACGACCCGCGCACGCGGCCCTTTGTCAGCCACACGCGCGGCACGGAACTGGTCATCGAGCACATCGAAACGATGTGGTGCCCGTCGATCTTGAGCGCGGACCTCACGCGCGCCAAGGCGTAATTGTTATATCCTAGGCCCTTCAGCCGTGTTCGCTGACCCACTGCTTCCATGAACACGTCTGTTATCCGCTACCGCGTCGCCGACTTCTTTAAACGTTTCGCGCCTTTCGACACGCTACCACACAGTGAACTGCTTGAAATCGCCGGCACGGGGCGCGTGAAGTTTCATGAGTCCGACGAGTACGTCTTCTGGCAAGGTAAACCGCGCGGGCCGTCGTTGTGGATCGTGCAACAAGGGCGCGTTGAATTGATCGACGCCCGTTCCGGACAGGAGGAACTGCGCGACCTCGCGGGCGAAGGCGACATCATTGGCCTCGACACCTTTCTCAACGACGGCTCTTACGCCTACTCGGCGCGCACCTCCACCGATGTCATTCTCTATTCGATCGATGCCGCGGCCTTCGATGAACTCGCGCGGAAACATGCCGTCGTCGAACGATTCCGCAACGCGCACCGCTCGGTGACCGGTTCGCCGGCGTCGTTGCGATCGTGGCTCGACGCGCCGCCTCCACCGATGGAGTTTATCGCCGCAAGGCAGCCCGCCGAGCGTCCTTCTCCCGCGCCGCTGTCGGCCCATACGACGCGAGACGCCCTGCGAAACATGGTCCGCTATCGCGCCGAGTCCGTCACACTGCCGACGCATCCGCCGCAATTCTTGTCCGCCGCGGATTTGTCGTTGTTCTGTGATCGAAACCCGGCGTTGTTGCTGCGCGAGGTGCGCAACGCACCGTCGGGAGCCGTGTTGCGCCCCTTGTAGGAACAGGCGCGACGCATGATTAACGACGGTCTCTCTCGCGCCGAGGATGTCGACGACTGCGCATTGCTCGCTACCGAATTCGCGGCCGCCGCTACCGAAGCGGCTATTGCGCTGGCGACGCGCGACATCGAAGACGCCGGACTCACGCCACCCACATCGCCGCACTGCTGGGTTTCGTTTGGCGCTCAGGCTCGCGGGGAGCTGCTGCGCCTTACGCATCCGCGCGCCGGCGTGATCTATGACGGTTCCGATCCCGATGCCCACGCCTACTTCGCGGCGGCAGCCGGACGGTTGCACGACTACTATCTCGCCTCGGGGCTCGACATCGCCGGCGACTCGTGGCCGGAAGGCTGCCACCCGTCGATGCCTTTCGACGCGTGGCGGCAGTTCTATGCCGAGACCATTCGCGAGCCTTGGAAACACAATCTCTTCGCCCGCCGCGAACTCTTCGACCTGCGCCTGCTCGCGGGCGAGACGTCGCTGCTTCACGCGCTGTCGGCGCTGGTCGCCAGCGAACTGAAAGAACAGGGGAGTCTCATCCCGCTGCTCGCCAACGACACGCTCGCCAACCAACCGCCGCTGACGTTCTTTCGCGGCCTCGTTCTCGACGCCGAAGGACACGAAAGCGCGCATCTCGATCTTCACCGTCTCGCGCTGCAGCCGGTCTCCGACGCCGCGCGCGTGTTTACGCTCGGCCGCATGGGCCTGGGTTGTATCAACACGCTCGACCGGCTGATGGAAGCGGCGAAGTTTGCGCCCGCGCATGCGGAGATTTTCCACCGCGCGGCCGACGCCTTCCGCATCGCGCTCTATCATCAGACGCGCACCGGATCGGCGACCATCGCCGCCACGTCGCTTTCGCGCTACGATCAGCGGCTTTTCAAGACCGCGTTTCAGTCGATCCTGAAACTACTCGAACTGACAACCGCGACCTTCGTGGGGAGCGTATGAGCGAACTCGATGCCACGCGCTTCGTTGTGCTCGATTGCGAGACGACGGGCCTTGACCCGCGCCGCGACCGCATCATTACCATCGGCGCCGTCACCGCGCAGCACGATGAGATCCTGCTGGACGACGCGTTCGAAGTGATGCTCGAACTGGACTACAACCGCGCCTCGGTGACCGTGCACGGGATCACGCGCGATGAAACCATCGGCGCGATGCAGGAGCCCGCGGCGCTGGCGGCGTTCGTTGAGTATCTCGGGGACGCCGTCATCGTCGGCCACCACATCGGGCACGATATTCAATGTTTGAACGCGGCACTCGAACGCCACGGCATGGCGCTCATCGAAAACCGTTCGCTCGACACGATGGATCTCACTCTTCATTGCAACAACGAAGGGGCGTTCGCCAACATGCGCATGGCCGAAGGGTTTTCGCTCGACGGATTGTGCGAGATGTTCGGCGTCGCCCCGCACGACCGGCACACGGCCGGCGGCGACGCCTTTATCACCGCGCAGATCTTTCTGCGGCTGCTTCGCGCGGCGCGGCGTACCGGGCGCGTCACGCTCGACGGGCTCTGCGAACCGTTCAAGGAACCAGGGTGATTCGCTCCGCTGTATTCGCCTCCACCGCCGCACGTGAGTAAAGCAGCGGATGATATCCGCCCGATGCCCACTCCTTCAGCAAGTTTGAATAGAACGGGCTGGCCGGATCGCCCGATTCGCCGGGCGTGTTCGAGGTCACCGACTTATCCCAATCGCTCACGTCCAATATTTGCCGGTAGCTCGCGCCGGCGGTCTGCTGAAAATTCGTTCCGCTGGCGGCGCCGACGGTGTTGCCGTCGCCTGGCCTCTCCACCGGACCAAGATGCCACTTGGCAACATTCACCGGATGCTGAAACCGCACCTGGTGCAGCGCGCCCCAGAGCCACTTCGACTCGTCTGTTCCGAAGCGTTCTTCGGCATCTGCAATGGCTTGCCGCAACGAAGCGGCCAGCGCTTCCGGCTTCGGATTCTTTGTCAGATCGTCGAACATCGCGACGAGATCGACGCGCGGACCAAGCTCGGCGCCGTAGGCGGACGCGCCGAGCTTGGCGGACCACAACGCGTACAGTAGCGCCTCCTGCGAGTTCACGTCCATCCCGCCGTCCCAGCGCAAGAATCGAGTAACGAGGGAACGCTCGCGTGGCGTCAAACCTTCGCCCTTCCATGTCTTCACCACCGATTGCATCTTCCGCGCCGCGTGCGAGCGCACATCGATCTGCATGCGCTGAAAATCGGCGATCGAGAACTTCGGCTGCGCGGCGATCATTTCGCTCACACGGCTGAATCGCCACGGCGCGGCCCATTCAAACGCGAGTTGGTGTTTGTATCCCGGTGGGAGAATATTGTGATTCGCCGTCGCGACGAAACCTTCCGCGGGGTTGTATTTTCGCGGATTCAATTCGGGCGCGAGATAGCCGCTCCACTCGTATTCACCGGTATGACCCGGTACCGGAAGAAGGCCGCTCCAGTTCTTGCGCAACGGCGCCCAGCCGGAAGCGATCCAGCCGATGTTGCCGGCGCGGTCGGCGTAAACCAGATTCTCGGACGGGACTTTGTAGTAACCGGCATTCTTCTGAAACTCGTTCCAGTTCTTTGACCGCGACAAACGCAGCGCCGCCAGGTATCCGGCCGCGCCCGGTTCGCTTCCGACCCACTTCAACGCAAACGCACGGCGCCGCGTCGTATCGTCGGCGATCACCGGGCCATGCACCGAATACCGCAACTCCAGACGCCGAGGCTTCGCCTCACCCTTGACGCGAATCTCTTCGACGACGACTTCAAACTTCTTCCACTCGCCTTTGTACAGGTAGCGTGAAGGGTCGGCGGGATCGACTTTTTCAACGTACAGATCCCCCTGATCGATGCCGACGATCGTGAATCCGAAACCGACTTCCTCATTGTGGCCGAGCGCGATGCCGGGCAACGCCGGCTCGCCCGCGCCGATGACGTTCCACCCCGGCGCGACCAGATGCACCGTCTTTCGCAGCGATGGAATTTGGATTGGCCGGTGCGGATCGTTGGCGAGAAGCGGCTTGCCCGTGACCGTTTTCGATCCGGCCATCACCCAATTGTTGCTGCCGATTGAATTCAAGTCGACCGGATCGGTGAAGCGCGCCGTGCCGGTCGCATCGGTGTAGTCTTTGAGCAAGGCGGGTGTGATGCCGTCGAGATCGAGCTCCTTCGGAATCTTGATGCGAATCGCCGGATCGGGCGGCAGCAAGCGCTGCACGGTGTCGATGCCGAATTTCTTGATGTCCTGCGCTCGTGCGACTTCGCGCGCCACATTACGAATCATCGCCAATCCCGCGATGCGCGCCGTGACATCTTCCGGCGTCCATAAGCCAGGATCGTAGCCGGCCGCGCGAAACTCCACCGGACGCTTGTCGCCGAGCGATTGAATATAGGCGTTGATGCCGCGCGTGAACGCCGTTGCGATCGCTTTCGCATCGGGCGAATAACTTGCCCACTCCGCGTTCCAATCGCCGCGATACTTCACCAGCCTCGCGATGCGGTCGCGATTCACCGCCGATGGCCCCATCACTTCGGCGAGTTTCCCGGTGCCGACGCGTCGCCACAGATCGAGTTGGAAAAGCCGGTCTTTCGCCGCCATCCAGCCTTGCGCGAAGAACAGATCGTCGGCGCTTGCGGCGTAGATGTGAGGAATGCCCCAATTATCGCGGAGGATCTCGACGGGCTTTTGCAATCCCTTGGCTGTGAACTGTTCCGCGCAAAGGCAGGAGGTGAAGAGAAAGAGGAGTCGTTTCACGCTTCATCAGTCTACTCCACCGCCGGCTTGTTTAGTATCGCAGCGCCGGGTCTAATCCCCCCGCCTTTCAGGCGGGCTGCTTTCAGCCACGGTACTGCAAAATGGAAAGATGGCCGAGTACCGACGGAGCGCGCATGCGGTTTTTGATTTGAAGTAC
>VFZW01000225.1 GCA_016871055.1 Acidobacteriota bacterium
TTCGGCGGTAGCGGAATCGGAATTCTCGGATCCAGCACCTCAACGATCTCGCCATCGCCAAGATTCACGCCCAGCGACCGCAGCATTTCGGTCGCCTTCTTCGGATCGCTCATCGACTGGATAAACGCATCCATCGTGAAATGCTCCATGCACAACTTCTCGAAATCGCCGGTCTTCCAATAATCGGTATCGTCCTGGACCCTGAGCTTCGGCATGAACTTCGCTTCCAACAGCCGCAGCAGAAGACAGATCCGCATGTGTGCCACCGGACTCCCCGTCGTCTTGCAAAAATGCGGCATCGCCAAATAGTGCACCGTTCCTGGAATCGGCTCTTTCACCATCTCGTCCAGGAGCGGCAAGTAATACGCTAGTCGCCCCTTGCGGTCGAACACCAAACGCAGGCTCTCGGTCTCCGGCGGGTGAACGTAAACGCCGCGCAGTGCCTCTTCGATCAGCTTTGGCTTCGCGCGGCCGGTCGATAGCAGCAGGATGCCTTCGACACTCTCTTCCCAATCTTCACAGCGCCAGGCGGCGCGTACGCAGAATCTCTTGATTTCCGCGATTGCCTCTTTCAGTCGCGACGGATCTGAAAGCGAGCCTTTGTAGGAGATACAGATTCCCGTTCCGGGGTCTCCCCTTTCGGCTATTTTTTCGCAACAGCATTTTCACTATACACGTTGCGATAAGCTCATATCGATGCAACGGCGAACTTTTGTTGCGGCGGCGCCGGCCGCGTTGATGGCGCAAGGGAGCGGCAAGTTGAAGTTCGGAATCGATCTGTTCAGCCTGCGCGGCCAAGGTTGGACCGCGTTCGAATACTTGGACTACTGCGCCAAACACGGCGCCAAGGTGGTGCACTTCTCCGAGATCCGTTTTCTCGGCGGGCTTGAGAAAGCGCACCTGGAGAAAGTCCGCGATCACGCGCGGAAGCACGGCATCGAAGTCGAAATCGGAATGCTGTCGATCTGTCCGACCGCTGCGCGCTTCGACCCCAAACAAGGCACGGCCGAAGAGCAGCTCGCGCGTATGATCGACGCCTCCGTCATCGTCGGCGCGCCGATCGTCCGCGCGGTCCTCGGCGATTGGCGCGATCGCGCGTCCGATACGCCGCTCGACAAACACATTGAAAATACCGTGAAGACGCTGCGCGCCGTGCGGTCGCGCGTGCTCGACGCCGGCAAGAAGATCGCCATCGAAAACCACGGGGGCGACCTGCAAGGCCGCGAGCTGAAGATGCTCATTGAAACCGCCGGCAAGGACTTCGTCGGCGCGTGCATCGACTCCGGCAATCCCACCTGGGCGATCGAAGATCCGCACGTTACGCTCGAAACGCTGGCGCCGTATGTCCTGACTTCGCACGTCCGCGACAGCGCCGTCTGGCGCACGCCCGAAGGCGCCGCCATGCAATGGACCCGCATGGGCGAAGGCAACGTGAACATTTTGGACTGGGTTAAGAAGTTCAACGCGTTATGTCCTGGCAAAGCGATGTCGCTTGAGATCATCGTCACCGGCACGCGGCCCTTTCCTTACTACCAGCCCGAGTTCTGGAAGGCCTACCGCACGACACCCGCCTGGGAATTCGCGCGCTTCGCCGCCATCGCCGAAAAAGGTAAGCCCCGCGACAGCCGGTCGGCGCCGCCGAAGGAGCGCGCCGCCGCCCTGGAACGCGAGGACCTCGAATCGTCCATCGATTGGCTGCGCGCCAATCAGTTACTCTAGGTGCTATGAAGTTGGTTTTTGGCCTGTTCGCGGTTGCCGCCGTCGCGCAACCCATCGTCGTCGAAGTTCGCAAATTCACGTCCGCCGCCGATCTCGACGGTGCGCGCAAACGCATCGAAGCCGAACGCAAGGGCGGCGCCTGGACGCCCGATCTGCTTCTGGCGCATTCGTGGATGGGGCGCGGCGCGCAAGCCGCCAAGAAGTGGCCGGAAGCCGAGAAGCTGTCGATCGAAACGCGCGAGCTTTGCATGGAAGCGTTGAAGTCCCGTAAGCTCGATGACGAAAAGAGTCTGCCCCTTGCGCTCGGCGCGTCGATCGAAGTGATGGGCCACGCACTGGCCAATACCGGCCGTCTCGGCGAGGGCATTTCGTTCCTCCAGACCGAACTCAAACGCTGGTACGCCACTTCGATACGCACGCGGATTCAGAAGAACCTGCATTTGCTGAGCCTGGAAGGAAAACCTGCGCCGAAGATGGAAACAAAACTGTTTCTGACTGGGGTAAAAATGACGTCGCTGAACGACTTCAAAGGCCGCCCGGCTTTACTCTTCATGTGGGCGCATTGGTGCTCGGACTGCAAAGCGCAAGGACCGGTCCTCGAAGCGCTCCGCAAGGAGTTCCCCAAGCTCGCGATCGTCGCGCCGACGCAGCGATTCGGTTACGTTGCCGGGGGCGTTGACGCCCCGCCCGATAAAGAAACGCCCTACATCGCGCAGGTGCAAAAGGAGCGCTTCCCGTGGATGAGCGAATACCCGATCCCGGTCAGTGAAGAAAACTACCGCCTCTACGGCGTCAGCAGCACGCCAACGCTAGTTTTACTCGATGCGAAGGGCATCGTGCGTATATACCATCCCGGCCAGATGACCGCCGAACAACTCCGCCCCATCTTAAGCAAGTGGGCGAGGTAAGAGTCAGCTCCTTTGACGGATGAACTCGCCCATGGCGCTCACGAGCTTGTCGACGCGCTCATCCAGCTTGTCAGCCCTGCGTTCCGTCTTTTCCATTCGCCGCTCCGCCGCGTCCATTCGCCGCTCCACCGCGGCAAAACGTTTTTCAAACAGCTCGAACCCCTTGCGTGTTTCCTTCGCGAGTTCGGCGATCAGTTTCTGTAGCGAGACCTGATCCTCGGCGATCACATGAACGACCCGCTCGAGACGATCGAGGCGTTGTTCTGCCGTTAGTGCAGCCATGCTTAAATGATACCCGCCCCACTCACTGCCTTACAACCGCCTTATCAACCGCGTGATTGTCGAACTCATCGGTCACACGCACCGCGACACTAATCTCGCCCGCCGGCCGCTCCACGGTCACGTTATAAGAGTGATCGCGCGCGTCGGAGAGCCGCGTCGTCGGTTCGATGTAAATCCAATCGCCCGCGTTGATCGAGTACTCCGCCTTCGTCAAAATCCCACCCGTATCGGCCGCGGTAAACGCAATCGTCACGTTGTTCCCACTCGACGTCGCGGCCAAATTCCGAATCACCGGAGGCGTGTTGTCGATCGGGAACGGCTCGCTTTCGAGCGAGTTCGTCAGCCCCTTGCCCGGCGGATTCGAGGGCGCGTCGGTCGCCGTCACGCGCAGCACGTACTCGCCGTCGGGGAACGCCGAAGAGTCGAAGCTGAACATACGAGTCGTCAGATCTTTCTTCAACAGCTTGAAGGTCGATTCGTTGCGCCCGCGGATTTCGACCGTGTAATGAATCGCGTCGCCGTTGGCGTCGCCCGCGCGCCAGCGCGCGCCTTGAAAGCCCTTGGCGCCATTCATCGTCACGCCGCCCGGATCGCTCGACGGCGCCGATGACGACGACTGCGTGCGGCTCGACATCGCCGAAAGCGTCAACGTCGTCGACGGCGTGATCGTCAGCGACTGGCTCGGGAACCGGTAGTTCGGCGGCGTGATTTCGATCCGCTCGATCTTCGGCGCGACGTTGCGCGGCAGATACGCGATCTCGGCGTTGATCAGCATCGCGTCGTCGCCGGTGAACTTCGCGCGATATTGCAGAAACCGCGCCGAAGGCGATGCGATTCGCCCGCTCACGGCGGCCCACGGACTCCAGTTCTGCTGCGGCCGGTTGAGGTTGCCGCTGCGTGTTTCAAACGTCACGGCGCCCGCTGTCTTCGACGTCAGCCGGCCCCACTCGGCGAACCATCCGGCGTCCAGCACTTCGCTCTCCAACACGCCGTCTTTCTCAAGCCCCGGCCCGATCTGAAACAGCTTGCCGATGTTGCCCGTCGCCGCGTAGATCGAGCCGTCGGCGTCGTTGGTCAGCGCCGTCACCTGCGTCGGCGCAAGGTTTAGGAGTTTGGTCGAAAGCAGATCGCTGTCTACGCGGTAGATCGACCCCTTGTTGCCCGTGCCCAGGATCGGCTTTCCCGCTTTGTCGAACGTGATCGCGTAGACGATTTCGCTGGCATCGGACCACACGCGCGACGGAAAGCCATCGGGTGCGATCCGTACGACTTCGCTGCCGCCGCTCACCGAACTCGGCGTCAATGTCGGCGGAGGCACAACCGGCCGCGCACCGGCCGGGGCTGCACCGCCAGCGGGCGCGGGCGCTGTCACCGGTGCCGCTGCGGGAGCCGGTGGCGGTGTCGGCAGCGACGCCGCCGGTTTGTTGCCCACCGCCGCGACATAGATCGATCCGTCCGGCGCGATCGCCAGCGCCGTCACTTCGCGCCGGCCCGCCTGGTATAGAACAAAACCTTGTCCGGTTGGAGTAATACGCGTGACCAGCCCGCCGGGCTCGGTGCCCGCGATCACGTTGCCATTGGCGTCCACTACCAAGGACCGCGCATGCTCCTCTTCCGTTTTGAAGAACACCGAACCCTGCCCTTGCGGCGTGACCTTGTGGATCTCGCCCTTGTCGCCCGTGGCGATGTAGAGATTGCCGGCCTTGTCGAACGCCATCGCCCAGATGTACTTGGTTTTCGGATCGTAGAAGACGTCGCTGCCACGATAGACCTTGCCATCCGGTGCGGTTGCTGCATAAACACGGCCCGCGCCATCAAGCGCGATCGCCTGGATCTGCAAGCCCGGCAACTCGGCCACGGTGCGCGTCTGCCCGTTGCGCGTCGCGAAGACCTTGGTCGTCGCCGCGCCCGGATTGCCGCCGCCCGAATAGATCGTCCCATCCGGTCCGCGTGCGATCGTCCACAGATACGACACCGACGGATCGTTCAACTCGCGTAGCGCCGGCGCAAGCGTGACGCGTCCGTCGCTGCGCACCGAAAGCCGCGTCAGCGTCGCTTTATCGTGATCCTCCTTCGAGGTCAGCGTCCAGAAATGAGTATCGACGGCGAACGCCGCCCCAACAACCAGCACGGAGAAAAGAAGGCGCATGATGATGAGTTATTTGACTGTCAAACGAAGGGACTGATTACCCGTGATCACGTAGTCGAACTGCGACGACTGCTCGGCCACCGGTGTCTCCGGCGCGGCGATAAACAGACGGCTGTTCGACCGCCCGTTCTGCATCACATTGAGCACCGAACTGGGCAGATTCGGCAGCGTTTTGTCTTCGGTGAAGATCGTCGGCCGGGGCTGCACGATCGCCGCGTACAAGCGGTTATTCGCGCGTTCCTGATTCAGCAGATTAACGGTCTGCGAAAGGTCCATGAAGCGGTTGGCCAGCGGCGTCATCGATTGCATAAGGTTCATTGCCGTGGCATCGCTCAATTGAATGCGGTAGTTACCCGCGGCCAATCCCTGCGGCACTTTCAGCTTGATCTCGCGCTCGATCCGCCCGCCGCGATACGGCCGCAGGAAGGCTTTCAATGTAATCTCCTCGCCCGGCGAAACTTCGCTCTTGGCCAGCCACGCGCCTTCAATTGCCGCCGTCCGCCGCTCGGGAATCAGATCGACAACAAGCTCGACCTTCCCGACATCCGGCATCTTGATCGCGTTCGCGAACAGCTTCGAAACTTTATCGCCGAACCACAGCGCCGATTGCAGCGCGGGCGGCACCGGCGAATCGGCGGGTGCTTGCAGTGTCGCCAGATCCAGCTTCTGCCCGCTCGACAAGTTGACGTTCGCCTTGATCCGGTACGTTGTGTCGTCGGCGAATTCGTTCATGCCGGAGATCGCGTTGAACATGCCGATCATCATGAGCTGCGCGGTGAACTTCTGATTCTCGATGACCGAGTAATTCAGCTCCTTCGTCTTGAACGGATTGCCCTTGGCATCAAGCGACCGCAGCTTCAGATTCACCGGAATCGTCTTCGGTTTTTGGCCTAGGCGCCCCAGCATGCCCAGATGCCGGTCCTGCGTAAACGCGCCCACCAGATCGGTGGCGTTCGAAATCTTGGTCGGCGTGAACGCCGATGCGAGCGTCCAGAGAATCTCGCCCTTTGCCATCGGCATGTTCACCGGGCCGACGTTCAGAAACGCGTGGCCGCAGATGTAGACGCGGTCGCCGTCGTTGTAGGTCACCGTGCAGCCGCTAGTGATGTCGATGTCGCCCGAAACAAGAATCATCGATACTGTGTCACCCGGTTGCAGCGACGTCTTCCAGTCGGGCGCGAGCGTTGTCGACCGCAGCGCCGCTGTCGAACCGCCCTGCACCAGCGTCGCGCCGAGTTGCGTCTTGAAGATTCCGCCGAAGTAACGCAGTGTTTCCGCGGTTGCGCCGGAGATCGTCAATGGTGTGTCGATTGGGTGCATCAACAGCGGCTCGCTCGCCGAAACGGGCGTGCCGTTCAACAACTCCGCCGGGACTTCCACCGCCGCGCGCGTCGGCGGTTTCGACTGATCGAGTTCGTCGATTTCGAGCATCTCTTCAATCGGAGTAATCCCGCAGATCGCGTCGGGCGAGAACACCGAAAGCCGCAGCGCAATCGCGCCGATCAGCTTGCCGTCGATGTAGACCGGGCTGCCGCTCATGCCGCCGGCGACATTGGTGCGCTCGGCGCGCCCACCCATCTTGCCGAGGATGACGTTCGACTTCGGCCCATTGGCGTTTTTCCAAACACCGATAATTTCAACTGGCACGGGTTCTGGATTCGTGCCTTCGAACACCGTCCACGCCGTGGCCTTCATGCCGCGTTTCAGTTGGCTGACGGGCATGATCGGCGGCTTGCCGGACTTCGGCCGTTGCGGCGTTTGCTGCTGCGCAAACGCTAGCGCGCAGGCTAATAAGAATGAGACGAACTTCGGAGTCATGACTCGACCTTTGACTCCATTATGCGCAGGTTTCAATACAACAGCTTCAGCCGGGTGCGCGACGCCAAAGTGAGCCAAAGTAGTTTTTCTTTTTTTGTGGCTATAAACCGAGCGTAGTGTGACGCTCGGTAACAGGAGGCCCCATGCCCAATCCTTTGCCCGCGCTGGAGGCGCAACGCGCCGAACTGAAGCAACAGATTTCCGAACTGGGCGATATGCGTCCCGGCTCGATCACCACCACCATCGGCCGCTGCGGGAATCCGCGATGCCATTGCCATGACGAACACGATCCCGGCCACGGGCCCTTCTACCGGCTCACCCGCAAGGTTGATGGCAAGACCGTTACCGAAACCTTCTCTTCCCCGGCAGCTCTGCAGAAGGCTCAACGTGAGATCGCCGAGTATCACCGGTTCCTGGATCTGAGCCGCGATCTGGTTGACGTCAACGATAAAATCTGCCGGGCGCGGCCGGTTCAGGGCACGATGCGGCCGGAGGAAAAAAAACGGCCGAAGCGATCCATCGCGAAGTCGCGCGCGAAGTAGCCGCGCTGCTATCGCGGCTATTCGCTGATCGGAGGTCGTCGGGCCGGACCGATCTGGAGGCGGTGGAGATGGCCTTGCGCGCCGCTCTGCATCAGGCCGGGGCCGCCGCCCTCAGCCACCTGCTGCGCTTCGCCGAGCCGGCCGTCGGACAACGCACGTTGCCGTGTTCCTGCGGTCGCCAAGCTCGTTACCGGGAGTTGCGTGCAAAAACGGTGCTGACCGTGCTCGGCGCCGCGACCATTGCCCGCCCTTACTACCTCTGTCCGCATTGCCAACAAGGGCAGTTCCCCGCCGACCGGGAACTCGATGTGGCCGACACTGAATTCTCGCCCGGAGTGCGCCGCATGCAAGCCCTGGTTGGTCAAGACGCACCGTTCGATCGCGGCCGGGAACAAATGCACATGCTGGCCGGTTTGGAGGTCACAACGAAATCGGTCGAGCGCGTCGCCGAGGCCATCGGAGCCGATATCGCACTGTGCGAAGACGAACAAGCCGCCCGCGCCGTGCAATTGGAACTCCCGATCATAATCGGTCCGCCGGTCCCCGTACTCTACATCGAACTGGACGGCACCGGCGTGCCCGTCGTCAAGAAGGAAACCGTCAATCGCAAAGGCAAGGCCGACGGCCAACCCGCCCACACCCGCGAGGCCAAGCTCGGTTGTGTATTCACCCAAACAAAATGGGACGAAGACGGTTTTGCCATCCGCGATCCCGATTCCACCACCTACACCGGCGCCATCGAAACGGCCCAGGAATTCGGCAAACGCCTCTACGTCGAGGCCTGGAAACGCGGTTGGTCCCGTGCCGAAAAAAAGGTCGTCATCGGCGACGGCGCCGAATGGATTTGGAATATCGCGCAGCAATACTTTCCCGGCGCCATTCAGATCGTCGACATCTTTCACGCCCGCCAACATCTCTGGAATCTGGCCCGCTTACTCCATCCCGGCAACACCAAACGCCAAAACCAATGGATTGGACTTCACCAGAAGCGCTGGCTCGACGACGGCAAGATCGACAAACTCGCCGCCAGTTTGCGGGCTCTTCCGGTAACCGATCCCGAACTGGCCAAGAAAGTCCGTACCGAGGCCGACTACTTCGCCAACAACGCCGCGCGCATGGACTATCCGCTATTCCGCAGCCAACACCTGTTCATCGGCTCCGGCGTCGTCGAGGCCGGTTGCAAGACTGTCATCGGCCATCGCCTCAAACAGTCCGGTATGTTCTGGACCGTCAACGGCGCCAACTCCATCCTCGCCCTTCGCTGTTGTCGCCTCAATCGCCGGTTTGAGGACTACTGGGAGAACCGCCGCGCGGCTTAATTTCCACTTTTATGTCGCGCACCCGAGGCGCGTCGCTCCGCCCTGGCGCGGCGACGTTACGCCATGTTACAAGGGTCAGTTCGTGCCGCTGTCAAGGGCGGACCACAAGCTCGGCGGGTTTGCACCAGAGCCCACCTTATCAGCAACTTCGGAGTTTGCGAGAACCACAGATGAGCTTCGTCCTGATGGGCGCTGGCCTCGTTGGAATCGCGGCTCTCCGCCGTCGCAACGGTTAATCAACAATCCACAGTCACTACCAAAACGGCCAGCCTTCGGGCTGGCCGTTTTGCTGTCTACGTCTCGCAAAAAAAGCCAGCCCGAAGGCTGGCCCTTTTGCAATTCCGCCGCTTGCCGTCTATGCGCTGAACGAGCTGCCGCAACCGCACGTCGACTTGACGTTCGGATTATTAAACTTGAAGCCCGAGCCTTCGAGCGTCTCGACGTAGTCGACCTCGGCGCCTTCCAAGTAGATGAGGCTGGCCTGATCGACAAACACCTTCAGCGGCCCGTAGGCCAGCGTCTTGTCCATCATCGTGGGCGAGTTTTCAAACGCCATCGAATAGCTGAAGCCGGAGCACCCGCCGCCAACCACCGAGATGCGAAGTCCCGCCGGTTTCGGTTCCTGGGTGTCGAGGATCTCGTTGACCTTTGAGATCGCGTTTTCTGTCAGTTGAATCATCGCTAACTCCTTGTGTTGGTTCGCTCTCCCATTCTACCGCTTCTCGGGCCGGAACTCTACATTCGGTAGATGACGCCCGCCTGCAAATGGATGCAGCGGAATGAACTTGGCTTCTCGCTGGATTCCGCGTATGCTGGTGTGCGCGATTCACGAAACCGGTTGACGGGTTGTGACGTCAGTCGGAGTATGAGCGCTACAACTGGCATACTGAACTTCCCCATCGCGGGCAGCGATGCCCGGGCCAAAGCCAAAGTGGAATCCAATCGAGCAGAAGAAGAGATCCTCGTCCGCCGTGTGCAAGCCGGCGATGAAATGGCGTTCCGCGAGCTCGTCGAGCGCTTTCAGTCCAAAGTCTTCTCCATCATCTACGGCATCCTCCGCAATCACAACGATGCCGAGGATATCGCCCAACAGGTCTTCTCCAAGGTCTATTTCTCCATCCGCAATTTCGATTTCCGTAGCTCCCTCCTCACCTGGATTTACAAAATTACGGTCAACGAGTGCTACGACTACCTGCGCAAGAAGAAGGTCCGCAAACTCGTCTACGAGAGCGACTTCTCCGAAGACGACGCCATGCTCATGGAGAACACCGAAGCCGCCATCGACCCCGCCCCGCCCATCGATGAAGGCCTCGCCCGCCGCGATCTCGCCGTCAAGCTCCTGCAGCGCGTCTCCGAAGAGGACCGCAACCTTCTGCTGCTCAAAGAGGTGGAAGGCCACTCCGTCGAAGAATTAGCCGGCATGACGGGCATGAATGAGAATACAATAAAGGTCAAGCTCTTCCGCGCGCGCCAGAAGTTGGTAAAGGCCGCGCAACGCCTTGGCCGGTTGCCGGGACGATTGGCGGGACAAGAGTAAGGGGTGCTGTCATGCATGAACCCATACAGAGTCAAATCGAAAAAATTCTAGAGGACCGTCTGCCCGCTTCGGCGAAACGATTCGTCGAGGATCATCTCGCCGCGTGCGCCGAATGCGCCGAGGAGTTGCGTGCCATGCGCCTCCATTCCGGCGTCATGCGCGCCCTGCGCGTCGACGCGCCCGAGATCTCCGCCGGCTTCCACGCCCGCGTGATGCAGCGCATCGAAAAGCAGAGCCCGCCGTCGTTTTGGAATCTGTTGCTGGACCCGATCTTCGGCCAGCGCTTGGTCTACGCGACCGGAGCGTTGTTCCTGCTGATGGGCGCTTTTCTGCTCGCCACCGCGCCGGAGCGGAACGAACTCGCCGCCACGCCCGTGCAAGTCATCGCCGAACCCGTCGCCATCCCCGCCGGCTTCGCCGAGGACATGCAGCGCGACCGTGAGCACTTCCTGGTGACGATGGCGTCGTACTCGGATTAATCGAATGAACAGCAGTTTCCAGCCCGCCTGGAAGAACCCCAAGATCCTCTTCGCCTTAAGCATGGTGTTCTTATGCGGCGCCCTCGCCGGCGCGGTTGTCTATCGCCTGGCCTCCCAGCCGGTCTCGGCCAAGCAGGTCGCCGCGTCGTGGAAGAATTCGACCAAGGAACAGACCCTCGCGCAATTGAAGAAGGAGCTCAGTCTTTCGCCCGAACAAGCCGGCGAGATCGAAACGGTGCTCGACGACTTCTCGATGTACTACCAGATGCTTTCGTCGCAGATGGATGAAGTGATGACCCAAAGCAAACAGCGCATCGATTCTGTCCTCAACGAAGAGCAACGCAAGCGCTTCGCCCGCATTATGGCGGAGTTGAAGGAGAAGCGGCGTTAGGGGCGTTTATCTCCGCCTTCGCAATGATGTACTGCGGGCGCCGGCGGCTAACCTGCAGGCCGAGCCAGATATACTCCCCGACGATCCCGAGCCCTAGCGACGTTAGCGCGCCGAAGAACATGATCGTTAGGATCAACGGGGCATACCCGAGCACCGTGATCTGCCCAGTCAACCGGGCCCACACGACCGCCACGCTGACGGCCGCCGCGATGCCCATCCCAATCGCCCCGGCGTAGATCAACAGTTGTATCGGTAAATCGGTGAAATGGAAGATACTGTTCATCGCGTAGCGGAACTTTTTCCCTAGACCGAAGTTCCCCCGCCGATAAGCAGTAGTTTTCACCGCAAGGTTCTCAGACAGCGTGGGTTGCGCGTTTTTT
>VFZW01000226.1 GCA_016871055.1 Acidobacteriota bacterium
CGAACTCGCCACGCAGGAGACGGCGGAGGGCGTCGATGCGAGGAGCGGGCCAGCAGGACAGGTTGGCGAGCGTGCGGTTCTTGACCTTGTCGCCATCGCGGAACGACTCGCGGAGCAGGATCGCGGGAGGAGAGGATCTGTTGGGGATCACCGCCACGTACATAACTTCATGATATCACTATCGAACCTAATAGTAGAGACATATCCTAACAAGTACATGACTACAGAGTACAGCATGAAATGTGAGCTAAGCGTTGTCAGGTCAATGACTTGAAGGCCAAATCGGTGCGTTAAAGAGGGCTAAGATCCGCCTGAGCGCGGAGCGCGCCGTCCTGTTCCCGGAAGACTTCTCGCTCCCGAAAACCACGCAGGCGTTGAAGCTGGTCGAATCGACGCCGCCTCCCGTCGCCGTGCCCGAGAACGGAATGGACCTGCAGATGACCGTCCAGAAACTGGAGAAGACACTCATCGAACAGGCCCTTCGCCGCACCGGAGGAAACAAATCGCAAGCGGCCGACATTCTCGGCATGAAACGCACAACCCTGACCGCGAAAATGAAAGTGCTGGGGGCGGCTGTGTAGAAGTAGCGCTACGCATGCATGAGCAACAGCGTCATTCTTCGGAAGGAAACTCGCGCCGTGCGCCATCCCGTTACTCGAACTTCACCGTAAACCACATACTTGCCACCACGCCCGCGATGCTGGGCAACAGGAAGAACGCCGCGACCAACGCCCCGTCCAGCCCTTCCCGCGAAGCCGCGAACAGTGTTGCCGCCACGCCCACTGTGCCAAGCACGCCGAGCGCCCAAAATGCGAGCGTCTTCAAAGGCCGTATCAAGCCGATACCAAACACAACCGCCACCCCGCCAGCCAAACCAAAACTCGCCAGCCTTCTTTCGCGGGATCCGCCAGGCCGGGCAGGAAAAAGAAAAACACTTCGACCACGCTAAAGAGCGCGGAAAAGAATCCCGTCCCCTTCGCGTCGATAAGCAACGACATCGCACCCATCGCCACCGCCGGAGTGATCAATCCCAAACAAAGCAGATAAGCGAGATACCGCATCATGGCTTCGCTCCTTCCACCGGAATCCAACTAACGCCATCCAGCTTCTCCCACGTCAGGCCATCCTTACTCCGAAAGTCCCCGCCCGTCGTATTGCCACCTCCGGCGCCAATCGCCCGCGCATAGAGGTGCACTCGGACATACTCCCCTTGCTGCTCGATCGTCTGTTTGCTGCAGGAAGCCAGGAAAAAGTAAAAGCTGGTCGACAGCACCTCCCGCCGCTTGATCTCTGCATCGGTGACGTCCAGCAAATACAGAGTGCACTTATCAAGAAGGAATGCGAGCGGTTTCCCGTGCAGCGTGGTCCGAAACACCTGCCCCCCCGCGCGAACCGGCCTCCACCGCCAGAGCCGCCAACTTCTGCTCCCCGTTCGTTTTGGTCGCGATCGCGTAAGCCCGCAACCCCGCATACGCAACAATCCCCAACGCGGCCATCAGCCCGCACCGAATGAGGAACTTCCGCCGCATCGTCACCTCTTCAACGGATCTTCAATCCAAGGCGGCGTCGCTTCCAGCAACCTCGCCAACTCCGGCTCCATCGCCTCCATCGCGCACTTCATATCCCACGCCACTTTGCGATAACTGAAATGCCCCTTCACGCCGCTGCGCACCCGCGCGATGTACTCGGTCTCGGCGAAGTCCATCTTGAACAGGAACCGCGACCGCGCGCCGAACGGCAACAAGTATTCGCTCCCCGGCGCCGGCAACTCGCGCATCGCCGCCAGAGCGCCGTCCATTGCCCCCCGAAACGCCGGCTCCACGCCCGCCGCCGTCGCCACCTCCGGAACTTCGTAACCCAATCGGCCGCTGTAACTCTGCCGGTACTGCTGACAACGCCGGTGACGATGCATGTCCCGATACGCGCCGACATCCATGATCATGTCGAAGCAATACAGACCGCCGCGAAACTCCCGCAGCAAATCGTCCCGCTTCGTCCGCGACTTCGTCGCCGCGTCGATCACCTCGGCCCGCACCGCCTGCGACCCACCGCGCGCCCATTCATACAGCGCCCGGAACGGCCAATCGCTCACCGAATAAAGAATCGTCGCAACGATATCGGCCACCGTATCGGTTGGTTTCAACAGATCGACATCGGCCGGTTGCGCCCCATTGAACGCCGGTAGATTCGCCGCCGCCCACGCCGCCGCATCCGATCGCGCGCCCATCAAATGCGCATCGGCGTTGCAATACTTCGCCAGCGTCGGCGCCAGCGGTTCCACCGGTTGATCCGGGTCGATCTTGCACGCCGGCGGCGCCGCGCATGCCGCCGCGATCTCATCACCGACCGCCCGCACCTCCGCATACGGCGACGCTTTCAACCGCTGAATCTGCTTCTCCAGCGTGCGAATCGACGTCACCTGCCCGACATTGGTCGGCACCGCCCAGAACAGCAGATACCGCGCAACGTCGAACGCCCGCGCCGCGATGTTCCGCTGATACGCATCCGGCTTCATCGACTCCGGCCGCGGCAACCGCTCGGAAAGTACGGAAAACGCCGCGTCGTTCACGATCCGATATGTGTCGATCAGCTTCTGCCCCGCGCCCTGAAACAGCGCCGCCTGCGCCGCGTCAAACTCCGGCGGCGTCACAAATCCCGCCTTCCCAAAATCTTGATAACGCGACGACTTCGCCTGCCCGTCCCACAACTGCTCGTCCTCGACCTCCGCCGCCGCCAGTTCCGAAATCCCCTCGAAGCACATCACGATGTGCCCGAGATCGGCAATCGACGCATGCCCGTATTGAAAATAGAAACTCTCCAAAAACTTCGACGAGTCGTGCGTGCGTACCCACGCCAGCGAATCGACGATCGAATCAGCCGAGCGGCTGTAGCGGGCCAGCGCGTACGCGCTCTTTTCGGGCGACATCGGCGCCACGGCGATTACTTGTCGGCGGGGACTCTCAGGCATACTGGATCTTTCAGTATCCAATGAAACTACGAATCCGCAAGCTCCATCCAGACGCAATTATCCCGAAATACGCCCATGGCCCCGACGAAGACGCCGGCATGGACCTGTGCGCCGTCGAAGACGCCGTGCTCGAACCCAGCGTGCCGAAGGCCGTCCCCACCGGCCTTTCAATCGAACTCCCGCCCGGCTTCGAAGCGCAAGTGCGGCCCCGCAGCGGCCTCGCGCTCAAGTTCGGAATCTCCATTCCCAACAGCCCTGGCACCGTCGACCCCGGCTATCGCGGCGAGCTGAAGGTCATCCTGATCAACCTCGGCAAGGCGCCGTATGCAATCGGCAAAGGCGACCGCATCGCGCAGATGATCGTCGCTCGCTACGAAGCCGTCGAAGTGGAAGAAGGCGCGTTGTCGGAGTCGGCGCGCGGCGAAGGCGGCTTCGGCTCCTCCGGACGCTGATCGCGCGAGGCCCACTCCGCGCCCGCCAGCACGATCATCGACGCCAGGAAGCTCATCAACACAATGATCACGGCCCAATAAAACGGGCCGTACTCGATTTGCAGCTTCCGCAGGAATGACGGCCAAATCGCTTTCATCAAGTACTTGAAGACTTCGAGCACAACCCCCACCGCCATCGCCACCGGCGCCACGCGCCGCCATTCGACCTTCGTATTCGGCAGAATCCAGTAGATCAGGAACAGCGCGAGCATCAGCACCGGCATCGCGGCCATCTTGAAGAAGAACAGGTTCATCCACGCGTTGATCGCGAAACCGCCGCCGGCCTTCAGCGATTCGACGTTGAGCGCGCTCAGGAAAATCGAAATCAGCACCAGCGTCCCGCACGCGAAGATCATGCCCATGCTGACCAGCTGGTTCATCAGAAACGAGCGGTTTTTCGCCACGCCCCAGCAACGGTTCAGCGCGACCTCCATCGGCTCGAAAATCCCGTTCGCCGTGAACAGCAGCAACAGCAGCGACGTGTAGCTGAAATGCCGGAACCGGTTCGGAATCCAGTCGATCCCGCCGCGAATCAAGTTCTCGACTTCTTTGCCAAACACATCGCTCATCGCGAAGTACACTGCCTGCTCAGCCGAATCCCATCCAATCGTGCGGCAGAACCACACCAGCACCAGCAGAAACGGAAAGAAGCTCAACAGCACATTGGCGGCAATCGAAAAACCGAAGACGTGAACCTCGACTTCCATCCAGTACTTCAGCGTGGGCCAGAACGCGCGGAGGATCTTCACACTTCCCTCCGCCGAATACGCTCCGCCAGCCGCTCGGACGCCCGCATCGCCAGCGCCAAAATCGTCAGCGTCGGATTCTGATTGCCCGCGGTCACAAATGGCGCCGCGTCGTTGATCAGAAGATTCGGCACGTCGTGCGCGACGTTCCACGCGTTCGTCACCGATGTCCGCGGATCGTTCCCCATGCGCGCCGTGCCAACGTAGTGAATCGAGTGCCCGTGCGCCATCGGCCTCGGGTTACGCGGCTTGAAATACTCCGCGCCCGCCTTTTGCAGCAGCTCCTCGCCCACCTCCATCATGTCATTAAACATCGCCGATTCATTCTCATGCCACTTGTAGTGGAAACGAATCGCCGGAATCCCCGCGCCGTCCTTCAATTTCGTATCGATCTCGATGCGATTGTCCTTGTACGGCAGCACCTCGCCTTGAAACAACACCGACACGCCGGCCTTGTGATAGGCGCGGACATTTTTCTTCCACTCCTGCCCAAAGCCGGCGAGTTGCTTGCCCACGAACGTCGTCTCTCCCATGCCGCCATTGGGGAAGATCTGATAACCCCGTATGAACTTGTTGCCGCGCCAGTTCGCCGTCAGATCCGGGATGAACGAATGCGCTCCGTTGCCGTCCTCATTCGACACGCGCCGATTCATCAACTGCGGCAGGTATCCGCCGATCGCCGCGTACAAATGCTCGGAGAGATACCGGCCAACCAGCCCGCTCGAATTGGCAATCTTCGAATTCAGCAGAATGTGCGCCGACTCCACCGCTCCCGCCGCCAGCACAAATACCTTCGCACGCACGTCTTTCCACGACTTCGCCGCGCCATCGTAATAATGCGCCTTCGACGCCCGCCCCTCCGCCGTCTCGATGCTCCGGACCTTCGCATCCGTCACCAGCGCCAGCTTGCCCGTCTTCTCCGCGTTCTGAATGAACACCCGCAGCGAGTCGAACTTCGATCCGCTATCGCAGCCCAGCCAGCACGGCCCGCAGTAGTGGCACGCCGGCCGGCCGTTGTGATCTTTCGTGAGGATCGCCTTCGGCAGTGGAATCATCTTGAGCCCTCGCCCCAACGACCCGCACACCTTCGCGAACTCAAGCTCGGCGGCTTTCGGTCGCAGCGGCGGCAAGCCGTTGTTCAGCGGAAACGCCCCGAGCGGCTCGCCCGAACTGCACACGCCGATCAACGCTTCGACCTTGTCGTACCACGGCGCGATCTCGTCGTAACCAAATGGCCACCGCGTGTCGAAGCCGTCCTTGGGTTGAAACTCATCGGGACCGAACCGCGGCGTCACACCCGCCCAAAACAAACTCTTTCCGCCGACGGCTCGCACTTGCACGAACTGGAACGGATCGTCGCCATCCCACGAATACGGCTCGTTGGCCAGGAAATTCGTGTGTTCGAGATACTCCTGAAAATAGTCGCCGCGCAGACCTCGAAACGGCAGATTCCAACGCCGCACACGATGCACCGGCATCTCTTCAGGCGCGCGCCGGGGGCCGGCTTCAAGCATCGCGACATCCAGCCCGCGCTGCGTCAGCACATGCGCCGTCATGCCGCCCGCCGCGCCCGAACCGATGATGCAGACGTCGTAGGTCTTCACGATCGCTCCCGCAACAACGGCGTGTAATCGGCGGCGCGCCGGACGTCGCTCATATCGGCCAACGGAAACTCCCGCAAGAACGTATAACCCCGATAGCCGAGTTCCTTCTCAATCCCCTCGCGCGAGGTGTAGAACCCTTCGATGACCGCGTCCTTGAGCAACACGAAGAACCGTTCGTCCGCCGTGCGCGGTCGAAATTCGTTGACCGCACGACGCCGCAACGCCGCCTCATCCGTCTTCGCGAAGCGCTTCAACCCCGCGCGCCAGGTCTTCCGCAGCGGCTCCTTCGCGTGGTGCAAAACGGTGTCGACATACTCCTCGACGCGCGCCGCCGCCGCCCCGCCCGAACGCTCATCGGCCGGAACCAGAATCGCCGCCAGCCGCTGCAGGATCGGTATCTCCTTGCGCGTCAGAAATCGAAAAGAGTAGGAAGCCGCCTGCGCCGAAGAGGCGTGTTCATGCGCTTCGGCAACTGCGGCCGCCCACATCGCAGCCGCCGCGCCCAGTAGATCCCGGCGTGAGGTCATGAAACACTCAGGGTAACAAGTGGCGCGTTCGCCACTTGGGCTCCATCCACTTGCGGAACAGCCATCTGGTGCGACCGTGACAATGGAAGGTTATATACTGTCCCCATTTCCATGTATCGAGCAATCCTCGCGTTAAGCCTCCAAGCCGCCGCGCAAACAGGCGCCGATTGGCCCTCGTACGGCGGCACCCACGCCGCGTGGCGCTACAGCACTCTCGATCAGATCAATGCATCGAATGTCGCCAAGCTGACGCCGGCGCGGGCGTTCCAGACCGGCGACGCGGAGAACGGGTTGCAGGCCACACCGATTGTGATCGACGGCGTGATCTATCTCTCAACGTCGAACAACTGGGTGATGGCGTTGGACGGAGCGTCGGGCCAGGTTATTTGGGAATACCGTTACAATCTCCCGCAAGGCAGACGGCTGGGATACGGGAAACAAAATCGCGGCGTGGCGGTTGGGCACGGTCTCGTATTCATGGGTACCGCGGACAATCATCTGGTAGCCATCGATCAGAAGACCGGCGTCGAATCGTGGCGCGTGAATGTCGCGGACTACCGGCAGTGCGGATGCAACATAACGGCCGCGCCGATCGTCGTGAAGGACTTAGTGGTTACGGGCGGAACGGGCGGCGACTCGGCCCATCGCGGCATGCTGACGGCGTTTCATGCCGAGACGGGGCGGTTGGCATGGCGGTTCTATGTGACGCCGGGGCCGGGGGAAAAGGGCAATGAGACGTGGCCAGGGGACTCGTGGAAATTGGGCGGCGGCGCGCCGTGGATGACTGGGTCGTTCGATCCGGCGTTGAACCTGATTTATTGGGGCACGGGCAACGCGTCGTCGGACGTGAACGGCGCGAAACGGCGAGGCGACAATCTGTACACGGCGTCGATTGTGGCGCTGGACGCGGATACCGGAAAGTTGAAGTGGCACTATCAGGTGGTTCCGCACGATGTGTGGGATTTCGACGCGGCGTAGGAGATGATCCTGGCCGATGTTTCGATCAAGGGCCGGATGCGCAAGACCGTGATGTTACCGGCCAAGGGCGGGTATGTGTATACGCTTGACCGCGCGACCGGTGAGTTTCTGTCGGCGTGGAAATTCGCGAAGAACGTGACTTGGGTTTCGGGTATTACCGAGAACGGTAAGTTGGTGGGACGGCGCGAGCCGGAGTTGAACAAATCTATCACCGTATGCCCAAGCGTTAGTGGCGCGAAGAGTTGGAATCAGGCGGCGTGGTCGCCTCGGCAGGGCCTGCTGTTTGTCCCGGTGCAAGAGCTGTGCAATGAACTGATCGCGAGGGACGATCCGGCGACCGAAGGGCAGGTTTCGACGGGTGGCACATGGCGCATCGTATCCCCGGAGGCAGGAAAGGCCGAAGGGTACATCGCGGCATTCGATGCGTCGACCGGAGAACGGAAGTGGACGAAACCGGCGGCGAGTTGGATTATGGCGTCGATGCTGGCGACGGCCGGCGACCTGGTTTTTTCCGGCGATCCCGAGGGGAATTTCTTCGCGCTGGATGCGCGGACGGGCGCATCGTTGTGGTCGTTTCCGACGGGCGCCGGACATCGGGGGTCGTCGGTCACTTACTCGATAAAAGGCAGGCAATATGTGGCGACGCCGACGGGATGGGGGTCGCTTGCGGGCGCCGCGCATAGCGCGAGGTGGCCGGATACGCCGAGGCCGCGAGCGGGATCGACGCTGTTTGTCTTCGCGTTGCCGGAGGTGGGGAAATGAGGGCGCTTTGGGTGCTGTCTCTCGCAGCGTTTGCGCAGGATGGCGCGGCGCTTTACCGGCAGAGTTGCGCGGTGGCATATTGTCATGGTGCGGACGGAACCGCTGGCCGCGCGCCGGCGCTGGCCGGTATCGCTCTCAGCCCAAATCGGCTCGCAACCGCGATCCGAAATGGAATTCCGGAGAAGGGCATGCCGAAGTTCGAAGGAACGCTGAGCGAGGACGCGATCTTCGCGATCACGCAGTACATTAAGAGCCTGCCGGCGGTAGCAGCGGCAAACACCATGGCAGTCGTCAGGCGGACGTTGACCGCGCCCGAAAAAGAAGGCCGCGCCGCGTTTTTCGACGCAACGCGAATGGGCACCTGCGGGGCCTGCCACGAAGCGGACGATTGGGGCTCGCCCGTCGTGAAGATCGAAACGGTTCCCGCCGATCCCGCCGCGCTTCGGGCGTTGCGGTCTACGCGCGTAAAGACCTACAAGTCCGGTTCGGAATCGTTCCCCGGTCTCGCCGTTTCCGATGGTGTGGTTTACGATTTGAGTTCACCGCTGCCCGTGCGCCGGCGGTTGAAGGCCACCAGCGCGCCGGCCGAATGGCGGCACGATCTCAGCCGGTACACCGATACGGAGTTGAGCGCGGCGCTGCGGTTCCTGCGGGCCGTTCAGAAGTAAGAGTTACTTCGGCTCGGTCCACTTGCGGAACAACCGTTCGAAGCCCGTCGTGGGCGTCGGGAATCCTTCGAGCAGCCACAGGTCGCCGTTGAATTTCTACACCCAGGCAGCGATGCGCTGGCCGTCCGGGCGTACCGCGAGGCCGCGCACCACGCCATCGGTTTGCAGCTTCACGGATCGCGTGATCGCGCCCGTGTTGCGATCGACGAAGAGCACTTGATTGGCGCGCTCGCCTCTGCCAAGAACATGCAGCGTCGCTCCGTCCCCGCTTGCGCTCATCAGGTCGCCTTCGAACGGCTCACCGATTCGAACCGGCTCGCCGCCCGAGTCTGGAATTCGGTGCAAGCCATTATCGGTGAAGTACACTGAGTCGCCGAGCCACTGACAGTAGCCGATATCCTTCGACTGGCTCTTTAGACTGACCGCTGGGCCGCCGCCCGACGGAATCTTTGTCCAACCCGTACGGCCGAGGCCCGCGATCCAATTGCCATCGGAGGACCAGCAGGGTCGGGATACAGACATCGCTTCGGCAACGGCGACCGGGATGCCACCCGCCGAGCGCACGACCCACGCCTTGCCGTCATAAGAATAGGCGATACGTTTGCCGTCGGGAGAAAAGACGGGATACACAACCGAACCCGTGGCCTCCAGACGAGCGATGGGGACAATCGTGCTGGCGCTTCGATCATGCACCACCAATTCCGTTGTAGTGGGCGAAACATAGCGCCGATAGGCGAGGAACCGCCCGTCGGGCGACCACGCCGGTGCTTGCTCCATGTAGCGGGACCCAGCGACAACGGCAGCCGGCTTTCCGTCGTCCGAAGACTCGATGACGTCGCTGTCCAGGTCGCCTTCGGAAAATACAATCTGCCGGCCATCGGGGCTGATGTCGGCGCTATGGGCCGTGCGTGTGTGGATGACGCGAGTCTCCGCGGTTTCCGAATCCACCATCGACAATCCCTTCGACAGGAACCCGCTCAACAGCACATGCCGGTTGTCGGCAAGCCAAGTTCCTCCCAGAGCCGGAGTCTCGGGGAAAACCTCGCGCTGTCGGAGAGACGGCAAATCGAAGATCCGCAACGCGCGTGCCTCCGAGAGCATGAGTTTTTGGCCGTCTCGAGAAAAGGATATCCGTTGTGAAATCCCGGCGGTACGGCCCACGCTTCCGACCTCGCGAGGCTTCGAACCAGGCGAGTCGACCACGAACAGAGTGCGGTTGCCATCCTTGACCGAAACAAAACCGACCCCACCGGTTCCCGGTATATTCGCGACAGCGCCGCCGTTGGCGACAAAGGTAGGTTCTCCCCCGGAAACGCTGACTTGCCAGATTTGACCATCGCGGACGAAGTACACGCGGTTGCCGTCGGTCGACCAACTCGGAACTGGAACCCCGCCCGCTAACGTAGCGCCGGCGTTCTCCGCGAGTACGACGGCTTGATCCCCTGCCAGAGTCTTCATCACCAACTGCATCCGGCCGTCCTTGCCGCGCAGATACGCGACGGATTTTCCGTCGGGAGAAAACACCGGACTCGTCTCGACCGCTTCTTCGCGCGCGAACGGCGTGAGCTTCAGCTTCCCACCCCGAATCTCTTCTCTTGGAGCGAAGACGAAGAGAGCCAGACAGGCGGCACACGCCGCCGGCCACAACCAATTCGTCTTCGTCTTAACGACCACCTTCGCAACCGCAGAACTCGGCGCGCTCCGCAACGCGAACGCCAAATCCTTCATGCTCTGAAACCGCTGCGCCGGATCTTTCTCCAAACACCGCGGAAACAATCGCCTGATATGGCGAGTTCGCAAGCTCCGGCGGTTCTTCCTTCAGAATCGCCGTCAGCGTCTCCGGCACCGTCGGCTTGTTGAACGCCCGTTGCCCCGACAGCATTTCATACAGCAACACGCCAAAGCTAAAGATATCGGCGCGATAATCGAGCGGCTGCCCCAAAACCTGCTCCGGCGCCATGTAGCCAGCCGTGCCCATCAACAGGTTCGGATCGGTGTGAAACGCGGTTTCGGTCTCGTCGGAAGACGCCTTCGGTCGATTCGTCTTAGCCAAGCCGAAGTCGAGAATCTTCGCCCGCCCATCGCGCGTCAGCATCACGTTATCGGGCTTCAGATCCCGATGCGTAATGCCCTTCTCATGCGCCGCGGCCAGTGCGTTGGCAATCTCAATGGCGGTTTCGACCGGCTTCTTCGCCGGGCGTCTGCCGCAGCGTCGCGCCATCAATCAACTCGGTGACAATGAACAGCGTGTCGTCGTCCGAACCGATATCGTGAATCGCCAGTATGCCCGGATGATTCAACGCCGCAATCGCCCGCGCCTCCGTTTCAAACCGCGCCCGTCGTTCCGGATCGGCGGCCAGTTGCTTGGGCAGAATCTTCACCGCGACATCGCGATTCAACCGCGTGTCCCGCGCTTTGTAGACCTCCCCCATCCCGCCCGCGCCCAGTCGCGCGGCGATTTCGTAAGGCCCGAGTCTGTGGCCGGGAAGCAGAGGCACCAGCGTATTCTATCGCGGCGCAATCGGTTATGCTAAAAGCAGTTCTTACTGAGCACGAACGAGCACGAACCATGCGCACCACAAAAACAGTT
>VFZW01000227.1 GCA_016871055.1 Acidobacteriota bacterium
TACACAACTTCGTTGGCCTCGAAAAGTGTTCCGCGTTCTTGACGTGGCACGACTCGCAACCTAACCCCGGCGGCCTTGCACCGTGACAGCCGAGGCAGGATTTCACCGTCGCTTCAGACTGCACGATCCCGAGCGCGGCCTTTGCCGACTTCGACGTTCCCGGTTGATGACCCAGTGTCAGATCGAAACGATCGGCGCGCGGGTAGTAACTAATACGGTGCTCCAGCCATTCGCTTCCGAGCTTCACAAGCGGCGTGAGGCCTTGATCGCCCGCGCCGAGCACCCACGCGATTTCACCAACAGCCGACTCGCGGCCGCGCTCGGCGCGTACCGTCGTGCCCATGTAGGACAGCAAAAAGCCACCGCGCGCTTCGCCGATCGGACGATCCGGCAGCGCGCGCCCAAAGGCCGTGTCGGATAGCGGCCGCAGCGTCCTGGCATGATTGGTCGCGGCGTGTTTGTCGACGATCGCTCGGTGGCAGTTCGCGCAGTCCTGCGCGGCGGCGCTTATAATCCAAAGCATGTGGATGGCGGCGTACATCGCCTTATTCGCGCAGGTGTCGAGCGATTCGCTGCCCATCATCGAGCAGCTTATCGCAAGCGGACAGTTTCAAGAAGCACTGCGAAGAACGGAAGGCCTGCCGCTAACCGTACAGAGACATTTGTTGGCTTCGAAATCGCACGATGGATTGGGCGACGCCGCGCGCGCGGTAGCCGAAGCGGAAAAGGCGCTGGCGCTCGATCCACGGAACGAGGCCGCCCATTTGCAACTCGGGCAAATCTTCTTGTCGAACAATACACCGCAAGCGGCGCTCGAAGTTTTCACGGACGCGCTCGCGCTGCATCCCTACTCGTTCTTATTGCGGACCGGCCGCGGTTTGGCATTGAAAGATCTGAACCTCTATGACGAGGCGATCGCCGAACTGAAGAAGTGCCTGGAGGCGAAGCCCGGGTTCGCAATCTGCTTCGACGGGCTGGCTACGTCGTACCTAAACGCGAGGCGATTCGATGAACTTGCTGCGGCCGCGGCTGAGCAGGAGAAGATCAATCCCGCCGATTACCGCTCGCCCTACTTCGCTGCCGCTGCGAGAAACGCCACGGGCGGGCCTGCGAAAGAAACGATGACACTCTTGCAGAGTTCCACTAAGCGGAACCCACGTTTCGCCGCGTCGCACGCGCTGCTGGGCCGGGTGCTCATTCAAGAAGGCGATATCGCGGGGGCGATTTCGGCGCTGGAGACCGCCGTTCGATTACGCCCCGACTACGCGCCGGCGTTGCTAAACCTGGCACAGGCGTATAAGAAGGCAGGCCGCGAACAAGACGCCGCACACGTTTTCGACCGGCTCCGTGCGGCCAACGAAAAAGAACGGGCGGGCAAACCGGCGCTCATTTATCATCGCGGCCCCAAATAGAGGGATGGCTTTGATATACTCCCGCCATGCTTCGAGCCGTCACTCTCGCTCTCTTCGGCTTGGCCGCATTCGGCCAAGGCAACACCGGCAGCATTCTCGGCACACTGACAGACGCCTCCAGCGCGGTTGTTCCCAGCGCCAAGGTTACGATCACCAACGTTTTAACTGGTGTCAAGTTGGAGAACACCACCGACTCGCAAGGCAACTATCTATTCAACTTCCTGTCGCCGGGGTCGTACAAGGTCGAAGCCGAAGTGACCGGCTTCAAGAAGTTCGTGCGCGAGAACATTACTCTCGAAACCGGCCGCCAACTGCGTATCGACGCCCGTCTGGAGACCGGCGCGGTCACTGAGACCGTTAGCGTGACAGCGCAGACGCCGCTGCTTGAAACCGAGAGCGGCACGCTGTCGGGCACTATCGAAAACAGGCAGGTGTCGAGCTTGCCGACACTCGGCCGCAACCCACAGGACTTCCGCTTGCTGGTGCCGGGTGTTGTCCTCAACCGCGATGGCAACTCAATCACACAGGGCGGCCTCGTCCGCAAAGATCCTTACTACATCGACGGCGCACACTCGTCCAACCACGTGTGGTCGGGCAATCCGGTGAATCCGAACCCCGACGTCATTCAAGAGTTCAAGATTGTGACGAATTCGTTTTCGGCCGAGTTCGGCGAGACTTCGGGCTCGGTGATGCAGTCAACGACGAAGTCGGGCAACAACGAAATCCACGGCACGATATTCGAATTCCTGCGCAACGACAAATTGAACGCGGGGAACTACTACACGCACTCGCGGCCGATCCTGCGACAGAATCAGTACGGCGGTACGATCGGCGGGCCGATCAAGAAGAACAAGACGTTCTATTTCGGCGATATGCAGGTCACGACGCAGCGCGGCACGTCGGCGTTCAATAACCTGACCGTCCCAACGCAGGCGTTTCGTGACGGTAACTTCTCTTCTCTCACCAACGCAGCGAATGTGCCGGTTCCGATCTTCGACCCAGCCACCACCTCCGGCGCGAACAACCAACGCACCGCGTTCCCCGGCAACATCATTCCCGCCGCGCGCATTAGCCGGGCGGCGCGCAACGTGCAAGCGCTCTACCCGCTGCCGCAGGTAAACACAAACTTCGCCAATTACACGAACTTCGGATCGGTGAAAAACGAGAACAGAGAGTACGACATCAAGATCGATCACAACTTCACGGACTCCGACAAATTCTTCGCGCGCTACTCCGGGCGCAAGAGCGACTCGACGCCGGCGTCGGCATTCCCGGACTTCAAGTCCGGCGGCCGCAATCCGGGGCAACTTGGCTTTGGGCAAAACAAGAACCATAGCCGCCAAGCGGTCGTGAATCATGTTCATATTTTCTCGCCGCGCATCACGAACGACTTGCATTTGGGCTGGTTCCAGACGTATCCGAAGCGCATCGTCGCCGGTTTCGGCGAAGTGTCGACGAATTCGCTCGGCATTCTCGGCCTACCCAACGGGGACAACAAACTCGGCACGCCGGATTTCCTCTTCACCAATTACGCGCCGCTCGGCTCCTCCGGCGATACGCTGTTCTTTGAGCTGCAAGACTCCAAGTCTCTGGTGAACGTAACATCGTGGGTCCTCGACCGCCACACCATCAAGTTCGGCGGCGAAGCGCGCCTGATCCGCACCGACAACTTGCAGCCGAATCCCGGAACAACGCGATGGGACTTTCAGCCGATCTACACGAATCAAATCGGCGTCGCCAACAGCGGTTGGGATTACGCCAGCTTCCTGCTCGGGATGCCTCGCAACATGGGCTATCGCATCTTCCCCGGCTTCTTCAAATCAAGAACGTCGGTCTATGCGCTTTTCATTCAGGACGACTGGCGCGTGAACCGCAAACTGACTTTGAATCTCGGGCTGCGTTGGGATGCGCCACTCTGGTACCGCGAGGCGCAGAACCGCTCCGGCGCGTTCGATCTGAACGCGGGCCAATATCAACAATTCGGCCAGAACGGCTTCCGGCGCACACCTTGGCCAGACGATTTGAACAACTTCGGACCCCGGTTTGGATTTGCTTATAACGTCGCCGACAAAACGATCATCCGCGGCGGATTCGGTCTATTCTCGGTCGGCACAATGTCGAGCGGAGCGTTCGGATTCATGTTGTCGGATCCGATCTTCGCCGACGCCGACGCAGGACGCTATAACACGATCGACCAGATCACGCCGCGGACGACACTCGACCGCGTGCCCTACGAACCGGTCGACAAGCTCGGCCGCAATGCGCTCGCGGTCACTGTGTACCCGGAAGACAATCCGACATCCTACTTCACGCAATGGAACATGAACATCCAGCGCCAGCTTGGCGGTTTCCTGATCGAAGCGGGTTACGCAGGGTCGAAGGGTTCGCACCTGCACTACGGCGCCTACAATTTGAACGCGATTCCAGTCGACCTCTCCCCGCAAGCGCAGGGCCGCCGTATTGCGCCGTTCGTTCGTTATCCGCGTTATCCGAACGGCGTGACTTCGGCTAGCTGGATCGGTTCGTCGAGCTATCACTCAATGCAGATTAAGAGCGAGCGGCGGTTCTCGCAGGGCCTAAGCTACCTCGCGTCGTTCACGTTTTCGAAGTTGATCAACAGGGGCGAAAACGGCTATCGCGACCCACTGGGCAACCGCAATCTCGATCGTGGTATCTCGCTCGACAGCGCGCCTTACCGTTTCACGGTTGCGCCTGTGTACGAGTTGCCGTTCGGCAAAGGACGACAGTTCGACATTCGAAACCGCGCTATCGACGCGATCGCTGGTGGATGGGAAGTCAGCGCGATCGGCACGATTCAGGCGGGCTTCCCGTTGAATCCGGGCAACAGCATCGATACTTGCAACTGCGGATCGGCAACCTATCCGAACTTGAGCCGCAATCCGAATCTGGCGAAAGGCGAGCGCACCGTGAATCGTTGGTTCGATACAACGGCGTTCTCTTCGCCGGCGCAATGGACGATCGGCAACGCCGGCCGTGGTTCGGTGTGGGGCCCAGGCTTGAAGAGCATCGACTTCACGATCTCGAAGTACTTCAATTTCACCGAACGGCTGCGGTTGCAGTATCGCGCCGAGGCATACAATCTGTCCAACTCGCCGTACTTCGCCAATCCGAACGTCACGGTGGGAGCGGGAACGTTTGGCCGCATCACCGCCGTTTCCAACTCGGCGCGCCAGATGCAGATGGCGTTGAAACTCTATTTCTGATCTCGCTGCGTTACACTGATGACAATCACCGCACGGGAGGTTGTCATCATGCGTGTACTCGCACTTTGTGGATTGCTGTGTCTTTCGGCTTTCGGCCAGGAGACGCGGTCGATGTTATTTGGCCGCGTGCTTGACCCGCAGGCCAGCGCCATTGTCGGTGCGACGGTGGTCGTACGCAACTCGGCCACAGGTGTAGCACAGACGATTAAAACCAACGCTACCGGCTATTACGAGGCGAATCTCCTCATGCCCGGTATTTACGAGATCACGGCCGAGATGACGGGGTTCAAGAAGACGCGGCGCGGCAATATCGAACTGCCGGTGTCGTCCCGCATTCAGATCGACGTGAACCTCGAAGTCGGCGGCGTGACCGAGACGATCAACGTCACGTCGGAGGCGCCGCTGCTGGAGACCAACGCCGTTTCGTCGGGACGCGTGATCGACAACAAGTCGCTCATGGAGTTGCCGGTCATGGGTAACAGCGCGATGCTGCTGGTAAAACTCGCTCCAGGCATTCAGACCGGCGGCGTCAACAACTATCTGGCACTGCACTCGAACGCGGGCGGATCGGACTACTCGGTAGGCGGCAACATCGGCGGCAACTCGTGGACGCTGGATGGCTCGCCAAACACGGGCCCGGGGCGGCGCACGGCGTATTTGCCGTACACCGACGCGGTCGAAGAATTCAAGGTCGAGACGACGAATTTCGATGCGTCGATCGGGCAGACGTCGGGATCGGCCATCACCATGATTTCGAAATCGGGAACGAACGCGTTTCATGGGACCGCGACCTGGCAGCACTGGCAACAGCGGTGGCAGGGCACGCCATTCTTCGTGAAGCAGAATTACTTCCGGCGTATCGCCGCGGCCGACCAGGCGGGAAATTCGGCTCTGGCCAACCAGCTTCGAAACACGGATAAGCAGGCCACCGGACGCTCGAACAATTGGGGCGCATCCGGCGGCGGACCGGTTATCATTCCGAAACTCTACGACGGCAAGAACCGGTTCTTCTGGTTCTTCACCTACAACGCGTTCAAGGACAATAAGACCGAAGACGCCTCGACATTTAATCGGACCGTGCCTTCTCCGCGCGCGCGAGAGGGCGACTTCAGCGACATGCTCGCGATCGTCAACAACGGACCGCGGTACGCGATTCACGATCCGATCACGATTCGCCGCGATACGGAGCGTCCGAACAACTTCGTGCGTACTCCGTTCCCCGGCAACATCATTCCGCGCAGCCGGTTCGCGAACCCGTCCTACGACGCCATCACCAAACTCTATCCGCTGCCAAATGTTGTGATTCCAGCGGGTCAGGATCCGGTGAATAACTATCTCGCTTCGCAAACACCGTACAACTGGAACTACAAGGCTTACTCGAACCGGGTCGACTACGCTGTATCCGACAAAGTTCGCCTTTTCGGCCGCTGGTCGTTCAACGACTTCGGCCCTGAAGACCGCGCCGATTGGACCTACGAGACCGCTCGCGGGTTGAATCTGAACGGCCTTGTCCGCAACAACAAAGGCGGAAACATTGATATGGTCTGGACGCAAACGCCGACGACACTGTGGAATCTTAACGTCGCGATGAACCAGTTCCGCGAAGGGAGCATTCAGCCGAAGGCGCGCGAGTTCAAACCGAGCGATATCGGGCTTCCCGCTTACATCGATCAAAAGGCGGGTGATCTCGCGCAATTGCCGCAGATGGCTGTATCTGGCTACACAACGATATCGCCCGGTGGCTTGTCGACCTGGACGCGCACGCGTCAGATGACGGCCAAGCTTGAAGCGACGCTCATCCGTGGTAACCACACGTGGCGGGCCGCCTTCGACAACCGCAATCAGTACCGCACGGGCGGCGGTGGCGGCAATACTTCGGGCAACTTCTCTTTCAACCAGAACTACATACGGCGCTATGACGACGGCTTTGTGCCGGCTTCCGATCTCGGTCTCGGCTGGGCCGCGTTCATTCTTGGCATTCCGTCTGGGGCGTCGATCGCCACCAACGACACCTACGCCACACACACCCCTTACTACGGCTGGTTCGTGCAGGATTCCTGGCGCGTGAACAAGAAGCTGACGCTCAACCTCGGCCTGCGTATGGAATACGAAAAGGGCGCGACGGAGCGCTACAACCGCATGATCGGCAACTACGATCCGAACGTCACGCTGCCCATCGAGGCTACGGTCAGAGCGGCCTATGCGCGCAACCCGATCGCCGAACTTCCCGCGTCGCAATTCAACATTCGCGGAGGCAACACTTATGTTGGCGCGAATGGAGCGCCGCGGGAACTCTACAAGAATGAACTCATGTATCTGCCACGCATCGGCGTCGCCTATGCATGGGACAACAAGACTGTCATCCGAGGCGGCTACGGCATCTTCTTCGACACGATCAACGTGATGAACTTCGGTCCCGACCAGTTCAATTTCTCGCGCTCGACCGGCACGGTGATCTCAAACGATTTCGGCCAGACCTGGAATTTCCCGGCCGGCGCGAACCCCGCCAACGGGCGCAGTCCGCTGCTTGATCCGTTCCCGGTGCGCGCCGATGGCACGCGCTTCGACACGCCGACCGGCAACACGCTCGGCGCAATGGCCCGCGTCGGCCGCGGCTTCGGCTTCACGGCGTTCGATCAACCGCACGCCCGGCAGCAGCGCTGGCAGTTCGGCGTGCAGCGCCAGCTCGGCAGCCGCATGGTATTGAACGCGAACTACTCGGGTTCGTACTCGGACCGCATCTCAATCGGCCGCAACCTCAGCCCGCTGCCGGAGCAATATTGGGCGAAAGGAACGACGCGCAACGACGCCGTGGCGACGTTCCTCAACGCGAACATCGCGAACCCATTCCTGCTTTCGAACTTCAACCGCGCCGATTTCAGCGCGGCGCAATGGGCCGACATGAGCGCCAACGGATTCTTTACACGCGCGTTCATTCCGCGTTCGCAGTTGTTGCGGCCGAACTTGCATATGAACGGGTTGACGAACAACACCGAGTACACGGGCTATACGCGCTCCGATGAGCTGCAAATGTCGTTCGAGAAGCGCTTCGCGGCGGGTTGGAATATGAATCTCGCCTACACGAGAATGAATCTGCGCGAGGCCGATTTCTTCATGAATGAGTTCGACGCCGAACGTACCGAACGCGAATCGAACGACGGCCGGCCGCACCGTTTCACGGCGACCGGTGTTTACGAATTGCCGGTGGGCAAAGGCAAGAAGTTCGGGACCAACTTCAACCGGGCAGTCGACATGGCGCTCGGCGGTTGGCAATTTGCGGCGACTTATGAATGGCAGCCCGGCCCGTTGATCGACTGGGGCAACCTGTTTTACTACGGCAACGACTTGAGCGCCATCAGCAATGTGGAGCGCACTTGGGACACATGGTTCAACACGGCGAATTTCGAGCGGACCAACGCGCGCGGCCCAGCTGCGTTTCATCGACGCGTATTCCCAACGCGCCTTGACGGGATGCGGCGCGACATGACGAATCAGTGGAACGCGAACGTTTCGAAGAGCATTCGGTTGACGGAGAAAGCAACGATGCAGCTACGGCTCGACGCACTGAACGTGCGGAACCGCTCGCAGATGAACGCGCCTTCGACCGACCCGTTCTCGACGAATTTCGGCCGTATCACCTCGCAGACCTCGGCGGTGAACCGGTGGCTACAGGTGCAGGCGCGGATTCAGTTTTGATGTCAAGGCTTCTCTCTAACGGCGGCGCTTGTCTTCGATCTGAATGTTGTTGGTCACGTTGAACACGCCGGAAACGCCGTTCGCCTGTAGTTCAGCGATCGTGCGGTCGCCAGCGGTGGGCAGCACGCCTTCCAGCGTGACGTTGCCATTCTTGACGATAATGCGCACCGGGTGATTGCCGCCGGGCGGGTTGTTGGTGATGCCCGTCAGAGCCTGCAATCGAGACATGAACAGCGGCGTCCCTCGATTGGGATTGAACCGCTGCAGCGCGGGATGGCCGTAGATGGCGATGTAAGTACGTAGGCGAATGCCATCGTCCATCGGCGAGAGCGGTGTAACTTCAATCTGATTCTCAACCTTCGCGACGCCTTCGACTTTCTTGGTCACATTCTCCGCGCTCGACTTAAGAATCGGGCGTGAGGCGCTGCCGCGCAGAATCACGGTGTCGCCTTTGAACGAGAACGACAGCGAGTCAAACACGCCGTATTCGGGCAACAACAAAATTTGCCTTTGAATCGCGCCGGCCATGCGCATGATGGCCTGTTCATTGGCGGTTTGGGCGCCCACAATCACGCTCGCCGCGAGCATCAAAATGGATTTCATAGAACCCCTTCCTATCGTGTAGTGGAAATCAGCAGAGCCATCGCGCCACCGCGCGGATCCTTGCCCCAGATAGCGGCTCGATGAAAATAGTCGGTCTCGGACTTTTGTTTCCCCGTGGACTCGCAAACATCAAGCAGCGTGCCATCCGGCTCACTGCGGGCCAGGATCGCCGCCCACGCTCTATCCACGGTTCTATCATAACTACGATCTATCCACTTGTTCCGGATTGCGATGTGCATCGACGCGCCGATCATCGCCGTGCAGGAATACTCGGCGTACGACTCCGGCTTGTCGATGACTTGATGCCACAATCCGTCCTCGTCCTGCAAAGGACGCAGCGCGGCCATCAACTCCCGAAAACTTTTCAACACGTGTGGATCAGGCGAGGAACCCATCGCTTCTAGAGTCAACGCCATGCCGAGCGCCGGAAACGCGTTGCCGCGGCCCCAGGCGGCTTCGTCGAGCGGAGAGTGGCGATAGATTCCGTCCTTGCGCAGACAGAGACTCTGCATGAACTTGAGATGCTCGACCGACGCGGCGAAGTACTTCGGCTCGCCGGTCAGCTTACCGGCCTGAGCCATGATCGGGCAACCCATGAAAACGCCGTCGCTCATTTCGTTGTTCATGGCTCTGGTTGCGATGGCCATGCCGGCGGCGGCCCTGACACGGGCGAGGTAGGCCGGATTCCTGGTCTGCTCGTAGAGTTGCGCGAAGATCAGATGGCCCGAGAAGTGACTGGACGACGGCTTCGCCAGCGAATCCCGCGCACCGTTGACGTAGGGCGCGACAATACGTTCGACATCGCTTAGCGCTCCGAGCCGAACTCGGCCCATGCAGGCGAAAGCGGAGATGTAGGTGACGGTGGGAAGATCGTGACCAAACACCTTGGCCATTTGCTCGGCAAGCTGTGTTGACGTGCGCTGCATGTTGGCCGCGCGTGCCAGTGCGATTGGAGACGGTTTGACCGCGCCTTTCGGCGTTTGCTTGACGACGGGCACTTTGCCCTCCAGCGCTTTGGCGAGGCTGTCATGGCCGTTTGGATCGACGACAAGCGACGGCGCCAGCGCGTGAATCCCTCGCCACACACGATGCGCGTCGGCGTTGTCGCGATACGCAACACCTTGCGGCGGAAACGTCAGAACGCCGCGTGCGTCGATCGATCGCGCACCTTTGATCGGGGGACCGATGTAAAGGATGAGCGGTTTCGGCGCGGCCGGCGAAGAAACCCCGGCAGCGGAAGCGAGCAAGGTTCGTCGAGAGATCACTACTGCATCTTAACCGCATAATGGGGGAATGGAAAAATGGGCCACCCCGGGACTGTTGCTCGCAAGCAGCGTCTTCATGACCTTCGCTTGGTACGGACACCTGTAGCAGCGCGATCGCGGAATCGTCTATGCGGTGCTTGTGAGTTGGGGAATCGCATTTTTGGAATACTGCCTGATGGTTCCGACCAATCGAATGGGCTATGGCGCCTTTACCGGCTTTCAATTGAAGATCATGCAAGAGGTGATTACGCTGAGCGTGTTTATCGTCTTTGCTAAGGTCTATCTCGGCGAGGCGCTTCGTTGGAACTACGCCGTCGCGATGGTCTTGATTTTCGCCGCCGTTCTGTTCGCGTTTTGGGAATGAGGCGCGAGCCCCAAAACGGGGATCAAAGTGCCATATACTAAGGGCACGATGCGATTTTTCGGACTTCTACTTGTAGCGACCTTGTCCGTGTTCTCGCAGGACTCGTTCACGCACGTCGTTAGGCCCGTTCTCGAGAACCGCTGCCTGAAGTGTCACGGCCCCGCGATGCAGATGGGAAAGCTCGATCTGCGCAGCCGCGCGGCGGCGTTGAAGGGTTCCGGCAAAGGCCCCGCGCTGGTGCCGGGCGATCCGGAAAAGAGCCCGCTCTACCGCCATATAGCGGGCATTGAAAAACCAACCATGCCGATGGACGGAACGCTAAAGGCGGAAGAGATTGAGGCATTTAAGAGTTGGATCGCAAGCGGCGCTCCGTGGGAAGGCACGTTGGCCGGTCCTGCAGCGGCGAATCGCGCGAACGATTTGAAGAAGCTCGAACAGTGGACGGTGCCAGCGGGCGTGCGTGAGCAGTGGACCTATCGACAGCCCGCAAAATCGGCCGTGCCGAGAAATGCCGAGGCGCATCCGATCGATGCTTTCCTGAAGGCATCCTTGGACAAACAAGGACTCACAATGGCGCCGGCCGCGTCGCGCCACACGCTTGTGCGCCGCGCGTATCTTGATCTGCTCGGACTTCCGCCGACCGCGGCGCAAGTGGCCGAGTTCGTCGACGACAAATCCGCTGGCGCGTGGGAGAAGTTGATCGACAAACTTCTCGCTTCTCCGCATTACGGCGAG
>VFZW01000228.1 GCA_016871055.1 Acidobacteriota bacterium
CGCTCCGTCGGTACTCGGCCATCTTTCCATTTTGCAGTACCGTGGCTGAAAGCAGCCCGCCTGAAAGGCGGGGGGATTAGACCCGGCGCTGCGATACTAAAGCGCACCATTTCCAGGTGCGCTACAACCTCAGGTGAGTCAACGTATTCGGGACACTTCCTCGAGCCGGTTTCCCGGGGCCCTAATGAACCCGCCAGCGCGAAGAACAGTTTCCCAGTCCGTGACACCCACTCGCCGTTGTCAATCGCCATGACGCTCGTTCATCGCCCGTAAACGCCGAGGCTCGGCTTTTGAAAGCTCGTTGAGCGCAGCGCGGTCCGCTTCGAGATCGCACAACTCCCAAGCTCCCGACCGCTGGCCGGTTCCGACCGTAAGGCCCTCCTCGTGGATCCTGTTGCAGTACGACACAACTTTCCGCGGGTCGTGACGCTGCGCGCATCGCCGAATGCGGCCGGCTTCGGTAGAGTCAAGACTTCCACTCGGCGTACACGAAGTAGGCCCCGCTCAACTCGCGCCCGCCCTCATCATAGAACCAGGTCTGCAATCGGCTGGGGCCTTCGGGGAGACGTACCGAGAACACTACTTCTCGATCTTCCGGACCAACGTTCTTGCTGGCGTCCACGCCCAGCCCGGTCGCAATGCGAGCCTTGGCGATGGGCATGGCGACTCCCGGTAAGTACGACGCATCCCGGTCCCGATGCGCCGGAAGCCCCGCGCGCATCGGAACTTCCGCGTCCTTGGGCCAACGCCTCAAGGTAAACGTATACTCACCGGCGCGTTCCGCAAAGATATGCCAAGCTCCGTTACGCGGCTCCGCGCGCCGGATCTGGCTCCCCTGATCGAGGAAGACGTCGGCCCACTCGGTTGGCGACAGCAGCACCGGATTCTCCTTCGGCGACCCTAGGTGGACCGGTTCAAAAGTATCGAGCCGTGGAGATACCCTCTGCCACCAATGCTCGTAGTGATCCCGCAGCGCCATGACAATCTCCGGATGCTGCGCCGCCACGTTCGTTTTCTGCGCCGGATCCCGGCCCACATCATAGAGATCCAAGCCGCCCAGGAGCCGCCACTGCTTCCACATCACGCAGGCATCTCCGTATTGCGGCCGCCCGATGCCCATGCGGCTGAACTGCACCACCAGCTTTCGTTCGGCGAGCGCCGGTTGTGCGATTCCCTTCAGCAGCGGAGCCAGACTCACGCCATCGAAGCGAGCCGGCGGCGGCGGCTTCAAGCCGCACAGGTCGAGCAGTGTCGGCGCCAGGTCCTGCACTTGCGTCATTTCGCCGCGCTCCCGTCCGCCGGTCATCCGGCCGCGCGGCCAGCGGACGAAACAAGGCACGCGATGTCCGCCCTCCCAGAGCGTCACCTTCTGCCCGCGCATGCCGCTGTTGTAGAACGGGACGCCCGCCGTACCGCCGTTGTCGGTGAAGAAGATGACGATCGTGTTGTCGCGAAGCCCGCTCTTTTCGAGGGCTTCTTCCAGGCGGCCGACGTTCTCATCCAGGTTGGCGATCATCCCGAAGAAGCTCTGCAGGGGACGCGGCAGATCCTGGTAAGGCGCGCGATAGCGATCGTCGACAAACAGCGGACCGTGCGGCGCATTCAACGCAACATAGGCGAAGAAGGGCTGCGCCGACGGAGCGGTGATCCAGCGCGTGGCTTCTCCGAAGAACACGTCGGTGCAGTAGCCGCGGTACTGCTCCAACTTTCCATTATGCCGGTAGCGGTCGTCGAAGTAGTCGTTGTTCCATGCATCGGAAGTCGAACCGATGTGTGAGGAGGGGAACCAAATCGACTCCTGAAATCCACGATCCTGGGGGCGGTACGGGTAGTTGTCTCCCAGATGCCACTTGCCGAAAAGCCCGGTGCGGTAGCCTTGCGCGGCGAACACATCGGCTAACGTAGGCAGGTCGCGTCGCAGCAACGTGCGGCCGCTGCTGACATTGGTGGCGCTCGTGTTCAACGCATCGCGTCCGGTCATGAGTTGCGCGCGAGTCGGAGTGCACATGGGCGCGACATGGAAGTTGGTGAGCCGGACGCTGTCACGGTGCAGGTTGTCGAGGTTGGGCGTCTTCAGCCGGGGATTGCCGTGGGCAGAGATGTCGCCATGGCCCTGATCATCGGCCAGGATGATCAAAACATTCGGGCGCGGCGCTGCGGCCGGAGCGGCCGCAGCCCAGAGAAGTTCTCGGCGTGTCATCCGATGATCATATAGGTAGTTGAGCCGGTTGTGAAGACCGGGTTCGGGCCGCCGGGCCACGTCCGTTAGCTTCGCGACTCCCACCAGGGGTGCGCGGGCTCCTTTTGCCGCCGGGGCGGCACGCGAGCGGCCTTCATGGCGCGATCGAACTCGGCGGCGACGTTTGGTTGTTGCGGCGCTAGATCGGTCGTTTCGCCGGGGTCGGCCTTCAGATCGTAGAGTTCAACCGGCCCGTTTGGCTTAGAACGGACGGCTTTCCAATTCCCACGGCGCATCGCCTGCATGGGAATCTCGTCGCTGAACGCACCGGCTTTGGAGTTGTAACGTGAGTGTTTCCAATATAGTTCTGTGGGGGGCTTCTGGCCTTTGCCCAGCAACGTTGGCAACACGGACATTCCGTCGCAACGCGGTGCGTCCTTGACGCCCGCGATCTGTGCCAACGTCGGCAGCACATCGTGAAAGGCCCAAGCGAATCCGCTGACCTTGCTGGCGGGAACGCGTCCCGGCCAGCGCACGATCATCGGTACGCGGATGCCTCCCTCGTACACGTTGCCTTTGCTCCCGCGGAACCGCCCGGTGTTGAAGAAGAAGTTGTCGCTGAAACGGATTCCGCCGTTGTCGCTCGTGAAGAACACGATAGTGTTCTGTTCGAGTTCGAGCTCCTTCAAAAGCGCCAAGACCTGGCCCACGTAGCGATCGAGCCGCGACACCATGCCGCCGAACGCCGGCCGCGGTTCGGGCTGCGGCGCCTGCCGTCCGTTCTCGCTCGACAACGGCGGGCTCTCCGGGAATTCGCATCGATATTCGGCCAGGGAATCCTCGGGCACGTGAAAGCGTCCGTGCGGAACCGTCAACGGCAGATAGGCGAAGAACGAGCGCGCTCTGTTGCGCCGGATGAATTCGAGCGCCTTCGCGGCCACGACTTCGTTGGCGTAGGTCTTGTGCGCGGTGTCGCTGTTGCCTTCGAGTGCATACTCGCGATCGTTGTGATAGATAAAGCGCGGATATTGAAAATGGGCGTGGGCCTGATGTAAGAAGCCCATGTGCTCGTCGAAGCCCTTCTGGATTGCGGTAGTCGCGGTGCCAACGTCGCCCGGGCCCCACTTGCCGAAAATGCCATTGGTGTAGCTGGCCTTCTTCAACACCTCGGCCACCGTCACGTCGGATTCGAGCAGAGGGACGCCACCCGGATTCGAACGTACCTAAGTATGGCCCATATCGATACCGGTCATGAGCACGCTTCGCGATGGCGCGCACACGGTGCAACCAGCATACACATCGGTGAAGCGCAGACCTTCCGTTGCGAGCCGGTCGATGTTCGGCGTGCGGATATGTTTCTGGCCGTAGCAACCGAGATCGCCCCAACCGAGGTCGTCGGCCATGATCCAGACGATGTTGGGCCTTTGGGGACGGCGCAGCAGCCGCATAAACGTAACTTCGGCGGTTCGTCGTGAGTGTTAGAGCAAGATCTCCTTCACCACGTGGCCGAACACGTCGGTCAGGCGGTAGTCGCGGCCTGTGTAGCGGTAGGTGAGCCGTTCGTGGTCCAAGCCCAGCAAGTGGAGCATTGTCGCGTGCAGGTCGTGAATGTGCACCTTGCCCTGCACCGCGTCCCATCCGAAATCATCGGTGGCGCCGTGCGCAATGCCAGGCTTAACGCCGCCGCCGGCAAGAAACATTGTGAAACCGCGCGGATTGTGTTCGCGCCCGCGGTCACTCGCCGGGGCCTTGCCTTGCGAGAGATCCTGGTCGAACGGCGTGCGGCCAAACTCCCCGCCCCAAATCAACAGCGTATCTTCAAGCAAACCGCGGCCTTTCAAGTCGGCGATCAGGCCCGCGATCGGTTTGTCCACCGCCTTGCAACGGACTGGCAGCGCCTCGCGCAGCTTTCCATGGTGGTCCCATCCGCCATCGGTGACCTGCACGAAGCGGACACCGGCCTCGACCAATCGCCGCGCCATAAGGCTCTGCCGGCCGAAGTTGTCCGTCTCTTTTTCGCCGATGCCATAGAGGCTCTTCGTGGCCTCCGTTTCGCGAGCCAAATCGAGCACGGTGGGCGCTTCCATCTGCATCCGGAAGGCGAGTTCGAACGAGGCCACGCGGGCGTCGAGTTCGGCTTCGATGCCCACACGCTCTGCATCGCGGAGATTCAATGCCGCCAAAAAATCGAGTTGCCGCCGTTGATCGTCGCCAGTGCGGACTGCGTCGCCGAGATAGCCGAAGCGCGCATTCTTCGCATCGCCGGAACGCCCGAGCGGCGTCCCCTGGTACGACGCCGGCAGAAAGCCGCTTCCATAAAGCTGCGGTGTGCCGCCGTCGCCGCCGAGCGCGGGACAGATCGTAATGAAGCCGGGCAGGTTGCGATTTTCCGAACCGAGCCCGTATAGCACCCACGATCCCATCGACGGACGCACCTGGACGCTGTGCCCCGTGTGAAGCTGCTGGATGGCGGGCGCGTGTGCTTCGCTATCGGCGTGCATGCCGTGCAGGAAGCAGACATCGTCCACCACGCCGCCCAAGTGAGGCAGCATCTCCGTCATCAGCATCCCGCGCTGGCCTCGCCGCACGAACTTGCTGATCGGCCCGAAGAACCTGGTGCCACGAATCCCCGGCGCTTCATAGTTCTTCGGCAGCGCGAGCGAGAACGGCTGACTGTGGCGTCGCTCCAGTTGGGGCTTGTAGTCGAAGAGGTCCATCTGCGATGGGCCACCTTGCATGAAGAGGAAGATCAGGCGTTTGGCCCTTGCCGGATGATGGGTTCCGGCCATCATCGATTGCAATGCGGCGATTCCGAAGCCGCAAGCGGAACGCCGGAGAAACTCTTGCCGTGTCATCGTTGTTCGTTACCTCCGATAAAGAAATTCATTCGAGATGAGCAGCGTGTGGCAAAGCCGCTCCCAGGCCTCCGCGCGACCGGGAAGCGATGCCGCGTAGCTGCGCAGCCGATCCACTTCGCCGGACTCGGGCGCGCGGGCATACACGCGGCGGATGAGTTTGCGGACACGTTCGCTGGCCGTTCGTTCGCCCTGCAGTGTCAAATTCGCCAGCGCCGTGGCCTGCTGTTTCACAAACGGCGCGTTCATCAGATACAGCGCCTGCGTGGGCACCGTGGTCGTCGAACGAGCGCCGGTGATCTGGTTCGTGTCGGGGAAGTCGAACAGGTTGAGAACGTCCATCTCTTCCACCTGCCCCTTGCGTACTGTCGGCTGATAAATGGATCGGCGTCGGTTGGTGGCAGGGTCGAGCTTCGCGTTGTCGGAAAGAAACTCGGGCTTGCCGAGATTCATGTTGCCGGGCACCCAGAACGGCAACGACGGCCCGCCGCTCGCGGGATCGAGTTGGCCGCTGATGGCCAGCATGGCGTCCCGAATCGTCTCGCCTTCCAGTCGACGCGGACTCATCCGCCAAAGCAGGCGATTCTCGGGATCCGCATCCAACCCTTCAGTGCGCGGCGCCGATGCCTGCCGTACGTCCGGCTGAGCACCATGCTCCGGATCAACTTTTTCATTGACCAGCCCTCGGCGGCGAAAGATGTGGCCAGGTGATCCAGCAACTCCGGGTGGCTCGGCTTGCCGCCGCGCACGCCGAAATTGTCGATCGACGTCACCAGCCCCGCGCCGAACAAGTGATGCCACATGCGGTTCACCGCTACGCGTGCCGTGAGTGGATTCTTTTTTCGCGCGATCCACTCGGCCAGCTTCAACCGTCCGCTGGTGAAGTCCGCGATGTCCAGTTTGTGCGAGCCCACGATCGCAATGGCGGGACGCGGAGCCTTTTTTCCGAGCTGGTGAGCGTTGCCTCGAATATTCACCCGGGAATCGGCCGGGGCGTCGACGTCCTGCACGGCGTGCGCGGTGGGAGGAACCACCGGAAGATACTCATGGAGCTTCACGATTTGCGTCGTTTCCTGAATCTCCTTGTCCAGGCGCTTGGCGTCGGCGCTGTCTTTCTCCAGCGGCTTACGTTCGGCGCGCAATCGGTCGAGCTTTTCGCGCGCCGCGGTCAGCTTCTCCCAATACTCACGCGTCTCCGCCGCGCGCGCCGTCATCTCGTCCGGATGCTCGGGCAGCACCACGCTGTTGACATTGCTGAACACGCCGAGGCTCAGCCGTCCGGAGATCGTGCGCGTGCTGGCGAAGATGCCCGCCATGCCATAGTAGTCGTCGAGCGAAATCGGATCGAACTTGTGATCGTGGCAGCGCGCGCACCCGAGCGTCAGCCCGAGCATCGTCCGCCCCACCATGTCCATCTGCAGGTCAACCACATCCATGCGGAGCTGCTCCTTGTCGGCGTTGACCAGTGGCCAAGGACCGAGCGCCAGCATCCCAGTGGCGACGATGTTGTTGCGGCGTTCCACGTCCGAAGTCCATTCGAGTTGGTCGCCTGCCAATTGCTCGGTGACAAAGCGGTCATCGGGCACGTCGCGATTCAACGCGTCGATCACGTAGTCGCGATAGCGCCACGCGTGGCGGGCGGGTACGCGGCGGCCGATCTCGATGTTGTCGGCGTAGTAAGTCTGGTCGAGCCAGTGCCGTGCCCACCGTACTCCGAAGGCTTTCGAGGCGAGCAGCCGATCGACCACTTTTTCCTACGACGCAGCCCGGGCGAACTCGTCCAGTTCGGCGAGCGTGGGAGGCAGGCCCGTCAGGTCCAGCGTCACTCGACGGAGCCACGTCGCCGGCGCCGCGTCGGCGCTTGGTGTGAGCCGCTTAGCTTCGAGCGCGGCCAGTACGAACCGGTCGATGTCGTTCACGAACCACGCTTGACTACGCACTACCGGCACCGAAGGCTTCGCAACCGGTCTCCAAGCCCAATGTTGCTTTGCCTTGTCCATCGCGCTCTCTTGACTCGCCGCCGCGATCGAGCCCGCATCGTCCGGCCAAGGTGCGCCGCCGGCGATCCATTCGCGAAAGTCGGCGAGCACCGTGTCGGAGAGCTTACCCGTTGGCGGCATTTTCGCCGCTCCGGTGTAGAGCAAGGCCTCATAGAGGCGGCTCGCCGCGGGGTCGCCCGGGCTGATCACCGGTCCTGCGTCGGAGCCCTTCGCAACGTTGACTTTCGTATCCAGCCTCAATCCCGCGAAGGCGATCTTCGCGTTGTTCGAGTGGCAGCTCCAACACTTCTCCGCCAGAACAGGGCGGATCTTCTTCTCAAAGAACGCAACATCGGCCGCGCACAGGGGCAAGGCCGTTATGAAGAGTAGCGTGGTTCTTGTCATGTCAGAAGAGGAACTTGAGAGCCAACTGATTCACCCTGGGAAGCCCCGTCGTCGTCAACAGTTGACCAAACAGTGTGCTGTTCACGAGCGTGTTCGGCAGCCAGAAATTTGCTCGATTCATGACATTAAACGACTCCGCGCGGAACTGCAACTTCCAATGTTCCCGAATCGCGGTGTCCTTCACCAGCGAGAGATCCACCAGCCAGTTCCCCGGCCCGCGCGTGTCCGGCAGCGTGCGGGAGACGTTGCCGAACGTGAAGGGTGCCGGCTGCGTGAAAGCCGTGGTATCGAACCATTTGGCCACCTGTTCGTTCCGCGATCGCCCTCCCGGCAGCTCCGCGCTCCGGCCGGTGGAGTTCGGACGATTACCGCCGTTCGGGATGGTCGCCGACATGGCAAGAGGATAGCCGCTGCGGCTCCTCGAAACGCCCGACAATTGCCAGCCTCCGATCAGCTTTCCGGCCACTCCGCGAGAGCCGGAGAAGAAACGCTTGTTGGCGCCGAAGGGGAGTTCGGCCACCACGCTGGCGGCGAACGCGTGTGTCGCGTCGATCTCGGAGATGGCGCGTTCTGCTCGCAAATCGTACCAGTTCTGCACCGTGGTGTTTAATCCTACATTCTGCGCATTCCCGTTGGCGCCGACGGAATTGCGGACGTCGGCAATCGACTTCGAAAGCGTATAGGCCAGCAAGTACCCGACGCCTCTCGACGCACGCTTTTCAAATTTGACCGCCAGCGAATGATAGATCGAGTTGCCCGAGCTCGAGTTGAACGTCGAAACCCCGCTGTATTGCGGATAGCGGAGGAGCAATTGCTGCCGCGCTACGGTCGGACGGCTGAGCGCACCGGCTGTGATATTCGGGAAGAAGGGATTCGTCACCAATGCCTGCAATCCGGTGCCGAGGCTCAGCAAATCCGGCGCTAGCGCGTTGAGTTGCAGGACCTGATTCAACTTCACGCCGCGATTCGCCGAATAAGCCGCGTCGAGAATAAAGTCTTTTCCAAACGCCCGTTGGATATCCAAATTCCATTGCAGCGTGTACGGTGTAACCGCCACCGGGTCCCACTGATTCACCGCTTGCCCCAGAAACGTGCGCGCGCCCAGGCTATCGCGCGTCGGCTGTGTCAGGCCCTCCGGATACGGATCGCGCAAGAAACGGAAGGGAGTCAATCCGTCCAAAGACGCGATCATCGGAGTGGTGGAGCTAAAGCCGGCATCGGGGACGGAGCCGTTCGTTCCGTCGCCTCCGGTTCCAAACGGTGCGAAGAAGAGACCGGCGCCGCCGCGAATGACGGTGCGGTCGATAGGCGAATAGGCGAATCCGAATCGCGGCGCGAAATTGTTGCTGTCACGGCGGTAGGCCTGGCGGCTGTTGGGTCCGGCATACACCAATCCACCGGTGAGATTCGGAAACGATGAATTCCGCACCGGACTCGGCAGCGCCGGATCGAATCGATGGAACTGGTTCCGCTTCTCTGTAAACGGCGTCTCGGTCTCGTAGCGGAAGCCGAGGTTCAGCGTCAAGCGCCGGTTGACGCGGAAGTCGTCTTGAACATATCCGGCGTAGTAGAAATTTTGCAGCGTGTGGCCGCTCGCGATATTGACATTGCCGGTGTTTGCCGCGCCCAGCAGGAAACTGGCCATGCCGACGCCGGCGTTCTGAACCACGACGTTCGGATCGGGCCCTCGCGTCATTGCCCGAGTGAATCCGAACGTGCCCGAACCCGACGAGAGATTGAACACATTCAGCCGTTGCGCGCGACCCTCGAATCCCGTCTTCCAACTGTGCCGGCCGGCCAGCCGCGAATACGACGCGAGCAGCGAGTAACTGTTCTGCCCGGAGCGCAACATGCCGCTGCCGCTCAAGCCGGCAAAGCCTTCGATGTTCGCTTCCGGCAGGAGCGGATTCGTAAACGCGCGCGCCAGGCTCGCCGGAAGCCCGATCTGCGTTGCGTCGAAGCCCTCGCTGAAGAGATTACGCGTCCAGAAAAACCGGGCGAATCCGGCTCGGATGTTTAACACCGACGCGGCGTTCAACGTCACGGTGTGATCCATTCCGGCCGACGCATTGTTGAGCGTCACGCCTTTCAGTCCACCCGGTGTGGCGATGTTTCCGAAGGTGTCGGGCTGACCAATCGTCGACCGGTGTAGCGAAACTCTCCCGAACATCCGCCACGCTTGACTGACGTAGTGATCGAAGCGATTTCCCACGTTGGCCTGGTCAATGCGAATCGGCGCGTTGTTGATGTAGTTATTGTTTTGCGTGAACGTATCGCCGCTTGTGTTCGGCGCCGGGTAGTAGGCCGCCATGGCTCTCGCCACCGGATCGATCCGGTTGGCCGGGACCTGATTGCCGGGAAACGCATCGCGCAGAAACCGTCCCGCCTGCGCGGGATTGGGACGCGTGGTGAGCGGGTCGAAGATCAGGATCGGCTGGCCGTTCTGCGCCAGAGTGCCCGAAAAATCGCCGCGGCTCTGAAGTGCGGTCGGCACCGTCCCACGATAGATCTGGCCGCGCCGCCAACGGCTTCCCTGGTAGTCGGTGAAGAAGAACGATTTGTTTCGGCCATCGTAAAGTTTGGGCAGAATGATGGGCCCGCCGACGGCGTATCCGAACTGGTTCATCCGGAACGGAGGAATGTCGCGCCCAGCCCCCCGATTGAAGAACTCGTTCGCGTCGAAGGCGTCGTTGCGAAGAAACTCGAAGAGGGACCCGTGCAATTGGTTGGTGCCGCTCCGCGTCGAAACGTTGATGACGCCGCCCCCGAACCGGCCCCATTCGGCCGAGAGATTGCTGCTCTGCACCTTGAACTCCTGCGTGCTGTCGACGTTCGGTACCGTCGTCATTACGTTCACGAATCCGGTGGTCGTCGGGATGCCATCGACCAGCACTTCGTTCGAACGGGCGCGCCCGCCGTTGATGGAGATCATCGAGTCGTCCATCATGTTCACCGGGATATCTTGAAACTGCCCGTTGCCGGTGGGCGCCACCGCGACGTTCGGCGTCAACTGCGTCAGCCGTAGCGGACTCCGCCCGTTCAGCGGCATGTTGAGCACCTTCGCGCCGTCGATCACCTGCCCGAGCGCCGACGTGTCCTGATCGATTTGTGCCGCGGTCGCGCTGACCTCCACGGTTTCACTGACCGTGCCGAGTTCCAAAGCGAAGTCCATGCGCGCGGTTTGGTCCACCGCCAACGTCAGGTTAGTACGCGCCACGGAGCGGAAGCCGGTCTTGGTGACGCTGACGCGATAGACGCCGGGCGGCAACGGCGACAGCAAGTAAATGCCCTGTTCGTTGGTGACCGCATCCCGCTTCAAGCCGGTACTGTCATTAACAGCCGCCACGGCGACTCCGGGAATGACCGCTCCGGAAGCGTCCGTTACGGATCCGGTGATCTGGGCTGTTGCGCCTTGGCCATGCAGCGTGATGCCGGCCATGAAGATGGTCAAAAGAACGAGCCTTCTCATATCGTCTTCCTCTCCTGTTTCACGGTAGCACCGGATTCGGCATCGATTCGCGCCAGCGCGTGAACTCGCCGATCATTTCTTTGGCAAGGCCGGGGTGTTCCGTTGCCATGTCGTGCGCTTGGCTCTGGTGCAAAATCTGGGTTGACACTGGTTTGATACCGTTTCGGTCCGCAGGTCTCGATCGATCCCGACCCCAATCACGCAACCAACGCGGCTCGCCAGATCTCCGGCATCGTGGCCCCTGCCCCGCCTAGTTTGTCAAATTTAAATTGCCCTTTCTTGATCTTCTCCGCCAGCTCGATACCGCTGATCACAATGGTCGCCGACTCAAAGCTCTTGAGTCCCAGCATCGGCCGCAATCGCT
>VFZW01000229.1 GCA_016871055.1 Acidobacteriota bacterium
AGTTTGTCCACAAACAGGCCGAAGCGGCTTGGCCCGGCCTGTCGGTCGAGCAACTTCTCGACGAACTGCGTACCGTCCAGCAATTTGTTCTCCTCTACCCGCCCCAAGGAGAAAAAGGGCCTAACCGCGTCGCCACCGTCTTGTCCAAACAATCCCTATCGCAGCACGCTCTCGCCGACGCTCTCGGCTTGGAGGCGCTGTGTAGTACCCAACGTGGGTAATACACCCTTGCCGCTCTAACCCTCGGAAAATCTTTGGCTTAGAGGTCTGCTTGGCCGCTTCGCAGTAAACTCTCGCTAGGCCGCTATTAACACGTGGCCCAGAATATCGACCCGCGCGACCGGTTTCCCTTCCAGATTGGGCAGCACGCAGGCTTGCACCAGCATCTCCCCTCCCATCATTTGAAACGGGATCAGCGTCCAGCCGTTATTGCCGCCGATCTTGGTTGTAAAACTTGCCCCGTGTATGATCGTCGGAGTCTATAACCCCATCGGGCCGACCTTTTCCTCAATCACGGTCTTCAAGTTCCCAATCACCATATTCGACACCTCGGCGATCGCGTCCAAAACGTCTTCATTCACCGTGTCGTATTCGCTCATGAGCATCGCGCCGGCGATTTTGCACGCCAAATCCGGCTTACACAGAATCGCGCCGGTCCCGAACCAGGGGCCGGCCATGCCAATCAGGGCGATCACTCCTTCGGCCTCCTGCAACGGGTGCGCGATCCGCTGGGGATCGCCCGCCGTCACCTCGCATCCGAGCATCGTCGAGCAAAGCCCATCGACGGCCTGCTTCAAGCCGTCCACCACTAACCCCTGCATCTCTTCACTGGTCACGCTGTCCTCCCGCCTACACTAATCCAATCAACTTCTCTTTGATTTGATCCGCCGTGAACGGCTTCCGAACGTATCCGCGCGCGCCGAGATCCACCGCTTCCAGCACCTTCGCCTGGCTGCCCTCGGTCGTGATCATAACCACCGGGATGTCGCTCCACTGCGCGTTGGCCCGCATCTGCCCCAGCAGTTGTATTCCGTCCATGTTCGGCATGTTGATGTCGGAGAGGACAAGATTGAACTGGCGCTGCTTCAGCTTCTCAATCGCCTCCAGTCCATCGGCCGCCTCTTGAATCTCGCCGAACGTCATATCCGTCTGCATGAGTACCCGCTGTAGAATCTTCCGGATCGCCGCCGAATCATCCACGATCAATACGTCCAACGCCATCGCCGATTTCCCTTTCCGCGTCTGTTGCGCTCCTCTCCCTTTTCGGCAACGTGTCCGGGAATATGAGCCCGACTGACAGCCCGAAATTTTCTTGATACATCCGCTGGGCGCGCCGCACTTCTACACGATGCTAGCCGCCGCGACCGCCCCTTCTTTCGACCCATTCACGCCGCGCACCTTGCGCATCGCGCTGAAGTACCCTCAAACTTGGCGCCAGCCGGCCCGGCCCGCCGGCGCATCCGCCCAACGCGCTGAGAACTGGCTCAAACGTCGCGGGGTCCTTAGTTGCCCCGAAATCCGAAGCAATCTGCAAGCCATCCGGGCCTCCGAACTCGCGCCCCGTCTGTTTCCTTCGGCCACCGGGAGCCGCGTCGAGATCATCGCTCAGTCGTTGCTCTTGTGGTCGGTCCAGACGCAGAAACCAGAGGTCGATCTGTCCGTATGCTGGAACGACGTGATCGCCGACTCGGCCGAACTGATGCCCGAGTCCTGGCTAGGCCGGTTTTGCGCCGCCCGCTGCGACCGGCCGGAGCTTTTGCTGCTTATTCTCGCCGAACTGCTCTGCGCCAGCCCGTTGTCGGAAGAAGTGCTGGCGGATCCCGACTACTCCGCCCTTCTCAACGCCGGCGCAGACTGCTTGGCGGCCTCTCAGAACCTGTGCTCGGATGCCATCCGTGGTACTACTGCCGGAACGCTCCGCTGGAACGAGTACCTTCACAACTCGCAGGTGCGGATGGTCCGGCGAATCGCACTGCGCCTCCAGGACCGTCACCGCAACAATAAGAGGATCGGACAATGGTTAAGCGGCATCTTTCAGGTGCTGGCCGGCTACGCCGAGTGGTCGGCGGATGTGGCCCGGTCCAAGGGCGCCGCTAACATCGACATCGCCGTGACACTGATCTGAGTCACCCACAAACCTCAACGCGACTAGGTTCCTCCAGTGGCTCGCCTGCCCTCTGCAGATACAGGAGGTGCCGGTCCAATGCCGCTGCTTCGATGAGCGCTATTCTTCGCCAGTGCAGCAACCACTCGGTGAGCCTTCGATTTCGCGCCGCCAGTTCGTCCAATTCTTCGAGTGACTTCGCTCCTTGTGCGATCCGTTCGATCAACACGCCGCGCCGGTTTAACAGGCTGCTCGCCTCGGGGGATTCGGCCGTCCCGCCAACCAATGTCTCGTCCAGCGCCGCCAACTCTTCCCAATCGCCCAGAACCTTCATCTATCCATCGTTCTTCCCGAATAGCGCGAGTTGTACGCTCTTATAGCTGGCCTCGACGATTCGGCCCTGCGATTCGATCCTTCCCAGCAACGCGTCAACGGCCTGCAACTTCTCGGCGTTGCTCTTCTGCAGTGCCGCCAGACGGCTGGTGAGCTCCTCGATTCGCGCCGTCAGCCGCTTGTCGGTCTCGTCGTATTTTGCCGTTTGTACCGCGATCAGACCTGTTACCGGGTCGGAGATCTGCGTCAGCCGGCTTTGTTGTCCGCCGAAACCGGTCGTCGTCGTCCCCAAGTACGAAAAGACGTCCTGCACTTGGGAATCCGACAGGGCGTCAAAGGTGGCTGCATCGAGTTTGGCCTTGCCATCGGTTCCGAACGTGATGCCAAACTGTGCCAGATTCTTGATCGCGCCCGTCCCGCTGTAACCGGCTAGGCTTCGCAGCGAATTCTTGATCTCCCTGACCGACAGATCGCCGGTCAACAATCCCGCGGTTTCCCCGATCTGCGAGTCCGAATCGGCGAGCAACTGGTTATATGCGTTCACGAAGGTCTGCAACTTTGTAGATAGCGTCGACCGGCTGGTGGCCAGCGTCAGCGACACCGATTCGCTTCCTGTCGTGGTTCCGGTCAGGGTAAACGTGACACCGCTCACGACGTCGTTGATCGTGTTCGACGTCTTCGAAACCGCCGCTCCGTTGACCTTGAACACGGCGTTCGCCCCATTGTCCGTCGTCGCCAATAGATTGCTCGACACGCCGGTCGGATCGTCCACAAGCGTGATCGACTTCTGCCCAGAGGTGTTCGACGTCAGAGAAAGATAGAAAGGCGTAGCTCCCGTGCCCGTCGTCAGCACCGTCGCCGTCACGCCCGCACCTAGAGCGTTGATCTTGTCCCGAACGCCCTGCAGATTATTCTCCGCCGGCGTTAGCGTAATGTCGTGCGTCGCACCGTTAAACGTAAGCCGCACCGAACCCGTCGCCGAAACCGTCGCCGCGTTGCCGTTCGCATATCCCGCCGAACTCGCCGACGCCGCGCGCGCCAGCGACGTGATCTCAGTGATTGAGTAACTCGCCGGACTGTTGGCCGTTACCGCCCCAATCGTTACCTTCGACTTATTCGACGACGCGCCCGTAAGTGCCTTATTAGCCCCGATCTCCCCAAGTGCCTTTACAGCGCTAGCCAACCCATCGACCGATGTCCGCAGCCCATTGGCGATCGCCTTCTGTTGCAGGACCTTGCCCTGCTCGCTTTGCAATTGGCTGATCGGCTGGGACGCAATCGCTACCGTCCGCTCCAGAATCTTCTGAAAGTCGGCCGAATAGCTGCTGATGCCGGAGAATGTAAGCGGTGCTATTCCCACATCCATCTCATCGGCCCCCTTGCGGGGAAGTATGAGAGGAATTTTCCCTAGGATGAATCCGCAGCGCGCGGACCCCGAACCGTCCGACGCCCGCGCAGGGATTGTATCCTGATTCAGTGACTCGCAGACAGATCCTCGCCGGCCTCGCCGCCGCCAGCCGTTCGAACGCCGCCACGACCCTCCTCGCCGGCGCCGCCACAACCAACATCTCTCCCGCCATCGGCACTTCACTCGCCGGTTTCATGACCGATCGCAAGACGGTCGACGTTCACGACGAACTCCTCGTCCGCTGCGCCGCCATCGAAAGCGGCTCCACGCGCATGCTGCTCGCGACGATCGATTCCTGCATGGTCCCGCGCTCCATCCTCGATCGCGCACGCGCCCGCATCGCCCGGGAGAACTCCGTCGACCCCGCCTGCATCCTCATGAGTTCCACCCACACCCATAGCGCTCCGCCCGCCATGCATCTGTTCCAAAGCCTGCCCGACGCCCACTACGTCGCCATGCTCGAACAGCGCATCGGCGATGCCGCGCAGATGGCATTCCGCCGCCTCCGCCCGGCCCGCATCGGCGCGGCCTCGGGCGTCGAGCCGACCCTCGTTTTCAATCGCCGCTACTTCATGAAGGAAGGCGCCGTGCCTCCCGACCCCTTCGGCGGCAAGACCGACAAGGTGCTTATGAATCCACCCACCACAGGCGACGCGATCATCAAGCCCGCCGGTCCCGTCGATCCCGAACACCCCGTGATCGCCGCCCTCGGCGAGGACGGCCGCATGATCTGGGTCTATGGCAGCTACGCCCTCCACTACGCCGGTTTTAATCCCGCCGACCACGCCAGCGCCGATTACTTCGGCGCCTACGCTCGCCGCGTTGAACGCGCCCTCGACGACGACTGCGTCGCGCTCCTCGCCAACGGCTGCGCGGCCAACATCAACGGACTCAATCCCGCTCGGCCCTATCCGCCCACCCGCGACTACACCGTCATTGAGCGCACCGCCAGCGTTCTCGCCTTCGAGACAATGCGCGTATTGAAGACGATCGAGTACACAGCCGACATCAAGCTCCATGGCGCGCTGGAAGATGTCGAAATAGGCGTTCGTCGGCCATCGGCGCAAGAGGCCGCCGAGGCCATTAAGCTCGTGAGCGACAACCCCGGCAACGCCTACAAGGAGCGCCCGCTGATCTACGCCCGCGAAACTGTCTTTATGTCGAGATTCCCCGCCGCGGTCAAGGTTCCGGTGCAGGGTCTGCGCATCGGCAATACCGGCATCGGCGCCTTTCCCGGAGAGACGTTCGTCGAACTCGGGCTTCAGATCAAACGGCTAAACCTATTCAAGACCACGGCGACGATCTCAATCGCCAACGATGCCTGCGGCTATATCCCAACCGTCGATGCGTTCGATGTCGGCGGGTATGAAACCTGGCGCGCCAAGTCGAGCTATGTGGAGCGCGATGCCGCCTCGAAACTCACCGCTGGCGTAGAGCGCACGCTTCGAAGAATTTGAGGCAGTTCAGCCCCGCTGCCGCCATCGCATCCTACCTTAGAGCCGTTGCGGGAAACGACCAAACAATCCGCAAAATTGTGCCAAACTCGGCAGGAACGTCCTCATGATCCCAACTCCCGCTTCTACTCTAATCGACCGGCGGATCGCCGAACTTGGCGATTGGCGCGGCCAGACCCTCGCCCGCTTGAGAAAACTGATCCTCGATGCGGTCCCCGGCGTGACCGAGGAGTGGAAGTGGGATGCCCCGGTATGGTCTCACAACGGCATCATTTGCACCGGTGAGACCTACAAGAAGGTCGTCAAGCTGACGTTTGCCAAGGGGGCGTCTCTTCCCGATCCCGCCCGATTGTTCAACTCCAGCCTCGAAGGCAAGACCCGCCGGGCGATCGATATTCGCGAAGGTGAGAATCTCGACGAGCGCGCGTTCAAGGCTCTGATAAAGGCCGCGGCTCTTCCCAGTCGGACGCCGTAGTCGACAACCTCGCGATACCCCCGAGTCCGTTCCGTTGTGTTTTCCGTTGATAACTCTATCGATCATCGATATAGTTGACTCGTGACGCCCACGGAATTTGAAGTGTTGGTCTCGCTGGCGGGGGGCGAGAAGCACGGCTACGCGATCATGACGGAGGCCGGCGTGGGAGCCGGCACGCTGTACACGATGCTTGATCGATTGATGAACGATGGCGTGGTCGAACAATCGGCGCGAAAGCCGCAACCGGACGAGGACCAGCGGCGCCGGTACTACAAACTCACGCGTGCCGGGCGGCGCGCGCTTACCGAGGAGGTCGCGCGGCTGGAGAACCGGCTTCGCGCCGCCCGCAGGAGGTTAACGCATAATGCTTGACAGCATGACTCGCTTGCTGCTGCGTTTGTATCCGGAAGAGTTTCGCGCGCGGTTCGGTCCTCAGATTGAAGCGGACTTGTTTCATCCCTCGTCGAACCGCTTACTGGCGTTGGGCGATATCGTGGGCTCGGCGATTGCGTACCGCCTGAAGTCGCCCGGTCCGTACGTCTGGCTGGCGGCGTGCGCGTCGGCGTTGGCGATAGTGGGCTGTGCGGCCGCTGTGATTCCGCGGTGCCGGCCCACGTTCGACTCCGAAATCGCCGTGTGGGTCCTGCTTTTCTCGGCGGTTTTCCTCGTCCTGTTCGGCACCCTGTTTCTGGCGGTCCACTGGCTGCAATGCTCGAAGTCGAAAATCTGACGAAGCGGTATCGGGGCATCACCGCGCTCGACAACGCGAGCTTCCAGATACGGCCGGGCGAGATTTTGGGTTACTTAGGGCCGAACGGCTCGGGCAAGAGCACGACGGTGAAAATCGTAACCGGGCTGATCGACCCCAGCGACGGCATCGTGAAATTCCATGGGCGCCCGGTGTCGGAAGACCCGGTTGGTTTTAAGCGGAGGATGGGCTATGTGCCCGAAGAACCGCAATTGTATGGGCACCTGACGGGCACGGAATATCTGTTGTTTTTGGCGAGGTTGCGGGGAATCGAATACGCCATGGCGCTGCGGCGCGCCGAGGATCTGATGCGGTTATTTCAACTGCACGACGCGCGCCATTCCGCGATGGTGAGTTATTCGAAGGGCATGCGGCAGCGTGTCTTGCTGGCGGCGGCAATCCTCCACGATCCCGAGCTCCTGATATTGGACGAGCCGTTTTCGGGTTTGGATGTCAGCGCGGCCCAGCTGCTGCGCGGGCTGATGCAAGTGTTCGCGCGCGAAGGAAAGATGATCCTGTTCAGTTCGCACGTGCTCGAGGTTGTCGAGAAGGTTTGCTCGCGCGTCGTGATCTTATACAAGGGCAAGATCGTGCTCGCGGATTCGATTGAAAACCTGCGGTCGTCGATGGCGCCGGACCTGGAGAAAATATTTGCCCAGGCGACGCATCAGGAAGACGCGGTTCCAGTGGCGGAGTCGATTCTGGCTGCGGTGCGTCGATGAGCCCGCGCCGTTTGCTGATTGAACATTTCTTTGCGGGAATGTTCCGTAGCGAAATGTTGTCCGAGGCCGGGATCGAAAACTACCGGACCTGGCTGATTTCGGCGGCGGTCGCGTTGTTTGCGTTTCACACGCAATTCGCGCGGCTGCGCGCGCGGAACTTCGGGCAACCGTCCGACGAACTGTTCGTGACCGCGGCCAGTTTCGTGACTATCTTGCTCATCGTCTCCCTCGAGTGGCAGTCGCTGTTCCCGGGCGCACGGGACTGGCAGGTGTTGTCGCCGTTGCCGGTGCGCAAGTCCGATATCTTCGTGGCACGCCTGACGGCGCTCGGAATGTTCTTGGGAATCGCGCTGGCGGCGGCAAACCTGGTACCCGCCGGGCTATATTTGTCCTCCCGGCACTGGGTTGCGGCAATCGGGGCTGGATCGCACGCTGTGTTGCTGGCGATGGCGCTCCAAGGCCTATGTTTATTGGTGTTGCCGCGCGTTTTCGGCTTCGTGGTCCAAGCGCTGCTGCTGGCCATTAGCATCGTTTCCTTGCCGCTGCTATTGCACGTGCCAGGGTTGCGCGCGCTTGATCGGCTGGAGTGGCTGCCGCCGATGTGGTGGGTAGGCGTATGCGACGCGCGGTATGCGCGGTTGGCCGATCGCGCCTGGATCGGGCTGGGCATCTCTTTCGTGGTCGCGATGGTTTCTTGCGCCGTACTCTACCGCCGGTTCGGCGAATTCGCCTCGCCTCCGCATGCGCTATCGGCGCGGAGGTCGCTGCTCACGGCGCTGAACAGGCTGAGCGATCGAGGCGCGTTGGCCTTCGTCGCGTTGACACTGGCTCGCGCGCCCCAACACCGGTTGCTGCTAATTGGGATCGCGCTGTTCGGAGTGGCGTTCACAATCGAGGGATTTGTCGTCGCGCTGATCAAGAGCGGGACGAACCTGTCGGCGATCGCCCGCGCCTTTCCGCTGCTACTGGGAATGAGCCTGACGGCCGCGCTGACAATGTGTTTCCGATTGCCCGCCGAATGGCGCGCGCACTGGGTGTTTCGTGTGACCGAAGACCCATTGGAGCGTCCTGGGCAGCTTTCAGCCACCGTCGCCGCCCTATATCTCTTCGGCGCCTTGCCGGCGCTGGCGATCGCGCTGCCGTTTCAGGTGGCGGCATCCGGTCCGATCACGGCGGCCGCGGGACTTCCGATTACCTTCGGATTCTTGGCCTGTTTGATCGAACTGCGCGTGCAGAGGTGGTATCGAATCCCGTTCACGTCGACGTACGCGCCAACTCAAATGCCGGCGGCAATCGCGCTGGTAATGTTCCTGGCCTCTTTCCTCGCGTTCGGATCCTTCGGCGGAATGCTGGTCGGCGTGGCATCGTCATCAATCCAGGGGTTTGCGATTGTAGGCGGGATTACGGCCGTTACCTGGGTCTTGTTACGGAGAAAGCGGCTCGCGCATTGGGGCGACGAGCCGCTGGAATTCACCGACGACGCCGGCGAAGTGCTTGTCACGCGCTTTGCGCCGGAGTAATCACAAGCGCACAGGCCGGAACGAGTCTTTTGTGCGCGGCTCCTCAAAAGGTAAAACGCAGCGACGCCTGCATGCGCCGCGGCGCCCGCGCGCCGATCACCTCGCCAAAGCGCGTGTTGACATTCCGTCCCTGCGCGTCGAATCGTGCCGTGGCATCGACGCTATCGTACTACGTGTGATTAAAGGCGTTGTACATCTCCCAACGAAGTTGGAGGTTCTTCTTCTCGCCGCCAACGGGGAAGAGCTTAAAGAACGAAATGTCCCAATTGCTCTGGCCAGGGCGGCGGAACACGTCCTTGGGCGCGTTGCCAAAATCGCCGCGAAGCGGGCGGGCGAAAACGTCGGGGTTGAAGAACTGCGAGAAGCTACGCGATCCGTGGTCCTTCTGAGCTTTCCCGGTGACAATGATGCGAGCGCCATCGCCCCCGCCGGTAATGTCGAATGCGTCGACGGTCGAGAAGCCGACGCCGGCCGGCAGTCCGCTGGCAAAGGTCGTAATGCCGGAGACCTGCCAGCCGTCGAAGATCAGCTTGCCGGCGCGGTTGGGCATGATTTTCGACGATGCGCCCGGGAGGTCCCAAATGTAGTTGGCGACAAAGATGTGCGTCTGATCGAATCCCGCCTTGCCGTAGTTCCATACGCGCAAAGGGCGATAGACTGCGACGCCATCGCCATCGCTGTCGGTGTAGTCCATCGTTTTCGACCACGTGTATGCGATCGACACGTTGACGCCCTTGGCCATGCGGCGGTTCAGCGTCGTCTGCAGCGAGTTGTAGCTGGAGGTAGAAGAGAAGTCGTTGTAGGTAATGCCGGTCCAACCAGGGAACGGACGGAAGAAGTTGTCGTTGAGCGGAGTGGATGGATTCTGCGGATCGGCGTTTTGCGGCAGGAAGCGAGCGCCGTAAGGCACCGTATTTAGATTTCGGCTGACCTGCAAGTGCCGGCCGACATTGCCGACGTAGCTCACGTTGACGACGGTCCCACGGCCAATATCGTGCTGGACGCCGAGCGTATAGTTGTACATCGATGGCGTGATCGCCTTGCGTTCGAACGTGGACGTGCCGCCGGGAAAAATGGTGCCCGCGGTGTTCAGGTACGTGTCGAGGTTGCCGTAAAATATCTGCGGCGTCACCTGAATAGGCGGGTTTTGCGAGTAGCCGCGGACGCCCGGCGAAACGGTGTTGTGAAAGACGCCGAAGCCGCCGCGCACGGCGGTCTTGCCATTGCCGGATGGGTCGTAGGCGAACCCTAGCCGGGCTTCGGGAAGGATGCGCTCCTGGTCGCGGAACCCGCGCGGATAGCTTTTGTCGGTGGCGACGACGGAGCCGTTAAATGGATCTCCCGAGCCGGGCACGATGGCGCCGATGAAGACGGCGGGGAAGATTTCGTTGTTGCGCGGATTGACCGCGCGGCGGCCTTGCGGCGTGGCGATGGGCCGGTAGAGGGTTGGGATTTTGGATGTGTCGAAGCGGGCGAAGTCCCAGGCCGCGGCCTGATTGCGGGCGTGGTACCACTGGTTGTACCAGATGAAGCGCAATCCGGCGTCAACCGTCAACTTGCGATTGACCTTCCACGCGTCCTGGACGAAGAATGCCGTCGATGTCTTGCGCCCTTCATTCGATGGGCGCGACTGCGACTCGGTATAGTTGGAAAAATTGCCGAGCAGCGCGTTGGAGTAGGCGTAGTTGGAATCGAAGGGGTTGTTCACGTCGCGGCCGAAGGAATAGTTGCCGCCGTAGTTGCCCTGTTCGCCTTCGTAATTGCGGGTGCGTTCGAAAAAAAACCGCCCTTGAACGTATGAGCGCCAAGCGTGTAGGTTAAGTTGTTCGTAAAGTTGATGACCGTGTCGGCGCCGCGCAGCGGAAACCGGCCGTCATAGCTGATCGCCGCCGCGCCCGGGACGCCTCCAAAGGAGGCCTGCGGAATGATGCGAAGTCCGTTGTTGGCCGGAAAGAACTGCCCAAGCGTCGCGAGTCCGCGCTCATTGCGCTGCATACGTCTCAACTGTTCGTCGTTTTCCGGCGGGCCCTTCTCGACGCCGTGGCGCGCACCGCCCATGAATTCGTTCACCAGCCGCGGACTGAGGATCTTGGCATAGTTCAGTACGATGCCGTTGTCGGTGTAGGTGTAGTGCTGGCGAACTAGACCCCAGTTCGACGAACCGGCCGCGACGGCGTGTCCAAGCGAGTCGGCATACCACGTGGATCCCCGTACGTTGATGGAATCGCTACTCGTCGGCTTTAGATCGATGCGGAACAGGTGCTGGTTGCGAGGCTGGTTAATCGATTCCTGGAACTGGTAGTTGAAGTTGCCCCGGGTCAGGTTCCGGTCGAGGGTATTAGTATCTATCCAATAAGATTTTGACATTTTTTGGCAGGAAATCATGAAGTGGCGAAGCCGGAAGCCAGTTGAGGGATGATGACGAGCTCCCGGAGTTTGAGGGCGGTGGCGACAAC
>VFZW01000230.1 GCA_016871055.1 Acidobacteriota bacterium
TGACACACTCGATATATCGGTTGTTTGAAACAAAACATTAGCACAGTGGGTTAGGAAAAATCTGAGGGGCGATTCGGGGCGTGTTTGATGGGGCGGGGGGCCAGAGGGTTCGCTGGTTTAGGACGTCTGGACAGGCCGGGAAGGAGTCGCGTTCGGCCAAAGTGGCAGGGTAGGTGGGGATGATGGGAGGGAGTAGGCTTTGGTTCTTTGAAACAAAACATTAGTAAAAGTGGGTTAGTAAAAATCTGAGAGAGCGACGTGCGCTCTGTCGAAGATGTTGCGGACCGGGCCGTTGGCGCAGTAGCGTTAGATGCGCCGCAAGGCGTGTTCGAGCGCTTCGACGAAGAAGTGATCGCCCCACATCACCGACTCGTTTACACCGAGTCCTTTGTGCATGTGGTAGACGCCACCTTTGAGGACGCCTTCCCATTCCTTGTCCTTGTCACCCAGGTAGTTCTGGCACAGTGACCGCACAATGCGGACGCCGGTGTTCCAGTAGAAGTGGCCTTTGACCGGATCGTGCAGCAGGCGGCTCATGCGGAGGAAGCCGCACGCGGCAATCGCGGCCGCCGACGTATCGACTTGCTTGCGCAACTCGGCCGGGGCGTTGAAGTCCCACGGCGCGACGCCGTCGGCGGGCGCGTGGGTGATGTAGTAGTCGGCGCAGTCTTCGGCGGTTTCGAGGAAGTGCGGATCGCGGCTGTATTCGTAGGCGGTCGCGAATCCGTACATCGCCCAAGTGAGGCCGCGCGCCCAGCAGGAATCGGCGCGGTGGCCTTGCTGTGTGGCTTCGCGGAGGAACTCGCCGGTCTCCAGATCGAAGATGCCTTCGTGGGCGGTCGAGCCGTCGCCGCGAACGAGGTAGCGCCGCGTGGTGAGCGAGTGCCGCACCGCGACGTCGCGCAAAGTCTTGTCGCCGGTGGCGCGCGCGGCGTAGAAGACGATGCCGACGTTCATCATGATGTCGATGAACAGCGAGTCTTCGGCGACGAAGGAACGCAGATAGTGGCCCTTGTCGCGATAGCGGCCCGCGAGCGTCTTGCCGGCATCGATGACAACCGCTTCGAGTTTTGGATCCTTGTCGACCTGGAACCAGCGGTAGTAGGAAGAGTGAAAGACGAAGCCGAGATCGTGGACATCGCGATCCCCCTTGCGCTTTTCAAGCGGCTTGGTGTAGTCGACCGCCTTCTTGTACCAATACTCCGGATCCTTGCCGTTGGTATCGGCCTCATAGCGGTGGAAGAGCCACATCATGCCGGGCAAGAAGCCGTCGCACCAGTGGGTCCAGGCGGGCCCGTCGTGTTTCCACTTGCCGTTCTTCGTGTACATCGGATAGAAGTCCGGGTTGTTGTCGATGAGACGCTTAACTTGCTTTTGCGCGTAGCGCATCGCTTTCTCAAAAAGCGCTTTGTCGGTTTCAAGAGTGAATTGGATCACGGTTTTTTCGCTCCGCCTCTGAACGGCGCGGCGGTCTTCACGTATAGCAGAAGTCCACGCGGCAACTCAAACGGCTCTCTTCTAACGTAGAACACATCGGGGTGCGGAAGCATCCGCCCGGCGTTTTGCGGCGGGAAGCCGTAGCGCGTTTGAGCGAACGGCCCGATCGATCCGCCGGGTTCCAGACGCGCGGAAAGCAGGCCCGATCGGCCTTCGAATGCGATCTCGCGCCACTGGAGCGCCACGCGCATTAGCTTCTGCAACTCGCTTTTGTCGAGCACCGCGACGTTGCCCGAGAGCATCGCGCCCTTCGGTACCAGCACCTCGCCCTTACGTTTTGCGTCCTTGCGCACGCGCGCTTCAACTGGCGCGCCGATGGCGCTGCGGCCGAAGCGCACGGGCGTGAGCAGTTCGAGTTCGAGACTTATGCCTTCCGGCAGATCGATGGGTGGCTTGATCTCGGGTGCGGGCGCGGTGTCGGGCACATCGCCGAACGACACCGTCGATTCGCCGGTGTACTGCTTGCAGCGCGAGAAAGTGATGACATTGCGCGAGGCGTTGCCTTTGTCGTCGACCATGACGAGTTCGGAGGTCTTTGGCAACAGGAAATCGGACTCGCCGATTCTCGCGCGTTCGTAATAGAGCGACTCGGTCGAGGACGATAGCGGCAGGTAGCCGGGAATTTCGACGGCCTCGACATCGAGGCGAATCAGATCCAGCGATTCGCGATCGACCCAGAAGGTTCCCTTCTGTCCGGCGATGCCTTCGATGGGCCCGATGCGAATGTGAAAACCGCTCGATACGCGCGAGATTTCAAAGTCGAATCGCGCGGTGTCGCGCCCGTTCAGCGGTTCGTCGCCCCGGTATTTGATGACCGGACGCGACGACATGAACAACGTGCGGGCGTGGAGGGCGAAGCTGCCGTTGGCGATGGCGCCGGTCGGAGCGATCTCGCGCAGGTCGCGCTCTTTGAACTCGCGCTCGCCGGGCCAGGAGAACAGCTCCTTTCCATCGACGACAGCGACTTCGATTTGCAGCGCATCGACCAGGTCGTAACGTTTCTTCGCGCTCGACCGTATGGAACGTTCGATCGTTTCCAGGCACGTATAGTTGGGCAGGCGCGTGAGCACGTCGCTCATGTGCAGCTTGGTGCGCGCCAGCAGCAGCACTTCCTGCGGGAGCGGCTGGGCCATCAGCGCGGCGATTGCGAACGCGCGCAACATCCTTTCATTGTATTCGCCGGCGCCCCTGTTACCATGAATCAAATGGCATCCAAAGTTACGGTTCTCAACAACGGTCCACTGCGCATCGAGGGCGAGTTTTCGATTAACGACGCGGCGAGCAAAGAATTCGGGCTGGCCGGGCGCACGGTGATTTCGCTGTGCCGCTGCGGGCTTTCCGAGAATAAGCCGTTTTGCGATGGCTCGCATAACCGGCAGGGATTTCAGAGCGTTTGCGAGGCGCGGGAGTTGCCGCCGCCGGTGAAGAAGTAGCCGGCGTAGTTCGACGTCCGGTGCGGGGACGGACCGCGGGCTTTCAACTTGCGGAGCGAAACGCGATGATCTGGTGCGGCAATCCTTGGAACCACGGGTGGTGGGATCTGCCGTTCGAGACCGTTGGCTGCTGCGAACTGCGGAGCCGTTAACCGCGGTGCAGATGGCGGTCCACAGTTTGGGACCGGACCGGATCGCACGCGGTCTACGCGACGACGGTGTCGATTTGTTCCATGGCGAGACGATCATGGATTTGGCAAACGCGCGAATCGCGATGGGATGGACGCCAGTCACGATGTCTGCGCAGATTGAAGGGCACGTTACGACACTCGACGGCACCACCGCGACGGCGTTCGTCGACTTCGCGCGTGGATACAATCCGGCGTTCATCGGATTGTCAGGCGATACACAAGTCGTTGCCGACGCGGCCGACGAAGTATGCGACTCGGGGCGGTGCGTCGATTTCGTTCTCATCCGCGCGCTGTGGGGAGGCGCCGAGCACACATGGCTGCATTCGCCGGAATCCCTCGCCGCTTACTTCAAGACGCTGCTTGCGCGATATCCAATCTCGCACATCGGCATCAGCTACGGCGTGCGCCCGGAATTTATCCGGGCGCTTCGCCGAATCGATTAAAAATAGAACCGCGAGCCGATCTGCATACGCCGCGACGAACTCGCGATCGACCCGCCGATGCGGCCGAATAACGGCGAAGTGAACGTCGCGGTTGGCGCGGCGAAGGTCGGCGTATTGGTAAAGTTGGTCGCGTCGAGGCGCAGTTCCAGGTTGTACCGATCGGTCAACTTGATGTGCTTGGCGAGATTTGCGTTCAGGTTAAACGACCTCGCCGTTTCGAAAAAGTTGCGTGCGGTGTTGCCGATTGCGCCAGGCGCCGGAATTGAGAACTTCGCGCGCTGGGCCGCGTCGAACTGGAACATGAAGCCCAGCGCTTCATCGTGGAGGGCGCGCCCGTCCTTGCGTGTGCAGCCGGCGCAATCGGCCAGCGACTGCACCACGTTCGACGACGTGTTCGAACCGCTGTAGACCGTGAACGGCCGGCCGGAGGTTAGTGACATGATTCCGCTGACGCGCCATCCGCCAGCGATCTTGTCGAACACGCCGCCGAGCGAATGCCCAAAGCGCTGGCCTTTGCCGAAGGGAAGGTCATAAACGACGGTCGACTTGAACTGGTGAGTGCGGTCGAAATCGCTGCGGCCGTAGTTGAGCTTGCGGTTGTTGTTGCTGAACGGGGTCGACGAAGCGCTGGTCGCGTTGCCTGTGCCGACGACGGTGAAAGTCGGATCGAAGCTGCGGTTGTCGAGCGATTTCGAGAACGTGTAGTTCACGTTGGCGAAAAGGTTCGACGAGAAGCGGCGCTCGACGAGCAGTTCCCAGCCGTGGTAGGTCGAGAAGTCGTTGGAGTCGATCACGTTCACCGATGTGTACTGCGGGTAGGGCCAGAAATAGTAAGGGCCGGCGCCGGAGAGATCGGTGACGGAGCGACCGCCCTGCAGGCGCGATGCGAAGTTCGCCGCGAGGCCGCCGACGTTGTTGTTGTTCAGGTCATTCAGGAACAACCGGCGAATCATGCGAGAGGCCGTTTCTCCCGGGTTGATGCGAGTGTCGGCGCTCAGTACGCGGTTGAGCGTGGCCGATTCGCCGCCCGCTTTAACCTCGTTGAATCCCTGGAGAAAACCGTTCGTGTAGATTTCGGACTGATTGGCGTTATAGGCGCCTAGCAGTCCGTAGCCGCGGCGGCCGAAGTAGCTGACGTCGACGATCACGCCCTTCTTCACTTCACGCTGCAAAGACAGCGACCATTGATTCGTCGTCGCGGTGCGTAGATTCGGATCGACGACGGTTTGCGTGTTGTTGGAGAACGCGGCGGGCCGTGATAACGCCGACGGGGAAATCGAAGGCGGCGTGATTGGCTGCAATCCCGGGAGACGGCCGCCTGACTGTCCGTAGGTCTGATCGGTGAGGCCGAAGGTTTCGCCGGGCAGGATGGGGAAAAGGGAAGAGGCGAACAGGAACGTCGGCAGACGATCGTAGGCGATGCGGTAGTTGGCGCGGATGGAAGTTTTGCCGGTGCCGAACGGATCCCAGGCGAAGCCGACGGACGGACCCCAGTTGTTCAGGTCGTTGTCGTACATCGCACCTTGCTCCCAGTTGGCCGTTTGCGTTGGCGCGGCGCCGAGCACGAGCGGTTGGTTGGGGCGGCGGATGCGGTTGTCCGGATTCGATGCCGCCAGCTTGGCTTCCCAACGCAGGCCGAGATCGATGGTGAGATTCTTGCGGATCTTCCACGAGTCCTGAATGTAGAGATCGTATTCGGGATAGTCGGTGACGAAGGCGAATCGGCCGGGGACGAACTTGGAACCATCGGAGACGAAACCGACCGAACGCTGACCGACGCGGCCCAGAAGGAAATTGATGTGGCCCTGCAACGGAGCGCGGTCGAATGCGGTGTTCACGTCGGCGGGTATGCCGAACGTTGCGGGGTCCACGGGGTTGATGGCGGTGGAGAAGTTGACTGAAGGGTTGGCGTTGAGTCCGGCGACGGTACCCCGGTCGTCGAACTGCCGCTGCAAGCGGAAGTTCATGCCGAACTTGAGAGAGTGTTTGCCCTTGAACCACGACATGTTGTCGACAATTTGCGCCGTGCGCACGCTCCGGTTGTTGCCGAAGGAGCGGTCGGTCAAAACCGTAATCGGCGCGCCGGTAAGGGAGTACTCCGTGAGAGACGACAACGGCTGATCGAAGATGAATCCGAACTTGTTGAAGCCGATGACGAATTCATTCGTGACGCTCGGTGAGGGATTTGTGCGCCAGTTGACGGCGAGATTTTGCGGGGTTCGCTCGGTGTTGACCAAGCACGGCGCACCGGGAAATAGCGGCTGGCCTCCATTGACTCTATCGCAGTTGGTGTCCTGCCGGCCGAACGCGTAACGCACGTAGATCGTATTCTTCTCGTCGAGGATGTGATCGATCTTGGTGACGATGTCGTGCTGGCGCTCTTGCTGGGCGGCGCTGAAGATATAGCCAGCGGTATTCAAGCCGTCGCCGAAATCGAACCGGTTGGGCAGCGGGGTCTGTGCGATCAGGGCGGCTATCGAACGGTCCTGGCCGAGGCGCGCGGGATCACTCGTGAAGAGGTTATAGGTGCGCAGTCCGGCGGGATTGGTCGGATTGCCGGATTGATCGACGCTTCCATTGGGCACGCCGGCTGGGAAGTTGCGCGTGGGCATGTAGCGATACACTCCTCGCCGCATGGATTCGGTGTACACCGTGCGCGTCACGATGGCAGTTTCCAACGCCCGGAGGCCTTGGCCGCTGGCGAAATAGAACGTCTTGTTCTTGATGATCGCGCCGCCGAGCGTTCCGCCGAAGATGTGTTGCACGAACTGCGGTTTCACAACGCGGTTGAGGTTGTTTTCCCACTCGCTGGCGTTAAATCGCGGCGTGCGGTAGAGCCAGAAGGCTGAGCCATGGAGTTCGTTGGTACCGCTCTTGGTCACCATGGCCACCTGCGCACCGGAGTTGCGCCCGCTGTCGGCGGTGAAGTTGCCGGTCAACACGCGGAACTCGGCGAGCATGTCGGGATTGGGCCGGATCGGCGTGAAGTTCGAACCGCCGGCGGAGGTCTCGTTGATGTCGATGCCGTCGAGCGTGAAGTTGAACGAGCGGTCGCGCGCGCCGTGAATGTGCACGCCGCCGCCGGTGTTGGCACCGCTGTTCACGCCGGGTTGGATCAGCAGCAAGTCGAGAGGGTTGCGGCCGCGCGTGCCGACGATCGGCAGATCTTTAATTGTGCGTTCTTCGAGCACTTGGCCATGATTGCCCGATGTCGACGTCTGCACCAGTTCCGCGGCGCCCGAAACTTCGATCGATTCCGTCACCGTGCCCAGTTGCAGCGTGACGTTGACGGTGGTCGGCTGGCCGATGGTGACGCGATTTCCCTTGGCCGAAAATTTCTTAAAGCCATTCGCTTCGATCGAGACCGTATAGGTTCCCGATTGGACCGCTTCGAAGCCATAGGCGCCGTTTTCCGCCGTGTTGGCGAGAAACGTCACGTTGGTGCCTTCATTCGTTAAGCGCACTTGCGCGCCGGAGACTGCAGCTCCGGTGGTGTCGGTGACAACACCAACCATCCTCGAAGTGGTTCCCTGGGAAAACGCGGCCAATGAAGCGACAAAAGTGATTTGAACAACCCGAGTAAGCATAATAAAAGTTTAGCGTCAAAATGCTCATCCTCGCATCGCAGTCCCCACGCCGCAAAGAGATCCTCGAACGCGCGGGTTTCGTTTTTACCGTGCAAGTTCCGGACGTCGATGAGTCGGTGCTCGACGATGAAGCGCCGCAGTCGTACGTCCGGCGGATCGCCGCGCGGAAAGCGACGACAATCCAATTGGCGCCGGGCGATTGTGTGCTGGCGGCCGACACGACTGTTGTTGTGGACAATCAGACACTGGGCAAGCCGGTCGATACGGTCGATGCGGCTCGAATGCTCGGCTTGCTGCAGGGCCGCTCGCACGAAGTTCTCACTGGGATCTGCATCCGGTTTCGGAATCAGATCGTGGTCGACGGGGCGGTGACGCTTGTGCACTTCGATGCCATGTCGGACAGCGACATCGCCCGTTACGTCGCTTCCGGTGAACCGATGGACAAAGCGGGGGCGTACGGGATTCAGGGCCTCGCTTCGCGGTATATCACCGGGATCGAGGGTTGCTATTACAACGTCATGGGATTGCCAGTATCGCTTGTTGCGAGGCACCTTCAACGGTTGGGCGCGGGCTAGAATTTCGCTTTCGGGTAGCGCTTGCGCATCCAGGCGACGAAATTTTCCGGGCAGGGCATCGTGGAGAGGCGGCTGTTCCGAACGAGGAGGAAGTCGGCGAAAAGGCCGGACTGTTTGACCTCGGTCAAAGTCGCCGGCGGGTCGAGGCGCCGGACGAACTTCAAATCGACCACCTTCGACTTCGCGTTGTTTGGATCGATCCGGCCAGTTGAAACCGCCTTCGCCAGGCCGACGACCGCTGAAACGCCGCCGGAGTGGTAGATGAAAATCAGGTCGCCCTTCTTGATCGACCCAATGAATTGAACGGCTTGCGGATTGGTGACGCCGTCCCACGTTGTTTGGCCGTCGCGCTGCAGTTGGTCGATCGTGTAGGTGTCGGGATCGGTCTTGGCGAGAAAAAATTGCATGTATACACCGTACCAGTTCTAAAGTCATATGCCGTACTGGGCAAGTAGCGGAGGTACCATTTGGGAATCGCACTATTGAGATACAATAAAAGGGCCGATACTTGTGATGACGTCTCAAGGGCAGGCCTGCTTTTGATACGGGTGAGGAAATTCATGGCGAGAAGAGAACGGAGACATGGCAACAGGATTCGCTAAGTTCTTCATTTGGACAAGCATTACGCTTACGTTGGCCGCTCAGGAAAAACCCAGGCAGACCGAACCGGTGAAGCCCGGCACCGCCACTGAACTCCCGCCGAGCGATTCTCCGGGACTTCCCGTCGACCCGAAGGCCTACGAACTGGGCCCCGAGGATATTATCGCGATTCGGGTCTGGCGCGACGTTGAACTCACGGGGCAGTACGTGGTCCAGCCGGATGGCAAGATTACTCTTCCGCTCGCCGGAGAGTTGATGGTGCAAGACCTTGGCCGAAGTTCAGGCCAGCGTCATCGAACTTTATGGGAAGTTTATCAATCGTCCGGAAATTAGCGTTTCGCTCACACGTGTTGGGAGCAAGAAGTATTACCTGGTAGGGAAACTGCTTCGCACCGGGATGTTTCCGCTCGTCGTTCCGACCACGGTGCTGGAAGCGATCAATGGCGCCGGCGGGTTCCAGGAGTTCGCCAACCAAAAGAAGGTCACGATTCTGCGCGGTGACAAACGGATTTACTTTAACTACAAAGACGTGATCCGCGGCAAGAACACACAGCAAAACATCCAGGTTGAAAACGGCGACCATATCATTGTCGACTAGCCCGCCATCAGCATCAGGAACACCATGCAAGCAACCGATACTTTTAACGTTTCCCGGCGTGCGCCGGACTTTGAACATTTTGTCGACATCGCCCGCCGCCACCGTACCTGGATTCTTGGACCGTTGTGGGCCGGCATTGTTATTGCGACCGTGGTCGCGTTCTTGTGGCCGGACACCTACGTCTCCTCAGCGCTAATCCGCATTACGTCCTCGCAGGTTCCCGATCGCCTCGTGATGTCGAACATGAACCAGTTGCTGACCGAGCGGATCAACGCCATCACGCAGGGTGTGCTGAGCCGCTCGACGCTAACCAACATCATTCAGACGCACGACCTTTATCCGCGGGACCGACGCCGCTTGCCAATGGAAGACGTCATCGAGAAGATGCGCACCAAGGACATCCGCATTGGCATGCTCAGCCTGCAGCAAGGCCAGCAGAGCCGGGCCGGCGCTTTCCCAATCACCTTTCAGTATGAGAACCGTTACCTGGCGCAGAAGGTAACGGCCGATATCGTTAGCAAGTTGATGAATGAGAACGAACGCGAAACCATTTCGATCAGCCAGACGACGACGGACTTTCTCACCAACGAAATGCAGCAGGCCAAGGCCAAGCTCGACGAAATCGAGGGGAAGGTCAGCGACTTCAAGAGCCGAAATTTCGCCAGTCTGCCGGAAAGCCAACAGATGAATCTGGCGGCGCTAAACTCGCTCGATCAGCGCATCGGTCAATTAAACGCAACTCTGAGCCGCATCAATCAGGACAAGCTGCTGTTGGAATCGCAAATTCGCATTCAGCGCGAGCAACTGGCCAAGGCAACCGAAGCGGCCACTGTTATCGGGGATCCCACAAAGGTCTATCAGAAGAGCGAAGAACTCGCGCGAAAAGAGCGGGAAATCGCCGCCGGCGAGCAGATGCTGATTCAACTCCGGCAACAGTGGACCGCGGCTCACCCGGAAATCAAGCGAGTCGAGTCTCTGCTTGAGATCACGCGCAAACAGCGCGACGATCTCTTAAAAGAGGATGAGGCGAATAAGAAAGCGCTGACCGCGGAAGCCAGCAAGGGAAACAAGCGCGTCGTGGTGACCCGGGAAATGCAAACCATGGAAGCCGCCATCAAACAGACAGAGGCGGTGATTCACGGGAAGTCGCTCGAAGCGCAAGACATCCATAACGAACTTTCGCGCACGACGGCGCAGATCAATGGGTATCAGGCAAAGATTCTCTCCTCGCCGGCCGCCCAGCAGCAGTATGCCATGCTTACGCGCGACCTCGACCAGTCCCGCACGATGTACAACGCACTGCTCGCCCGTCAGCAGGACTCCGAACGCGGCACGAAAATCATTCGGAACAAGCAAGGTGAGTCACTCGATCTGCTCGATCCGGCATCGTTGCCGGTTAATCCAAGTTAGCCCAAACGCGCGGTCATCGTCGGTATCGGGGCCGTGGTCGGTCTGCTGCTTGGCGTCGTCTTGGCCGGTGTGCGAGAGATGAAAGATACCACGCTGAAGAATCTCAAGGACGTGCGCGCTTATACCCAATTGACCGTTCTCGGGAGCGTTCCGCTGCTGGAAGACGATGTTGTGGTCAAACGCCGCAAACGGATGGCGCTGCTGAGCTGGATGACGGCGCTGGTCGTGGGTGCTGTCGTGATGGCCGGCGCGGTCGCCTACTACTACGTGACTACCACCTAACTCGTCACTTCCGGAGGAAACGAATCAATGAGCAAGGTCCACGAAGCATTACGCCGCGCCGAGCAAGCGGGCTACATCCCGTCCGCCGTGCAGCCGCCGCCGTCCGGCGGACGGGTTCCATCCGGATTTCCCGGCATGGCGTCGGCGGGCCCGACGATGCAAGAGATTCTGGCAAAGGTGCAAGAGGTTCCCTATCGTCCTCTCGCCGACGCTCACCTACTCGATCCGGCCCGCCCGAGCGCTGCTCCCAACGAAGAGTTTCGCTCGCTTCGCACCCGGCTCAATCACCTCCAGAGCCTCAGCCCGATTCATAACATCGTCGTCACTTCGCCATCTCCGGCGGAAGGGAAATCCTTCACCGCCGTCAATCTAGTCTCCTGTCTTGGATAATTCGTTACAACGGCGCACCTTGTCGAGGATAACGTCTGCGGAGGCCTTCCATGTGAAGGGGGTCGGGGCTCCGTTCCAACCGGCCAGCCAGTGGTAGATGGCGGTTTCCAATTCGTGGACACTGTGGAAGGTGCCACGCCGGATCATGCGCTCGGTGATCAGTGCGAAGAAGCGTTCCACTTGGTTG
>VFZW01000231.1 GCA_016871055.1 Acidobacteriota bacterium
AGAGAGCGGCTTTTTGCTAGTGGGACTGTGAGATATGCGGGCTATCGCGGTCGCCGGCATCGGCGGCGGCATGCGCAATGCGTTTCAGATCATGATGATGATGCCGCAGGTCAAGAGCGGTAACGGCGAGGGCGCCTGGGACGATTTGCAAGTTGGCGGCGGCCAGCAGCACGATTGGAACGTGGCTGTCGACGGCATGTCCGTCGAAATGGGATGGCGGAATCACGTCGGCTACATGAACCGATTGACGCCGAACCTCGATGCTGTCGAAGAGTTCCGTATCGACACCGCTGCGTTCAAGGCCGAAGACAGCCGGGCGAGCGGCGGCAACATCTCCATCACGACAAAATCCGGGACCAACGAACTGCATGGCTCGTTGTTCGATATCTTCCAGTCGCAGCACGCGAACGCCAATAGCTGGCAGAACAATAAGTTCGGACGGCCGAAGCCGATCTTCCACCGCAACGATTTCGGCGCGACGGTTGGCGGGCCGATCCTAATCCCGAAAGTCTACAACGGCCGCAGCAAGTCTTACTTCTTCTTCTCGTATGAAGGCTATCGATTCCCACAGACGCAGGGCGTGAGCGAACTTACGATTCCGACCGCGTTGATGCGCGGCGGCGATTTCACCGAGTGGACCAACGCCGCGGGCGCACTGGTGCCGATCTTCGATCCGTCGTCGACGCGCGTCGAAAACGGCGCCACGATTCGCGATGCGTTCCCCGGCAACCGGATTCCCGCGTCGCGCATCAGCCCGCTGTCGGCGGCGATCAGCCGCTACTTCCCGAACCCCAACGCGCCGGGAACACAGCGCAACTACCGCACGCTCGGCAGCGGCCCAACCAAGCGTATCGAGAACGCCTATACGTGGAAGTTTGATCACAACTTCGGCACCAAGAACCGGCTTGCGTTCACCTACACGCAGAACGGCGTTTGGTACAACAACGGCTACGACCGGGATCAGCAAAACCCGGATATGTACGGCGGGCGCCTGCCGTATCCGCTGGCCGGCCGCATCTACTACATGGGCGATCAATACCGGGGCAAAGTGGCGCGTATCAACGATACTCACCTGTTCACGCCGACATTGATCAACACTCTCACGCTCGGCTTCCATCGTCTGACCCACCCCGAGCACGACATCACGGCCGTGCCGTTCGGTCAGAACTGGGGCGATAAGCTCGGCGGCTCGATCCGGAACAACCCGTACTACAACGGCGCGTTCCCCAGCGTTCGTTTCAATTCCGACAACTACTACGGTTGGGAGAGCGCCAAGCTGTGGGATGAGTACCACACGGTTTACGGCATCGACGAAAACGTGAATTGGGTCCGCGGTTCGCACAGCTTCAAATTCGGCTACAGCACGCAGTTGATGATGCTGAATACGAACAATCGGAATCGCCAGGCCGGGGACGTTTTCTTCCACCGCCTGGAGACCGCCCGCCCCGCCGACAACAGCGGCACCAGCGGCAACGCGTTCGCCAGCTTCCTGCTGGGCGCGGTCGATAGCGGCGGATTCAGCGTGCCCTTCACGCAGCAGTTGCGCTTCCCGTATCACGCCTTTTTCGCGCAAGACGACTGGAAGATCACGTCGAAGCTGACGGCGAACATCGGCCTGCGGTATGAGATGAACCTTTCTGTTCGCGAGAAGGCCGATAAGTTCTCGTACTTCGATCCAACGCTGGCGAACCCGGCGGCGAACGGCATCCCCGGCGCGCTTCGTTTCCTCGGCACCGGCCCTGGCCGCGAAGGCCGCCGCAATCTGCACAACACTGCAGCCGGCTGGGGCCCGCGCGCCGGTCTTGCTTACCAATGGAACGACAAGACGGTGATTCGTGCCGGCGCGGGCGTCTTCTACTCCACGGTCAAGGTTCCCGGCCTCGCGGGAGCGAGCAACGGTTTTGCGAACTCGCCCGGCTGGGCTTCCGCCGACCAGGGCATCACACCCGCCTTCAACTGGGATCGCGGATTTCCAGCCTGGGAAGCGCCGCCGATTCTCAACCCTGGCTTTAACGCCGGATTCGGCATTCCGTGGTGGGGCGCCGATGAAATCGCCATGCTGCCACAGAGCGCGAACTGGAACCTGGCCGTGTCGCGCGTGCTGCCGTCCAATATGGTTCTCGATATCACCTACACCGGCAACAAAGGCACGCACCTCGCTTCGGACCGCGTAAACATCATGCAGATCGATCCGAAGTACGCTTCGCTTGGCGCGCTGTTGAATCGCCGCATCAGCGACCCGGCTGTCGTGGCCGCGGGCTATCGTCCGCCGTTTGCAAACTTCGAAAATCTGCTCGGCACGCAAGCAACGCTGGGCCAAGCGCTGCGCGCCTTCCCGCAGTACACGGGCGTGACGACGGGCGGCATGATGAACCACAGCGGCAACTCGACTTATCACGCCGCGATCGTCAAAGTGACCAAACGCTTCTCCGGCGGCATGACGATGCTCGGTAGCTACACGTGGTCGAAGCTGTTGACCGATGCCGACTCTTCCGAGCCGTGGATTGCCGGCGTCGTCGGCTCCGCGGTCGGCGCGGGCGCCGCGCAGAACCACTACAACCGGCGCCCGGAAAAGGCGTTGGGCGTGCTCGATCTGCCGCAGATGCTGAAGGTGACGATGAGCTACGATCTGCCGTTCGGGCCTGGCAAGAAGTTCATGAGCCAAGGCCTGACGGGCCGTCTGCTGGGCGATTGGAATGTCAGCACGTTTACGTTCGCGCAGAGCGGTTATCCGATGGGCGTGGTCGACACGCGCTATCAGAACAATCTCCGCGCAGGGACCCCACGGCCGAACATCACCAGTCATACGTGGCGAGCGGCTCAGGTGGGCGAGAACTTCGACCCGGACAAGGATAGCTTCTACAACAGAAGTGTCTTCGTCGGAAGAACCAATCCGGCGGCCGATCCGTTTGGCAATGCGCCGCGGCTGGTCGGCGGGACGCGTATGTTCGCGACGTACCGGACGAACATCGCGATCGCCAAGAAGTTCCGGCTCTTCCGTGAGCGCGTCAGCGCGGATCTGCGCGCCGACATGTTCAACCTCTGGAACCAGAAGACGTGGAACCGCCCGGTTTCGCAGGATCTGGCCAATGTGCAGCAGTTCGGCATTATTACCGGCGCGGCTGGAATTCGGAATATGCAGTTTGGTTTGAAGCTGCTGTTCTGACAGGTAGCGACGGAGTGCATCGGGAGGCTGCTGGTCTGGTGGCCTTCCGATGCGCCCGTTGCGATACACTCGCTTCTCAGTGGCACTTTCGGCAGGCGATAGACTCGGGCCTTATGAAGTGATCTCGCCGCTGGGTGCGGGCGGGATGGGCGAGGTGTATCGCGCACGCGATCCGCGGTTGGGCCGCGATGTCGCTATCAAGATTCTGCCCGAGCACGGCGACCGTTCGCGATTCCGGGCCGAAGCCCGCGCGCTGGCGGCGTTGAATCATCCGGGCATTGTCGCCATCTACGATGTCGGCGAGGGATACCTTGTCACCGAGTTGATTGACGGCGCGCCGCTGAAGGCGGCCAATACGAAACAGGCTGTCGAGTTGGCCGCAAAGGCGGCCGAGGCGCTTGCGGCGGCGCATGGGCTGGGCGTGATTCATCGCGACCTGAAGCCCGCGAATATCTTGGTCACACGCGATGAGCGCGTCAAGTTGATCGATTTCGGGTTGGTCAAGCACTCAAGCGGCGGTACGGGCGAGGACGCGGTGACGCTCACGGCCGACGGCGCCGTGATGGGGACGGCCGCCTACATGGCGCCCGAGCAGATTCGCGGAGAATCGGTGGACGCCCGGGGCGATCTGTTTAGTCTCGGCATTTTGCTTTACGAGGCGATCGCCGGGCGGCGGCCTTTCACCGGTGAGACATCGGCGCAGACGATGGCGGCGATTTTGGAGAAAGAGCCCGAAGCGCTGGCTGAGGATGTCTCTGAACCGCTGCGCAGAATCGTGGCGCGGTGTCTGGCGAAGAATCGGGAGCAGCGCTATCAGAACGCGCTCGATCTTGCGTTTGCGTTGCGCTCGCTCGCGGCGCCGACTTCGGCAGGTCCGGTTGTGGTTCAGAAAAAGCAGGGACGTGCGGCGTGGGCTGTGGCCGGTGTTGCGGTCATCGCGGCGATAATTGCCGTTTGGGTTGGCCGCGATCGGCCCTCGGCGCGATTGGTGGTGAGCCCGGTGTCGCAGGAGTCGGGTGGCGAAACCAGTCCTGTTTACTCGCCGGATGGGAAAGCGTTGGTGTATCAACTGCAGGAGGGGGCAAAGCGAAGGTTGATGCTGCGCACCGAAGGTTCTGCCGAGCCGGTCGAACTGGCCGATGGTCTGCAACTGCGTCGTGGCCCAAACGGGATTGTATTCTGGTGGCCCGACAGTACGCGCGTTTATTTTGACCGGAACGACGCACTTTGGCAGGTTGGCACTTCTGGAGGACCGGCCGTAAAGGTATTGGAACGATTCCGAGCGGCCACAATCACGCCGGACGGAAAGGCGATATTGCTGGCGGGAGGCGACCTTTTGTTGATGCGCAGCGAACCACCGGGAGCCGGACCTGTCCCTGTACCTAGCGCGCCGAAAGTTCCCGAAAGTACGTTTCACTTGCGCGTGTCGCCGGATGGGGCCAAGTTGCTGGCCAGCGCCCAAGATGGACTATACCTCTCGCCATTGGGCGGCGTCTGGCGCCGCGTGTACCCGGTGGGTGCCCGCAGCCCTGTGTGGTTTCGCGATAGCCGGCACGTGTTAATCAGCGATTTCCCGAGACGCGAGATCTTATGGCTGGACGTCGAGACCGGCGAACAGCGCAGCATCCACGCGACAGGCGAAATCCTGAATGGAAGCGCTCTGCGCCCGTCTGGCCGGGACCTAATCATTGGCAGCGGAAACCAGGGGCAGGACATTCTTGAATTCGCGACCGACGGTAAGCATACGCGTAGCTTGGCATCGACTCCGGCCAGCGAAGTGAGCCCATCGTGGGGAAAGGACGGCGAGTTCCTCGCATACGGTCGCCGCGTCGGAGATGCCGTCAGCATTATGGTCCGAGACATTCGCGCCAACACGACGCGTGAGATACACCGCGCACCGGTGACTGGCCGGTCTCCGTCGGTGGTCGTTTCGCCGGATGGAAAGCGGATCGCCTACTCCGTTGGAGATGGCATTCATACGATACCCATGCAAGGGGGCGTTGCCCAACGCATCGGCGAAGGAAACTCTCCGATGCGCATCTGGTCGCCCGACGGAGCGTGGATCGCCGTGGGACGAAACGGGCGCCAATTCAAGATTCCGTCGCAAGGCGGTGCGGAGGTGTCGCTAGGCTCAGGTTCTCTAATGGCCTGGACCCGCGATGGCCTTTATTTTGCGGAGAACGGGCGGCTGTGGAGGCAACCGGAAAAGAGCGGTGGGAGAGAAGACTTGGGGGATTGGGCCCACGGACAGTTGATTTCGGCGAGTGTCACGGCAGACGGTAAGACGCTTTTTGGCTCGACATCGGATAACAAGGTGATCGCCCGAGAACTCGCGGCCGGTACGCAGTCGCGGGAGATTCCCATTGAAACCGCCGCGTTCATTCGCGGCGTCGCAATCCATCCGGAGGGAAAGCGGATGGCGGTCTACCTGGAGAATCTGCAATACGATCTGTGGCGAATCGAAGGATTCCCGCTGCCGGAGACGGGCTGGCGCCGGCTGTTTCGAAAGTGGGTGTATCCCGAGCCGCGGCCCGAGGCGGAACCCACCGAGCAATAATCAAAGGCTTGACATATATCCGTAACGGATATATGATCCCTACATGGCGAACGGTCCGCTGACACCCGCGGTGCTGCACATTCTGCTTGCACTTTCGACCGGAGAACGGCACGGGTACGGAATCATGAAACAAGTGGAGGCGGACTCGCAGGGCAGTGTGAAGATGGGCCCGGGTACGCTGTATGGATCGTTGGGGCGGATGACGGAGGCCGGGTTGGTGAGAGAGACCGATAAACGCGTCGATCCCGAAATGGACGACGAGCGGCGGATTTATTACGAACTGACCAGTGCGGGACGGGCGGCGTTGCAGGCGGAACTCGATCGGTATCGCGGCGTAGTGGCCGTTGCGAAGAAACGGTTCGCGTATGGGCAGTAACCGATCCATCGAGCGCTGCCGCTGGTGGTACGAAAAGCTGCTACGGCTTTATCCCCGGCCGTTTCGCGAGCGCTTCGGCGAGGGGATGGCGCAGACCTTCGACGACCTGTGCCGGGAGCGTCGTTCCAAAGGCCGGGGGCTGTTCAGACTCGCGCTGTGGGTGTTCGGCGAGACGCTGGTTGGAATCATTCGGGAGAACATATCGCATATGCCAAAGACCGTGCTTCGAGTGGCTCTGGGCGCGTTGGCCGCGCTGATGGTTCCGCTGATCGCGTCGCAGTTCGTGCCGGACTGGCATTGGGGCGTGAGCGGCTTCGCGGTTGCGTACGTCGCGTTCTTTCTGGTGGGAATGGGTTACGCGGTGATCTCGCGGCGAATGGGAGCGTGGTCGTATAAGGCGGGCGTTGGTTTGGCGTTGTTGGCCGGGTTTGGTTTAGCGTGGTCGAACATGGTGCATGTGACGGGCACGGACAATCCCGCGCTTTTCCTCTATTTCAGCGTGCTGGCGGTAGGGGTAATTGGCGCGGGCCTGGCGCGGCTGAACGCGGGGGGATTGGCTCGCACGTTGTTCGCAATGGCGGCGGTGATGGTGGCGATTTCGTTGCTACTGCCCTCGGGCGCGCCGCCGGACATGGCGCGGAGAATGGCGATCGGGCATGCGGGGCTTGTCGTAGTGTTCGCGGCCTCCGGGTTTCTGTTCCGGCATGCGAGTTCGCACAGCGTGAAGTAGCGCGGGATCGCAGTATGCTGAATCGAACATGACTCGCCGCGAATTTGGATTTCTGTTAAGCGCCGCAGGCGCATCCGCCGAGCCGCGCCGAAAGATGGAACTGGCCATGGGGCCGTTCCCCGCCCTCGACCGCCGCGCGCCGTTGCGCGTCGTCACCGAATCGACCGAAGACGCCGGAACCTACATACGCTCGAAAATTACCTTCGAACCCGAACCTAGCCGCACGGTGCCGGCATGGCTGCTCGTGCCGAAAGGAAAGGGCCGAACGCGCGCGGCGCTTTGCCTGCACCAGACGACTCGCATCGGCAAGGACGAGCCGATCGGGCGCGGGCCAAAGGTGAATCTGCACTACGCGAAGGAACTCGCCGAGCGCGGCTGGGTGTGCCTCGCGCCGGACTATCCGAGCTTCGGCGACTACACCATCGACTTCGACCGCGACGTCTACGCCCGCGGCTACCAGAGCGGCACGATGTACGCCATCGTCAATCACACGCGCGCCGTCGATGTGCTCGTCGCGCACCAACGTGTCAACGCGAAAAAGCTGGCCGTGATCGGCCACTCGCTTGGCGGCCACAACTCATTGTTTGTTGCAGCGTTCGATTCGCGCTTGAAGGCCGTCGTCACAAGCTGCGGCTTTAACGCGTTCGCAAAATATTACGGCGGAAATCTGAAGGGCTGGACCTCGCAGCGCTACATGCCGCGCATCGCCGATGTCTATCACAACAGTCCGCGCGAGGTCCCCTTCGACTTCACCGACGTGTTCGAAGCGATCGCGCCGCGCGCGGTGTTCGTCAACGCCCCGCTGCGCGATGCCAACTTCGAGGTATCGGGCGTGCGCGATGTCGTCGCGGCCGTCAGCGCCAAGTTCCCCAAGGGCCGTCTGGTCGTCGAACACCCCGACGCCGAGCACGATTTCCCCAGCGATATCCGCGAACGGGCGTATGCGTTCTTGAAGATACACACGTAACATCCCTGCTTTTGCAAAATCTTTACAACTTCACAACGACCTCCTCAGCAAACTCCCATACGCTGCCTACATGGAGCGTGCTTCGATGTATAGGGACGAACACTTGCAGATCGACATGTCGGGTCAGGTGGAACTCGACACACGGCGGCTGACGCTGACCCGGAAGGAGTTCGAGTTGCTGGCGATGCTGGCGCGCAACGCCGGCGAAATCGTACCGCGCGATATTCTGCTTTCGACGGTCTGGGGCTATCGCGAGGGAACGCGCACACGGACGCTCGACGTGCATGTGCGGCGGCTGCGGCGCAAGCTGGGCGGGCTCGGCGACACCTACATTCAGACTGTCTTCGGAGTCGGTTACCGTTTCGAGCGGTATCGCGCACCGCGTCCGTTGCTGACCTACAGCATGCCCGCGTTCGCCGCGACGGCGTAGCCCCGGCCGCGGGGCCGATACAATAAAAGGTTTGACATGCAGTCCCGAATCAAACCTTCGAAAGCTCTGAGCGGCTCCGTCCGCATTCCGGGCGACAAGTCTATTTCCCACCGGTACGCGATGTTGGCGGCGCTCGCCAACGGCGCCTCCGTATTGAAGAATTTCTCCGCGGGCGCGGATCCGCATTCGACGCTCGGATGCGTCGCCTCGCTCGGCATCGCCGTTGAGAAAGACGGCGGCGAGATCAAAGTGCACGGCAAAGGCGTGCGCGGCTTGTCGGCCCCAACCGGCGACTTGGACGCGGGCAATTCGGGATCCACCATACGCATGCTGAGCGGCATCCTGGCCGCGCAGCCGTTTTCAACCACAATCTTCGGCGACTCGTCGCTGTCGCGCCGCCCCATGAAGCGCATCATGACGCCGCTGCAGCAGATGGGCGCGCGCATCGACGCCGTCGACGGCGCCTATCCGCCGATCACGATTCACGGCACGCGCGAGTTGAAGCCGATCCGCTACGAACTGCCCGTGGCCTCGGCACAGGTGAAAAGCTGCGTGCTGTTCGCCGGCATCTCGATCGACGGCGAAACGGCTGTCACCGAGCCGATGAAGACGCGCGATCACAGCGAGATTGCGCTGCGCGAGTTCGGCGCCGATATTTCAAGCGAAGGTCGCACGGCGAAGATTCGCGGCGGCCGCGATCTCGAACCGCGCGAGCTGTACGTGCCGGGCGATTTATCCGGCGCGGCCTTCTTCCTGGTCGCGACGCTGATGGCCCGCGACGCCAACGTCGTTCTCTACGATGTCGGCGTGAATCCATCGCGCACCGCGCTGATCGATTTTCTGGTGGGCGGCGGGGGGCGAATCAAAGTCCTCGATGTGCGCTCGTCGGGCGGCGAGTTGGTCGGCGACTTGCAGGTCAACAGCTCGCAGTTTCAAGGCGGCGTGATCGAAGGCGCGCTCACGGCGGCGTTGATCGACGAGATTCCCGTGCTCGCGGTGCTCGGCGCGGCGAGTGAGAACGGCCTCACCGTGAAGGACGCTGGTGAACTGCGCGTCAAAGAGACCGACCGCATTGCGACGGTGGCCGAGAACATGCGGCGCATGGCCGTCGAGATTCAGACTGACGCCGATGGGTTTCACGTGCCTGGCAAGCAAACGTTCCGCGCGGCCGAGGTCGACAGCTTTGGCGACCATCGCATCGGCATGGCGTTCGCGGTGGCGGGGCTTGCGGCCGAGGGCGGCGACACGGTGGTCAACGAAGCCGAAGCCGCGTCCGTGTCTTTCCCCGAATTTTTCGCTACGCTAGAAGCCATTCGAGCGTGACGAAATTATGAAGGGCGAATCGGAACTTACAGTCGCGGGGCTGGCCCACGACTTGAACAACGTTTTTTCGACTCTGTCGGAAGTGGCGGACGTGTTGTCGACCGATACGAAGTGGACCAAGCTCGCATCGACGATCCGGCGCAGCGTGAAGCGCGGCGAGCGCATCGTCGATAGTTTGGCCGATTCGATTGCCGAGTCGGGCGATCTCGGCGAGATCCTCGACAACGCCGTGCAGCACACCGACGATGTGTTGACGTTTACGAAAGGTGGCCTGCTGGCGCACAAGCGGACGATCGATGGAGCGATTGCGCTGCCGGGATCGTCGGCGGCGTGGGAGCGCGTGTTCGTGAATCTCTTTCTCAACGCCGCGCAGGCGTCGCCCGATGGCGTCGAGGTGGAAGTGAACGCGTCGGCGTCCGACAGCGCCATCATGATCGCTGTGTCGGACAACGGTCCCGGCATTGCGGCGTCGATTCTGCCGAGTGTTTTCGAAGCGGACGTGACGACGAAGCGCTCGCGCGGCCGGCGCGGGCTGGGGCTGCATATCGTGCACGCGATCGTCACCGATCACGGCGGCGTTGTGACGGCCGAGAACCGCGAATCGCGCGGGGCGGTGTTTACTCTTCGGCTGCCGCGCCAAGGCCTAGGGTAGGGACTTGCGGGTTGCCGATGGGGCGGGAAAGTCTTGGCGTGGCAGCGAGTCGATTGATCCGAGACCTTGCTGCCGGGCTCACCCCCTCAGTGGCCGGCGATTACGCGTCACTCTTGCCTTGACCCAGCTCGCGTACAACATTTTCATTGGCCGAGACCTGAGTCGCGGGAGGAAGTAACAATACATCCTGTCTCTCAAGATCTTCCGCCTCGATTGGATCAATTTCTTGAATTGACGATGGATCAGAAGCAGGGCCGTTCAGCCGAGCGACAGGTGCCGGTAGTTCCTTTCGATTTTGGACCGCATTGCGGACAAGATCAATGACTTCTTGCGTTCCCCCGCCCATGTTTAGAATTTGTGCCTGAAACCTGTTGTCTTGATGAGACACGAGGAACGACGGTTGCATCCTATCCACCTCCGGGACCTTCAATAGGAACCGAACGCCGACACACAGGATCACGAACCATAAGAGAACCGTACAACCGACGGTGCCAAAGTCGTTGTGATGTTGGAGAGAAAGGCCGAGTCCGACAACTGCAGCTACGCCCAGCAAAACAAGTGCCGCGTGGGGGGAGCGAAGGATTGCAAGCAATTCCATCTTGGCGTTACTCAATGGTGATTGATCCATCGGGCGCTCGTTTCGGGTTGAATTCCGGGTACGGAGAGTTTACGTTCAGTAGTGTCCTGTCTCATATAACTATGTACATATAGGCAGAGTTGCCTCATACTGGGTCATGTTCACCCCAGCAGCTCCCTTGGCGGTAGAAGCGAGCCAACGGGAGCAACTCGAAGCCTTGCTCCGGAACGGAAGCTCCCCCCAGCGTGTGGCGCTACGCTGCCGGATTCTCCTGTTGGCGGCGAAAGGCGTC
>VFZW01000232.1 GCA_016871055.1 Acidobacteriota bacterium
AGGTACCACCGAACGCACACCACCACAATCTCCGCGTCGAAATGGCGGCCAGCGAACAGCTCTTCAATCGGAACGAAGGAGGGCATTGCGTCATTCTCTCTCATCTCGGCAGGTTTGCACCAGAGCCGCGCAGAGTATACTCGGGCGGAAGTTGCCGAATCACTTCCCGTGTTTGCCGGTCGATGATCCGTAAGAGCGGCCGATGTGTCTCGCGGTCGAGCACGAAGGTCAACTCGTAATTCTCTCCGAACAACTCTGTTTCGTTAATTGCTTTGACTGCCTTGACAATCTCTCGCCGCTCCTCGACTTGCTTCTGCTCGGTGGAAGCGTCAGCCGCGGGGAGGGCAGAGATCGACCTGTCAACCGATTTGGTATCCATACCGACCGCCTCCTTTGGGGGGTTCTGTAAGGCTTATCGGAAGCCAGCCGGCCAGCTTGAGAAAAACTTACGCCAAGTTCAAAACTTTCAGCGTCGTCCCGCGTTCTCTCTCGATCTTCTGTTGCAGCATCATGATCCCGTAAATCAGTTGCTCCGGCCTCGGCGGGCACCCAGGCACGTACACATCCACCGGAATCACCTGATTCACCGGTATCAGAGCGTAGTTCGAAAATACGCCCGTCGACGTCGCGCATGCACCCATCGAAATCACCCACTTCGGCTCCGGCATTTGTTGATACAATTGCCGGATCACTGGCGCCATCTTGTTCGAAACCCGCCCGGCGATAATCATCAAGTCTGCTTGGCGCGGCGTGCCGCGGAACACCTCGGCGCCGAACCGCGAAATGTCGAATCGCGATGCCGACATCGCCATCATCTCGATCGCGCAGCAGGCCAAGCCGAATGTCATCGGCCAGATCGAGTTCTTTCGGCCCCAGTTGATCGCGTTGTCAATCGTTGTGAGCACGACGCTATCGCCAAGGCTGGCGGCGGGATCTTCGTCGATTCGCGTGAATAGGTCTTCAGGCGGGTTGGGCAGAACGTGCTGTTCCATGATTCACCTTCCAGTATGCCACGCCGCCGCCGCTTGCTTCCCGCCTCCCTCAACAACGAAACTGAAAGTTTCATGCCAGATTCCCAGTACGTCTTCCCATCCCCCGACTGGGAGCACGCTCTCGATCGCGCCGCCCGCTGGATGGGCCTCCAAAAAACGTATTGGGACATCTGGGGCCGCGAGCATCATCCAACAGGCGCCGTCCAATCCGCTGTTCTCGAATCGATGGGCGTTTGCACCGATTCCGTCGAATCCATCGACGTCGCCGCCCGCCAGTGGCTGCACTCCGAAAAACTCTCTCCTGTCCCCGCTGTCATCGTCACCGCGGACGACGATGCCTCGATCCCCGTTGCATTCAGGCCAAACCAATGGGGCCAAATCACTCTGCGTGTATCGACAGGCCAATATGCCGCCACCGCCGATCAACTTGAAGTCATCGAAACGATTGAACTCGAAGGCCATTCCTGGATCCGTGCCAAATTGCCGCTTCCGGACGGCCTTCCACATGGCGAACACACCGCTGTCGTGACAGCGGCCGGCCAGCGGTGGGACTGTCATATCATTCATTGCCCCGTCCGTACGTTCGTCCCGCCGAACTTGCCCGAAAAACTCGCCGGCATTGCCGTCAGCCTATATGGGCTGCGTTCCCAGCGAAATTGGGGCGCCGGCGACTTCACCGATCTCGCCGCATTTGGCGCCTGGGCCAAAAGTCATTGCGGAGCCGATTTCGTCGCGCTCAACCCCCTTCACGCCATTGCCAACCGGACGCCGTATAACACAAGCCCCTATCTGCCAGCCTCGACTTACTATCGGAACTTTCTCTACCTCGACATTGAGAATACTCCAGAGTACGCCGACTGCGCCCACGCGCAAAGGCTGCGCCGCGGTATTGAACCGCAACTCAACAAACTCCGCGACGCCGAGTTCGTCGATTATGAAGGGGTTGCCCGCCTCAAGGTGTTCTTCCTCAAGCTCCTGTACAGACAATTTCTCCGAAGCCGCCCGGCACGCCGCTCCGCCTTCGATCAATACCGCAAGTCCGAAGGCGCTCTCCTCGAAAAATTCGCCACTTACTGCGCGCTTGATGAATACCTTCATCGACGCGATAAGGATTTATGGATCTGGCACGATTGGCCAGAACAATTCCGTACTCCCCATAACCCGTCCGTCCGTGAATTCGCACTTCAACACTGGCGCCGCGTCGAATTTTGGCAATTCGTTTTTTGGCTCACCGACGAACAGTGCGCGGCAGCGCAACGATCCCTCCGAGACGCCGGCATGTCGATCGGCCTTTATCATGACTTAGCCCTCGCCGCGGACCGCTGCGGATCCGACTTATGGGCTTTCGGCGAGTTCTACTCCGGCGGCTGTCGCGTCGGCGCTCCGCCCGACGATTTTTCACCGAAGGGGCAGGACTGGTCGTTTCCCCCGTCCAACGCCCGCCGTCATCGAGAGGACGGCTATCGTCAGTTCGCCGCCGCAATCCGTAATAATGCGCGTCACGGCGGGGCGCTTCGCATCGACCACGTGATGCGATTTTTCCGTCTCTACTGGATACCGGAAGGTTGCGACGCCACCGAGGGGACCTATGTGTGCGAGCACTGGCGCGATCTCCTTCGCATCGTCGCTCTCGAGAGTCATCGAAATCGTGTAATGATCATCGGCGAAGATCTAGGTACCGTTGAAGACTACGTACGTCAAGGCCTGTCACAGTTCGGTGTCCTGAGTTATCGACTGCTCTATTTCGAACGCGCCGAAAACGGCCGGTTCAAGCGTCCGGATGAGTATCCGGAAAATGCAGTTATCTCCTCGACGACGCACGACCTGCCAACCATCGCCGGTTGGTGGCTCGGCCGCGATATCGAGTCCCGCCGTTCCGCTCAACTATTGCTCGATGAAACTTCTTATCGCGATCAGATTCGGAACCGCCTTGAAGATAAGCACAAATTACTCGAAGTCCTGCATGACTTATCGCTCCTGCCTGCCGGTTATCCGCGTGACGCCGCCAAGATCCTCGGAATCGACGGTCATCTACACAATGCCATTGTTGGTTTCCTGGCCTCCTCCCCCGCGCGGCTATTTGTGTTAAATCAGGAAGACCTCACCAAGGAAACAGAACAGCAAAACCTGCCGGGATCAACCTGGCAATACCCGAACTGGCGTCGGAAGATGAAATATTCGATCGAGCAACTGTACACAGACGCCGCGATTGAAGATTTCTCGCGGATGCTCCGAAACTGGCTCGTAAAATCGGGACGGCTTGCTAATTCGTCCGCGTATGCGTTACGGACGAAACAGCCACCCCCGTAACAATCACCACCACGCAGCCGATCACGTTGTACCAAAGGAACGAAGTCGCGCCTGTAAAGTGTAGCGCGAAAATTACCGCTTCTCCAACGAGTACGCCGACGAAAGCACCGGTTGCGTTGACGCTCGGGAAATACATCGCCAGCGCGAATACGCCTAGGATCCCCCCGTAGAAGAACGACCCCAACAGATTCACCGCTTCAACCAGCGATCCCATGTTCTTCGCAAACCGAGCCGTAACCACGGCATAGACGCCCCAGAACGCCGTTGCGAGACGAGAGACAAGCAAGTAATGCGCATCCGTGCCCGCGGACGACACGCGCTTGTAGATGTCGATCACGCTCACCGTCGCCAGCGAGTTAATCTCACCGGAAATCGTCGACATCGCCGCGGCGAGAATCGCGGCGATGATAATTCCCACAATTCCCTCTGGCAGATAGTGCGTCACGAAATGCAGAAAAACATAATTTGTGTCGTTCGATTTTGTGATCGCCGACGCCTCTTTCCGGACCTGATCGATCTTCTGTTGCGACTGCACATAGGCCGCCTTGGCCGACTCATCTCCCGCTGTTAGCCGCTCCGCCGCATCGCGTCGTTCGGTAAATGCCCGATCATAGGTCTGCTGCAACACGCCATACTTTGGGTCTTTCCGCAGATTCGCCATATCCTCGCGTTGAAACAGGATTGGGGCCTGCACAAACGTGAAAAACGCAAAGACGACGGCGCCGGTCAGCAGTATCAAGAATTGCATCGGGATCTTTGCAACAGCATTGAACAGCAGGCTCAACCGGCTTTGTGCGATCGAACTGCCGGTCAGATAGCGCTGCACCTGGCTCTGGTCGCAGCCAAAATACGAAAGCGCCAAGAAGGTGCCGCCAAACAGTCCACTCCATAAGTTATACCGGTCATTCCAGGAAAACGCCGTCGTTACTGGATTCAACTTGCCGGCCGCGCCCGCAACCGTTAGCGCCCCCGTTAGCCCGATATTATCCGGCAGCAGCCAAATCGCCATCGCCAACGTCGCCGCCAAGCCAGCCATCATGATCAGCATCTGCTGAAAATCCGTCCAGGTGACCGCCTGGACGCCGCCCAGTACCGTGTAGCCGACGACCACAATCCCCATCGCGATTGTCGTCCACTCATCGGGCCAGCCCAGGATTACCGTAAGAACGATCGCCGGCGCCGACAACGCCAACCCCACCGCCAGCCCGCGCTGAATAAGAAAGATAATACTTACCAGTGTCCGCGTCTTCGCGTCGAATCGGTTTTCCAAATATTCATACGCCGTGTAGACATTCGCCTTGTGAAAAATCGGCACGGCCGTCATCGAGAGGATGACCATCGCGATCGGCAAGCCGAAATAAAACTGCACGAATCGCATGCCGTCGACATATCCCTGTCCGGTGGTGGAGATGAACGTAATCGCCGACGCTTGCGTCGCCATGATCGACAACGCCATCGCGTACCAGGGCATCGACTTGCCGGCCCGCAGGTACTTATCCGTCGTGTTGCTATCCCGTGACTTCCACAGTCCGTAGGCCACAATCGCCACGACCGTTATTACCAGGACAACCCAATCCCACGGCCTCATCGCCACGCCCTCGTAAATGCATGGAACACACCGATCAATATCACTAGGTAGATCAACACCGCGACATAGAGTCGCGGCCACGTTCCCAGAAATGGCGGCGGATCTTCGTGGCTCATTGCTGTGCGCTCAAAAAGTTCGCGAAGATTCGATAGGCGCCGGGCACGCCTGCCGGTAACTGCCGGAACCAGCTAAGCGGAGTAAAGATGTACGTTCCCTTGCCGTGGCGCGCGAATAATGTACCCCCCTTCAGTCGAGCCTCACCTTTGTCGTGCATCGAAAATAACGTCTCATACTTCGGATCCCACTTCGCGGCAAAATGGAGGCCCCGCTCCTGCACCCAGCCATCAAAATCCGGCTTGCCGATCCGGTTTGGCGACAGCAGCAACGGATGCGCCGCATTAAACTCCACCTGCGCGTCTTCTTCCGTCACCCGGCCCTGATTGATCGATATCGGAAAGGGTCCAATATTTTCGAGTAACTTCGGATTACCGCCAAAGAACCCACCCTCCATCACGTTGTACTGTACGATCAACCGGCCGCCCGCCGCGACATAGTCGAACAACTGCTTGGCGTTCGCTCGCAGATCCGGCCTCGTATTAAACGCCCTGACGCCGGTCACGATCGCATCGAACTTCGCCGTGCTCACGTGCGCCAGATCGTCCTTCGACAAGAAGATTACTTCACACCCAAGCTGCTCCAGCGCCTTCGGAACGTCATCGCCGGATCCCATCACATAGCCGATCCGCCGCGCCGAAACCTGCATATCGGCGCGGATAAACGTCGCCTCCGCGGGCGCGAATACAGCCTGCGGCGTTATGTGCGGATATTCAATTGATGTCATCGAGGTCGAGTAACTCTTCCCGCCTGCTTCGGCAACGGCGGTAACGACCGCTGTCGCCGCTCCGGCGGGAGGCGCCACCATGAAAGACACCGCCGTTTGCTCGCCGGCGCTCGTCAGATCAAAAGGTTGTGTCGCCGGGTTGGCCGCCCACCCAGCAGGCAGCCCTAGCCGAACCGTTCCCTTCGCATTCGGCTCCATCGCGGTAACCTGCACGGTGACGCGCCGCGCCGCACGCGATGGAAATAGCAATCCGCGTTCGGAGAATTTCACGACAACATCCGGCACACTAATCAGCGGCCTTGTCAATTCCCCATAGATACGATCGACGTATCGGTGCATAACAGGGCGGACCAGCGTAATCCGTTCGCCGCCAATATTCAGGACGAACGCCGCGGTAAGTGCCGCCGGTCCATCCGGATTATCAAGCGCCCGTTGAATCGGTATGTCGTACATCGCCTCGCCGCGCGGCCGGGCTAGCCAGTAAGGCTGTGTTGGAATAAGCGGCATTTTCACTGTCAATAATTCCGTCACGCCGATGCCAGCCGTCAGGGATTTTCCAGAAGTTACCGACTTTCCCTCCACGGCAACCGACTCCCAGGTCACCGGCGCCGCGCTCCGATTTATCGCCGACAGCCGCAGCTCCACCGACCGGTCCGCGCCTACGTGATACTTCGGAGATCCGGCGTCGAGGAACAGCCCCGCGCAGTTAGCGATCAACTCATCTAACTGCGCCAATTTCTCAGAAACCCACCTGTCCGATAACTTCACCAACTCCCGTCGGGCGGATATGAGTAACGGTATAATGCGCGCCGCATCCGTCCCGTTATACTCGCGTAGCGCCTGCGCCAACGCCGCCTCCACCGCCTCCGATCCCGCGACGCGTTTCCACGAAGTATCGATCCCGTCGAACAAATCCCTCGACGCCCCATCTCCGCCAATTACCACGAAGAAATTCCGCTGCGCGCCTTTGTCCTCCCGCCAACCCATCGCCTGCGATCGGTGCTGACTGCGGCTCGTCCCGGCTATCTCCCCGTAAGAATAACCAAGCACTGGATCGTACTTGCCCAAATCCAGTGTGATCTTCGCGGGCAGCGCCTCCGCTTCTTTTTCCATCGCCGGACTAAACGACGCGACATTCAAAACCAGCCGCTTCGCCCGCCACGGCGGAAGTCCGGGAAACTTCGAGCCATCCGCCGCCGCCTCGAACGCCTCTTTCCCCAATAGCGCCGACGCCTGATGTTGTCCGTGCCCATCGCGCGGCGTGCCGCTAAACCGCAGCACAATGACATCCGGTTGAAACCGCCGGATGTGATACACGACATCGGAAAGGACCTTATCCCGGTCCCACTTGGTCAGCGTCTCATCGGCGGTTTTCGAAAATCCAAAATCGATCGCCCGCGTGAATAACTGCTCCGCCCCATCGATCCGCCGCGCCGCTAATAACTCCTGCGTGCGGATCACCCCCATCAACTCGCCCTGCTCGCTGCCGATTAGGTTCTGCCCGCCCTCGCCGCGCGTTAGACTCAAGTACGCCGTACGGTACTTCCAGCCCCGCGCCGATAGCGCCAGCAACGCGGTATTTTCATCGTCGGGGTGCGCCGCGATATGCAACACCCGCCCAAGCGTCTGCAACTTTTCGAGCGACACCCGGATGCGCGCCGACCCCGCCAGATCCCTCTGCGCGGTCAGCGCGGCCGAAAATACCAGGACCAAACAAACGAAACGCATCTATTCCGCTTTATGAATCTGCTGCGCCAGATAATTCCCCTCGCCAACTTCGGCGATCAGATGCAACTGCGCCTCCAGCCAATCGACATGATGCTCTTCGTCGACAAGAATCTTCTCGAACAGTTCCCGCGACCCGTTATCGCCCACTTCGGTCGCCGTCTTAATCGCTTTGTTCAAGCGCGGCAGCGCTTCTAATTCCAGCGCCAGGTCGTTGGTCAACTGCTCTTTCACCGTCTTGCCGATGCGAAGCGCGAACAACTCGGTCATTCCCGGCGCGCCTTCCAAGTACAGGATTCGCTCCATCACGGCCTCGGCGTGCCGCATCTCGTCGATCGATTCTTTCTTCGTGTAATTGGCCAGCTTCGTGTATCCCCAGTTCTCCATCATTTCCGCATGCAGAAAATACTGGTTGATAGCGGTGAGCTCCGCCTTCAGAACTTCGTTCAAATGTGCGATGACCTGTTCGTTACCTTGCATGGGGCTATTGTAGCGCGCGGCCAGCGATATACTGTCGGACGATGATCACGCGCAGAACCGCAATCGGAACGCTGGCCTCCATGGCCGCCCCTGTCAACTTTAGGCTTCCCGCCCATGCCTGCGACTGCCACACCCACATCTTCGGTGATCCCAAAAGATTCCCATTCTTCGCCGGCCGCTCCTACACCCCAGAACCCGCCACTCCGGCCGACATGGCCAAGTTCCACAAAAATCTCGGCATCGAACGCGTCGTGATCGTCACGCCCAGCGTCTACGGCACTGATAATGCCGCCACCATCTGGGGCCTCAAAGCGCGCGGCAAGACTGCCCGCGGCATCGCCGTCATCGGCGACGACACTCCCGATCGCGACCTCGACGCCATGCACAAAGCCGGCGTCCGCGGCATTCGTCTGAATCTCGCAACTGCCGGCGTCAACGATCCCGCCGAAGGCCGCAGACGCTTCATCCGAGCCGCGGAACGAATGAAGTCCCGAGGCTGGCATATTCAAATGTTCACTACCCTCGCCGTCATTCGCGCAATCAAGAACGAAGTACTCAACGCTCCGGTCCCCGTCGTCTTCGATCACTTCGGCGGCGCCAAGGCCGCGCTCGGCGTCGATCAACCGGGCTTCTCCGATCTCCTCGACCTCGTTAAATCCGGCAAGGCCTACGTTAAGATCTCCGGCGCCTATCGCGCCTCCGAAAAGGGCCCGGACTACCCCGACGCCGCTCCTCTCGCCAAAGCCCTCATCGCCGCCAACGCCGATCGCATCGTGTGGGGCACCGACTGGCCCCATCCCGATTCTCCCGGCCCCGCCGGCCGCCCCGCCACAACCGTCTCGAAGCCGATGAACATCGACGATGGCCGCCTGCTCAATCAACTCCCCATCTGGGCGCCCGGCGAAGCCACGCGAAAGAAGATCCTCGCCGATAACCCCGCCAAGCTCTACAGCTTTATATAAACGTTGTTCTTCTCAAGCGACCGCATCATCGCCCACACAATCGTGAAGAACACCGCAAACATCGCCACCACCCAATAGAGCGGCGAGTCTTTCGGCGCAAACGGTTTCACCGCATCTTCAACCAGCATGTGCAGAACATAGCCTGTCAACGCATTCACGCCCAACGTTCGAAACACTCCAACGCGCCATCCGCGCTCATCGCACAGCCACATGAAAACCGTGTAGGCGGCCAAAGAAAATCCCGCCGCGAATAGCAAGTAAGAAACGCTCCCCGCTTGCTGGCTCATGGTCCACATGTCGCGTTCATGCCACGGCGCGACAAAAGGCGGCGCCGCAAGCACGCCTCCGTTCGTTAAGCACGATAAAGCGTAGCCTCCAACCATCGCCGCTACTGAAACCTTGGCAAACCGCGAATACGCCGCCGCACGCCCATTCGACAGCAGATAAGAACAAGCCAGCGACCCGAACAAAGTCGGAATTGCCCATGTGAGGAATCCCAGCGCCCCGCCGTCGATCACGCGGTTCTCCCGCAACCACGCATGCCACCACGTTGCCGAAAGAACCACATGCAATACCGCCGATCCAACCATCCATAGCACCTGCGTGCGCGCCGTCAACGCGATCACCGGCAGCACCCACACCGTCGTCACGCCGATATGCACCAGCGCTTGAAACAACGATCGCCGCCACGCCGTCGAAAAAAACTCGCTCCACGAAAGCGCATCAAACGTCGCGTATTTACCATCGAGGTGATACACGACCGCGCCGACAAGAATCAACCCCAGCGCCCTCTTCACCGCTTTCCAACGCGATGGATTCACCAGCCGCAACGCAAAGCCGACCGCGAAGAAGAACTGCGGCATGATCGTATCGGCGTAGCTGCAATAGGTGTTGTGATGCTTCAGCAGCGGATGCACCGCAGCGAAACCGCCGAGAAAATTGACGAGAAACATCCCCGCCACTGTGTAGCCGCGAAATTGATCGAGCGAATGGAGCCGCTCCGCCATCCATCTAGGTTACACAATGACCGCGCCGAGCAGCCGTTTCCCTTGCACTTGCCCCAGCGCCCGTTCCATCCCATCGAACCGGTCCATCTCGCGTTCCACGACCAATACCGTTCCATCGGCGAACATCGTCATCGCCATCGCATCCGATGGCGAATCGAACGACGGGCAATCGAGCAATATCCAATCGAACTGCGCCCGCAGCGACTGCAGAACCGCATGCACGCCGCGCAGATCCAACGGATCGAGGGGATGCGCCGCCGCGTCGCCTCCCGGCATTAAGTAGATCTGTGTCCCCGTTATCCGCCGGAAGCTTGCAGGCAGGTCTTCGCGTTTCGCGCGCGACGCTTCGCACAACCCCGCCCCAGCGCTTTCACCCAGCAGTTCGTGCATATCCGATGTTGCCAGCTTCGCGTCGATCACTAGCACGCGCATGTCGCGCATCGACGACATCGACAGCGCCACATTCGCCGCCAGTCCGTGTCGCGGCGAAGCGGCCCGCAAATTCGAGATCGCCACAATCTGCAACTCCTGCTCCTGCGTCGCCGATTCCGCTTGCAGGCCGTTCAGCCGCGTTCGCAGTTGACGGATCTGCTCCTTCCACTCGCCCGGGAACGCCGGGCCCATCATCGGAAATACCCGCATCGCGTCCTGCTCGGAAACCTGCGGTACCGCGCGCAAATCCAGAAAACTTGCGCGGCGTATTTTTTGCGCTGCCGGAGGTGGAGACACGCCGGCGTCGACAGCAAGCGCTTTTTCCAGGCTCGCCAGTTCTTCCGGGTTCGCGGCTTCCGAAGGCGCCGGAGGAGGCGCCGCCGCTTCAGTGCCGTGCCATGCTGTCTGCAATGCCGATAGTGTGACCCCCGGCTCGATCTCGGTCGTCACCGGCGTCATGCAGGTCCGCCTTTCTTTCCGTTCATCCGCTTTGCCTCTTCCAGCTGTTTCACTACCTCGCCGTGGCGCACTGGCGGCAGATACGACAGCATCTCCTCGTACACCGCGATCGCATTTCGATTGTGGTTCTCGCAAACCCCGAAGTTGCTGATAAATTGGGGTTTGCCTTTCTTCCTTCGATTCCCTTGTTCGCCTCCGTTGGTGGGGCTGGCGGCGGCTTTCTTGGCTTTCTTTCGCCAGCGTGCGGCGCTTCAGCTTGAGATTCTGG
>VFZW01000233.1 GCA_016871055.1 Acidobacteriota bacterium
AATCGCCCGAGCGCATGCCCGCTAAGTGATTCACAATGAACCGCTTACCTCGCGCTCCCGCACGAGGTAAGCGCTCTTCGCAGTAAACTCCCGCTAGACGGCATTACGGGCGACAACCCGGCAACGAATGCCACCACCTTGGATGAACAGAAACGAGCTTGGCTCGAATACGCAACCGCGAAGGGTTATCTCGGCGAATGACGCGCGAGGAGATCGAAGAGGTTTTTCCAGGCCTCTTCGGCTAGCCTTTCGAAATTACCAGCCCGCCCGAGGAAACCTACAACTCCGTTTCCTGGTCCGTCAACGACACCGCTACGTACTGTTGGCCAGCCCCGCCCGGGTTCTGGCCGGGAAAACGATGGCTTGCGGAAGTCCCGCAAGAAGAGACTCTGGAGGCGTTTCTCGCGTTATACAAGCGATTGCTCTTCGTTGAGTGCACCAGCGCGGACCCAGAACCTGGGTTCGACAAGATCGCAAGATATGCCGGCGCTGACGGTTTGGTCAGGCACGCCGCCAGAAGCTGGAAAGAAGACCAAAGGTGGAGCAGCAAACTCGGCGAAGAAAACGACATCTGCCACCTCACCCTCGATTCGCTCGAAGGAAAAGCGTACGGCAAAGTCGTTCGAATCATGAAGCGCCGCCGTGCCGCCTAACCCTTCCGCGCCGCCGCGGCCGATTCCCTTGGCCCGCCCGCCGGCCGGAGTTGCGCCTCTTCCAGCGCCTTCGCCTGCTGGTACGTGTACAGCATCCGGTGAATCACGGTCAGGTTCGAAAGAATCGCCAGCATCCACAACGCCGGAGCCATCCGGTCAAACAACGCGCCGATAATCAGCAGCACCACGCGTTCCGGCCGCTCGGCGAAACCGACCTTGCAGGTCGGAATCAGATTTTCCGCGCGCGAACGCGTGTAGCTCACCATCACCGAACCCGTCATTACAACCGCCGTCAGCACGACGTAGAAAAACCGGTCGATGTTGGCGTAGTAGACCAGCAAGCCCATCAGCAGTCCGAGATCCGAGTAACGATCAAGCACGGAATCGAAGAACGCTCCGAACCGCGTGACCTGATTCGTGTGCCGCGCCACACGCCCGTCGACCATGTCGAACAGCCCGGCGCCGATCACCACGAGTCCGCCATAGAGAAACTCGCCGCGGGCCAGCAACACCGCCGCGTAAACGTTGATCAGAAGGCCGATCAGCGTCAGCATGTTCGGATGAATGCGCGATAGCGCCAATCCCCGGACAATCAGCAGGATGATCGAGTTGCAGCCCGCCCCGATGGCGCGCGTGATGGTCATTTCGGAACTACTCCAGTACTTCGCCGTGAATTGTCGTTAGGCGGACGACTTCGAACTGCAGCGTTCCGCCCGGAACCTGGATCTTGACCTCGTCCCCAGCTTGCCTGTTAAGAAGACCCTTGCCGATCGGCGAACTCGTTGAAATCAGGCCGTTTTTCACGTCCGACTCCTCGCTGGCCACCAACCGGTAGGTCAACTCTTCTTCCTTGATCATATCGAAAACGATCACCGTCGACCCAAATCCAACGCGGTCCCGAGGGACCTTCGTCAGATCGATCATCGAAAGATCTTGCAGTCGCTTCCGCAACTGCCCCAGCCGCGCGTTGACCAAGCCCTGCCGCTCTTTGGCGGCGTGATACTCGGCGTTTTCGCTCAAATCCCCGAGCTCGCGCGCCCGCAGAATCTCCTTCGGGAGCTCGGTGCGAAACTCGTGCTCAAGAGCCGCAATTTCGTCTTGCAGCTTCTTTTTCAGTTCTTCCATGCGGCCTAGTGGCAGTATAGCAATTACCGCGTTCGGATCGACACCTCTCGAATGACCGGCCCCATCTCCACCCGGAAACGATTGATCTGCCCCGAAACCGGACCCATCCGCAACCGGATCCGCCAGTACCCCGCAAAGGTGGAATCCTGCGAAGTTACACTCACGAATTCTCCAGACCCCTCCAGCACCGTCACCTTTGGCGGTTCACTGGCCACCGTTGCGCCGATCGCGTCGGTCGCCAGAAGGTTCAGATCGACGGTCGATCCCGCGCTCGCTGAAGAGGGCGGCGATGGAAGAAGCGTCGCCGCGGCAGGCTGTCCGTTCGGTACACCGTACCAGTAGGCGAGCCGCTGCGGACGTTCGTCTTCCGGCGCGTCGACGCGGTGGAACACCAGAAATCCTTCGTATTCGCCGATCGCGAAGTCTCCGGTCAGGCGGATGCGGATATCGGTCCGATCGCCCGGGCCGAGCGAAAACTCCGCCGGCTCGACGGTCGCCTTCGCCGCATTTTTGCTGTCGATGGCGACGCGCCAAGTCCCGACGTTCGCGCTCGCGTTCTGAATTCGAATCAGCCGGTCCAAGTTCGCCCGCTGGCCGCCGAGACCGAAACTCACCGAGTACGGATCCATCGTCAACCGCGCCTGAATCGCCGCGCCCACGTCGAGCAGCCCCGATCCCGCATTCTGCACAGAAGCCGGGAACGGAGTCGTCGAATTCACCAACAAGGACCGATATTGATCCGGCCGCAGGCCCGGGCGATTGGACTTCACGACTGCATACGCGCCAGCCACCATCGGCGCCGCGAAACTGGTGCCGTCTATCAACGTGTAGCCGCTCGGGTCGTACAAGTCGCCGTTCCGGTTCGCCTTCTGCGCGGCCGTATAGACCTCCGCGCCGACAGCGACTAGGTCGGGCTTGATCGAGTCGTCCCCGCCCGGTCCGCGCGACGAAAACGACACGATCGTTTCATGTGGAATCGGAAAGGCGAGCCCGGCCGTGAACGTGAGTTCCACGGTCGAATCCGGCATCTCCACCAGCAGCGCTTTCACCGCCAAGCCGTTCCGATAGCTGATCGACACCGCCGGTAGCTGCGCGCTGCCGGTTCCCATTCGCACAGGATCCGGTTCGTTGGCGTGCGTATAGACGACCGCTCCGATCGCGCCCGCCGCCGTTGCGTTGTTCAGCTTGGTTTCGAACGTACAGGTGCCACGTAAGATCAGCGCGACGTTACCGGCCAGAGATCCGCCCGGCAAACCGTCGCAAGCCAAACCCGTCTTATCGACCCCGGCGATATCTTTCAATGGGCCGCGGACCGGCCCCGCCGGCGCCGGACCATCTCCTGGTACCGCCAAAATCGGTTCGCCGTCGTTCACGCGGATTCCGGAACCGAAAATGCGCCCGTTCCAGTTCGCTCCAACCGTCAAGCCTTGCGATCCCATCGCCGGCGAGGTATGCGTCAGCCTCGCCGGTCCGCTATTGCCCGACGACTTTACCACCGTAACGCCCAGCGACGCGGCACGATCAAGCGCCGTGATCGCAAAGTCGCGCTCCGGGCGAATCGCGGGAACGGAACCGAGGCTCATGTTAACGACATCCATACCGTCGGCCGCCGCGTCGTCGATCGCCTTTACCAACACGCTGGTATTCGATTCGTCGCCATTCGCGCCGCCAAAAACGCGGTATACGCCGAGGTATGCACCAGGCGCAACGCCTTGAATCTCGCCGAACGGCCCTTTATTTTTGACTCCCGCCGCGACCATCGCCACGCCCGTGCCGTGCCCCGATCGGTCCTCGCCCGATTCCGGATTGCCGAGCAGCGAATCGTAGGTCCGATAAACGATCACCTTGCCGCCCGCCAAGTCCCGCGTCTCCTGGCTCGTGCCTTTCGGATATCCCTCCGGCAGCGCGAATCCACCCGACGCAAACCCTGGGTGCTTCACGTCCAGACCCGAATCGATGATCCCGATCTTCGCTCCTACGCCGGCGGTTTCCGGCCCGCCGATCAACTCCCAAGCGCGCGTCGCGCCAATGATCGACGCCGCCCGGTCCATCTCATGCCGAATCGCGTAAACCGGCCATACCTTCTTCACGCCCGGCATCGCGGCCAATTCCGCCTCGGAGACATCGCCTTGCACGACAAGCGCATTCGCAACGACCTCGAGCGACTCCCGCACCGCCGCCCGCCCGGCGAACCGCGCCGCGACCACCGCGCGCACGCTGGCCTGTGCCTCGCGCGTCTTCACCCTCGACGGCTCTGCAAGTTCGACAATGTGCCAGTCGGGCAGAATCTGCGCGGCCGCAGCCAGCGCAAACCAAACCCCGAGGCTGAAAAACCTCATGTTCACCTACCGTACGGCGATCGCGGATGTTTTCGAGGCCACGCCCCCGGCGCGAATAATCAGCGGTTGCACGCCAGTCGGAGCATCGGCCGGAACCGAAACATTCAACTGGTACAACCCGACAAATCCAGGAGCAAGCCCGCAAAACTGCACCGCGGCCGCTCTCCCTCCTATCGTCACTTCCGGTTGAACCCTGCATGTCGCCAGAGGTTGCGATGGCGCGGGTTCGCCCGAAGGCGGCGTATTCGTAACCGGGCCGAGTCCATTCGCGTAAATCTGTGCAATTCCAGAACCTCGGCGCACGCCGTTGCCCGATGTTATCAATGCAAAATTCTCATCGAGCGCCGCCGCCATCAACCGTCCGGATCCCGGATCGTTGAATTCGAACGCCGCCGGAGAATGGTCGTTAAGCGGAACACGAACAAAGGCGCTGGAGTGATCGCCGTAGGAAACCTTCAAGTTCACCGACGATTCGCCGGCTAACTCCCATGGAATCTGCAAGTTGATCTGCCCGGCGCTGACAAAATGCAATCGCCCGGCCTGGCTTTTCCGCGCGCCGGGAACGTCGAGCCCAACGCTGATGTTGGCCAGCGACACCGGCAAATAGGTCGTCGAGTAACTCACAGTCGCGTCCGAAAGCGCCGCGCCGAAGATCGAAATGTAGGATCCCGGCGCCAACCCGTTACCCGCTTGCCCGCTCGCCGCGTTGACGACACCGCCATTTTGGATCACCGGCTGTTGAATCGCCCGCCCGATGAATTCCACAGTTTTTCCACCGGTCTCGGCGCTGAAAACCTGCTGACCGATCGATGCCCCTAGCCGCACTCGCCCGTCGGCGATCCCGACTACGTCCGTCTGCTCGGAACCTTCTAAGATTGACCCGCCGCCCGACACCACGCGGAACCGCACGGGGCTTTTGTCGACCGGCACGCCTTGTTTATCGATCGCCTTCAGGTTCAAGCGAGAGATCGGATTCCCCGCGACTCCGACGAAGCCGAGCCCGGTCAGGGGCAACAAGTTAAACACCGTCGAATCGCCAACGAAGTAGGCATACGGCACGCGGAGTTGCACGGCGCCGCCGTCGGCGACGACCGAGCCTTCGTACCAGTTGCTCGCGGTTGGTTTTGTCCCGGAAATCGTCAAGGTCACCGTTACCGTTTGGTTCGCATTCACAGTCGCGGTCGTGGGCGAGACCGCGACGGTAACGCCGTTCGCTTTGACCCGCTCCGCAACGGAGAAACGCAAATTCACCGCCGCGGTGCCGGTATTTACGAACCGGATCTGGGCGGTACGTGGGAACGACGCGGGTACGCCGAAGCTTACCGTCGCCGGTTCGGCCGCAACATTGGCGCGAACCGCGCGGGCGACATCCAACTGTCCCGCGCCGATGCCCGATTGATACGCCTTCACCCGATCTCCGTCGTAGTCGAAATCGTCGATATCCGGATCGGCTGTATTCACCACGGCCGATTTCACCTGCGCCGGAGTCAGCCGCGAATTCCGCTGTTTCACGAGCGCCGCCGTGCCCGCGACCAACGGCGCCGAAAAACTGGTGCCTTCGGCGCGCGTGTAGCCCGATGCGTCGTACATGTCGCCATTGGGATCATAGGTCTGGGTCGCCAACAATAGATCCGTGCCGACCGCGACTACTTCCGGCTTAATCGAATACGTCCCAATCGTCGGGCCTTGCGACGAGAAAATCGCCACTTCGACGGCCGGTCCATTGATCTCTGTCAGCGCGGGATCGAGCGTCACAACACCATTCGGGTTCGAATTCGCAAATTGGACCAGCGCCGCGCCGTTGTCCTTGCCTACGATCACCGCCGGAATGCCCGTGGTGCTCAAACCGCCAGGCGTAAAGATTCCGTTCCCGCTCTGCTGATAGACCACAACGCCGACCGCGCCCGCCTTTTGGGCATTGTTGACCTTGATCGAAATCGCGCAGTCGCCTCGTTGAATCAGTGCGATCCGTCCGGCGAGGGATCCCGCCGCGAGATTGCCACATGCGCGGCCGGTATTATCCAATTGCGCGACATCTCGCGCCGCCGCCTGGAGCGGCGAACCGGGGCGGGGTCCGTTGCCGAAGTAGGCGTTGATGCGGGGCAAATTGCCAGCTCGAACCGTTTGGTACAAGATGTGCCCGTTCACAGACGCACCGACTGTAATCGCCGACGGCGCCGTTCCCGGCGATCCAATCGTATTCAACGATGGGACCTCCAGCCCCAGCTCGCCTTCGTTGCCCGCGCTGACAACCACGACAAGTCCCCGCCGAATGGCGTTTTCAACGGCTTCGACTTGCAGATCACACGCCACGCCAGTGGTCTTCATACAAACCCGCCCCCGGTCCTCCGGACTCCACAACGCCGCCCCGCCGAGCGACATAGAGACGATATCCATGCCGTCCAGCAGCGCCGCCTCCAGTGCCGCGATAATCGTATCGTCGAAGGTGATGTCGTTTACGCCGGGAGATCCAAAGACCTTGTAATTCCCGAGATACGCCTTCGGTGCAACGCCCGACGTTCGCCCAAGAGGCGTATCGGCGATCGCACCGGCCGCGGCGGAAGCGGCCGCCGTTCCATGCCCCACGCGGTCGCGCGGTGAAAGATCGTCGGGCCGCGTGTCGCCGTCGAAGGCATAGACCAGACGATCGACATAACTGCGTGCAGCGATGACTTTCGAATTGGTGTAGTTACAGTCGTCGCCCGCGCACTTCGGATAACCCGCCGGCATCGTCAGCGACGCATCGCGCATCATCGGGTGATTGTGGTCGATCCCGGAATCGATAATGCCGATCTTCACGCCGGCGCCGGCGTTCGGCTGTCCATTGAACTGCGTCCAGGCCTGCGCCGTGCGAATTACATCGTGCGCTTTGTTCAGCTTCAGCCGGTAGCCGCGGATTTCCTGCACGTATTTCACGCCCGGGATTTCGCGCAGCGCCTTGGCCGTCTCATCGGAAGACTCAACAAACACGGCATTTACGAGCACCTCGGCCGATCCGAACTCGCGCGCGCCTCGCGCCGCAACCGCGGCTTTCGCACGCGACCGCCCTTCGAGCACCCGCTGGCGCGCCGACGCCGTCATCGACTCTCGCGTCGCGGCCACGGGATCCTGCTCAAAAACAACCGCATATCTCCCAAATGAACCACCGGCCCGCGGACTCAATTCCCCTTCGGGAATATTCGCGGGCGGTTCGGCGGCAACCAAGGGCCGGTCGCTTTCCCGCTTCACGCGTTCTCGCTGCGCGAGCAAGCTGAATGTGGTCAATAAGATAAGCGTGAGTTTAGTCAAGGTGTTCTCGACGCCAAACTGCCGGCGTCCTCCCATTTTGCCAGAGCAATCGTGTTACCATTTGAAAAGGAGACTATTCATGGCCAAACCCGCCTTCGCGGCTGGTGCGCAAGTTGAACACCCCAAGTTCGGGCTCGGCGGAGTCGTCGAGTGCAATGAAGAGCACATCAAGATTAATTTCGACGACCACGGCGAGAAGAAATTCGTACTCTCCATCGTGCTTCCGAACCTGAAGAAGAGCGACCGGCAGGCGCCGGATAAGAAAAAGAAGACGACGCGCAAAAAGGCCGCGGCTTCGTAGTCATTTTCTAGCTCGAACTTTGATAAGCAATCGGCGCGCTTCGTCCAGCGTAGGCGCCAGCGCTAGTTGTATCTCCGCTTCCTGAAGGCGCCCGAGTTGAGAATACGCGCGGCCTAATTCGAACCGCGTGAGTTCGTGTTTGGGGAATTCCTTCGCGGACGCGGCGAGCACTGCGACAGCTTTCTCGGCGTGTCCTTCGCGAATCAGGAATCGTCCGTAGTGATATCTCGAATCCGGCGCGCGGCCGGTGATCGCCGATTGAAAATACTTATCCGCTTCGGCAGGTTTACGGAGGCCCTCGTACACCAGCGCAATCGCGTCATCGACCCGCCATGAATCTTTATCCGTCGCCCGCAACGGCAGTAGCGTTGCCAGCGCGGCGTCGTATTTTTCGAGTGTGTATAGCGTCCGGCCGAGCAGGTAGCAACCGTTCGCCTCGCCCTGCTTACATGCCAGGACCAGCGGCGCGCTGGCATCCTCGAAACGCCCGTCCTGCAAAAGCGGCATCGCCGCCGCCACCTGGAACAGCATCAACATGAGATCATTATTGCGTGTACCGCACACTATTTCTAACCGCCGCGCTGGCCGCACAGAATTGGCCGCAGTTCCGAGGACCCAACGCCGCCGGCCTAGCCGACCACTCGACTTTCCCCGAGCGTTGGAGCGAAACCGAAAACGTCGCCTGGAAGACGCCGATCCCCGGCATGGCCTGGTCGTCGCCGGTGTTGTGGGGCGATCGAATCTATCTCACCACCGCGATTTCGAAGGGCGACATTGAACCGCCCAAGAAAGGCCTTTATTTTGGCGGTAATCGCGGCAAGGTAACCGACGAACACCGGTTGCTTGTGATGGCGCTCGACGCCAAGACGGGCAAGGTTGTGTGGGAGCGCGAAGTGTGGAAGGGAGTGCCGCCGCAGTCGCGCCACTTGAAGAACAGCTTCGCGTCGGAGACGCCTGTGACCGATGGGAGTATGGTCTACGCGCTGTTCGGCAACAACGGTCTGTGGGCGCTGACGAAAGACGGCAAGATCGCCTGGACACTCCCGCTTGGCGCCAACAACACGCGGTATGGCTGGGGCACGGCGGCCTCGCCGATTCTTCATCAGGGCCGCTTGTACATTCTCAAAGATAACGACGACTCGAGCCAGCTTCTTTCTGTCGACGCCAAGACGGGCAAGGTCATTTGGAAGGCGGATCGCTCCGATGAGAAGTCCAACTGGTCGACGCCTTTCATCTGGCAGCACGATGGAAAGACTGAAATCGTCACAACGGGCACGTTGAAGAACCGGTCGTACGACCTCGACGGCAAAGTCGTTTGGGAGTTCGGCGGTATGAGCACGATCGCAATTCCGACGCCGCTCGAACGGTTCGGACTTCTCTATCTGACTTCGGGCTACGTGGGAGATCAGAACCGGCCGGTTTTTGTCGTCAAGCCGGGCGCGAAGGGAACGCTGGGCGAGGCGCACATCGCGTGGAAGTTGCCGCAAGCCGGACCGTATAATCCATCGCCAATCATCTACGGCGACAATTACTACACGCTGATGGACCGGGGTTTCTTCACGGCGCACGACGCGCGGACCGGCAACGAACTTTACGGCAAGCAGCGCATTGATCCGGCGGCGGCGGCGTTTACGGCTTCGCCGTGGGCGTCTCGCGGAAAGCTATACGCAGCCAGCGAGGATGGCGACACGTTCGTTATTGGCGCGGGCGCGGAATACAAGCTGCTGCACAAGAATACGATCAGCGAGATGATCATGGCGACGCCCGCTATCGGCGCGGACGCGCTCTACATTCGCGGCGCGCAGAGTCTGTATAAGATTAAGCGGCCGTGAGGACCATCGGGCTCGGCGCCTTGCATTGTCTGGTGAAGTTACGATAGCTCGCGCCGTGCCGGAAGCAGGGCATTCGCATCCGCGCCCATAGGAGTGCGACCTGTCCGAATCCCGCCGACGCGCTTGGGGTGTTTCAGGGAACGTCGAAGAAGTCCCAGAAGAAAATCACCGCGGCCAGTTCTTTGGCCACGCCTTCCACGCTTCCGACAATTGACCCGCTCTTCCGCACCGTGCCGCCGCTTTCGACTTTGCCCACAATCGAGCCGTTCGATCGAACCGTGCCGTCCGATTCCACGCGGCCCACCAGCGATCCGTTCTTACGGATGTGGCCACCCGATTCGATTTGCCCGGCCAGCGACCCCTTCACGCGAATCGAACCGCCACTTTCAAATTTCCCGACGATCGTCCCGCGCAGCCGAACCGTTCCATCGGACTCCACGCGCCCGACCAACGAGCCGCCCGAACGAATATCGCCCGCCAACAAGGCAGCCGCCAATGCGAGACCAATCAGAATCGTTTTCATTACTTCGCTCCCGGCGGCGTCATTCCAAGGTCTTTCTTGAGTTGTGCCGCGATCTTTTTCGCTTGCTCCACCATTTCGGCCCGCTGCGTGTTCTTGGTCGTTCGGTGCATCGACCACAACACGTTGCGCGTTTTGCGGTCAACCAAAAAAACCGTTCCGTGGCCGCGGCTCCAGGTCGAAGTTCCGAGGCGCACGACCTGGTCCTTCGACTCCGTCTCGGTTTTTTCTTTCTCGTCTTTCTTCGCGGCCGGAGGCGGGTAGAGTTCGGCGATTCGCTTTTCAAACGCTTCGCCCACCGAGTCGGTGAACAACGCATCGGCGCGCTGCGGATCGGTGGTCACTGCATACACATTGCCTGTGGTGAGCTCATTGGCCAGATACTGATCGAGGCCGGCGGTCATCTTGAGGAGATAGACCGTCTTTACGTTGCGCGCTTCCGGTTCGGCGGCGGGAAGCAGTAAGGCCGCGGCAAAGAGAATTCGTTTCACGTCCTCATTGTACGCATGTGCGCGGTTTACCATGGGAACAAGGTGATGACTCGACGCAGCTTAGCCGCCGCCCTTGCCGCGCAGACGCCCGGCTCGCGCAAGCCAAACATCGTCCTCTTTCTAGCCGACGATCTTGGTTGGGGCGATGTTAGTTTCCACGGCGGCGCGACGCCCACGCCGAACATCGATCGCATCGCACGCGAGGGCCTCGAGCTCACCCGTTGTTATACCTATCCGTACTGCACGCCGACTCGCGCGGCGTTGCTCACCGGACGCATGCCCGTGCGATTTGGCATGGTCTACAACGTGATTCGGGCGTGGTCGCCGAACGGCATTCCGCTCGACGAACATCTGCTGCCGCAGACGTTGCAATCGGCCGGTTATCAGACGGCGTGCATCGGCAAGTGGCACCTTGGGCACGCGCATCGCAAGCTATTGCCGAACGCCCGCGGGTTCGATCATTTCTACGGCTGCGTGAACGCCGAGATTCACTACTTTTCGCA
>VFZW01000234.1 GCA_016871055.1 Acidobacteriota bacterium
CGCTGAATCTGGGCGTCCGCTGGGATTACGAATCGCCCGTCTGGGAACGCTACAACCGCCAGACTCGCGGCTTCGCGTTCGGCGCGCCCAGTCCGATCGCCGAACAGGTAAAGACGCGCCCTGGCATCGAGAATTGCCCCGCGTGCCGGAACCTCACCGGCGGTCTGCTCTACGCCAGCAAGAGTCGGGACGACCGCCTCGCTTTTGCGACCGACCGCAACAACTTCCAACCGCGCATCGGCGTGGCGTATCAGCTCTCGAACAGAACCGTCGTGCGCGGCGGTTTCGGAATCTACTCGCTTGGCCAGTGGGCGCTTGGCCCCGCAACCGGTTTCAGCCGCACAACGCCGATCATCACGACGATCGATGGCGTCACTCCCTCGGCGAACATTCGCAATCCGTTCCCGTCGGGTTTGCTGCAACCCGTGGGGTCGAGCCTGGGGCTCGCCACCGACCTCGGCCTCGGTCTCGGCTTCAACTTCACCAATCGAACACTCCCGCTTTCAGAGCAGTATTCGATCGGCTTCCAGCACGAGTTCTGGCGCGGCGCCGTCGCCGATCTTTCCTACATCGGCAACTTCACGCACGGCCTGCCCGTCGCATCGGCACTCAACTACATTCCCACCGAGCAACTGGGCCAGCCCGCCGCGTTCTACAACGCACGCGTAACGAACCCGATGGCCGGCCTGCTTCCCAACAACCCCGCGCTCAACGGCGCCACGGCCGTGCGCAGCGCGTTGATGGTCGCGTATCCGCAGTACTCCGCCGTCAATGCCGCCAATGTGCCCGCCGGCAAGAATCGTTACGACTCCGCGCAGATCTCGGTGCGCAAGCGATTCGGCAACGGCCTGAACTTCCAGGCGAACTACACGATCTCGAAGACGCTGGAACAACTCGTCTTCACCAATCAGCAGGACAACAACCTTGCCGACCTCACCAAACCGCGCCTCGAAAAACGCCTCACGATCTTCGACGTGCCGCAAAAGGTATCGCTGCTCGGTACCTACGAACTGCCCTACAAGGGCGGCAACGCATTCACCAAGACAACACTCGGCGGCTGGAAACTCGGCTGGAACTGGACGTTCCAATCGGGCTTCCCGATCGACTTCCCCAACGCCGCACCGCTCGAAGCCCGCAGCGCGAAGTTGCCGGCCGATCAACGCACGCTCGGCCGCTGGTTCGATACGTCGCTCTTTCCGCGCGTCGCCGGGCCAGTGCCGTTCACGCTGCGCAACTTCCCCACGCGCTTCCCCGACGTGCGGTTCATGGGCTTCGCCAACTACGACTTCTCGCTGCAGAAGAATTTCAACATCATCAAGGAACGGGTGCGCACGCAACTGCGCGCGGACTTCATCAACTCGACAAACAGCCCGTATTTCACCCAACTCGTGGGCAATCCGCCGAATGTGACCAATGCCAACTTCGGGCAGATCAACCCGCAGCAGAATAATTCACCACGAAACATTTATCTGGAGTTCCGGTTGTTCTTTTAGGCGTAGCATAATCAATCCATGCGTTTGGCTCTCTTCGCCCTCGCCGCTTGCGCGGCGTTCGCACAATCCTTCTACTTGAAAGACGGCGACCGCGTCGTCTTCTTCGGCGATTCGATCACCGATCAACGCCTCTACACGACATTCACCGAGACCTTCACGGTCACGCGTTTTCCGAAAGCGAAGATCGGCTTCGTCCACTCCGGCTGGGGCGGCGACCGCGTTGGCGGCGGCGCGGGCGGCGGCATCGCAGTGCGCCTCGATCGCGATGTGCTCGCCTATAAGCCGACCGTCGTCACCATCATGCTCGGCATGAACGACGGCCATGTGCGCGCCTTCGACAATCAGATCTTCGAGATCTACTCGCGCGGCTATCGCAGCCTCGTCGACACCTTGAAGAAGGCCCCCAATCCACCGCGCATCACCGCGATTCAGCCTTCGCCGTACGACGACTACGCCTATCCGCCGCGCTTCCCCGGCGGCTACAACGCCACGCTGCTGAAGTTCTCCGGCTTCATCGCCGATCTCGCGAAACAGCAAGGCCTCTCCGTCGCCGACCTCAATCGCCCCGTCACGGCGATGCTATCCAAAGCCGCCGCGACATCGAGCGCCGACGCGAAGAAGATTATCCCCGATCGCGTTCACCCCGGCGCTTCGGGCCATCTCATCATGGCCGGCGCATTGCTCAACGCGTGGAGCGCGCCATCGACGGTCAGCCGCGTCGAGATCGACAACGCCGCGCGCCGCGTCGCCAAGTACGACAATGCCAGCGTCGTGAACGCCGCCTTCGGCCCGCGCGTCACGTGGACGCAAATCGACGACGCGCTGCCGATGCCCATCGACATGGCCGATCCCATCATCGCGCTCGCGATCAACTCCTCGGACTTCATCGAAAGCCTGAATCAACAACTCGTCAAAGTCACCGGTCTTTCGCCCGGCCCGCACACCCTTTCGATAGACGGTAGCGAGATTGCGACGCGCACGCACACCGAGTGGGCGCAGGGCGTCAACATCGCCACACTCCGCACGCCGATGTGGGATCAAGCCACGCGAGTGCATGCGCTCACCGTGAAGCGCGCGGGCGTCCACAACACGCGTTGGCGTTCGGTGGAAGTACCGCTCGCCACCGACGGTGTCGATACCGCGCCGGCGATCAGAGCCCTCGACGAACTCGACGCGCAACTCGCGGCGAAACAGCGCGCCGCCGCGCAACCCGTCCCGCATCAGTTTGAGCTCGCGCCGGGCGGATCCAAGTTTCATTCCATCTTTAATGGGCGCGACCTCGCGGGCTGGCACATCAGCAAGACCAATCATCATGGCCAGACGCAAGGCTGGGTTGTCGACAACGGCGTCATCACCGGCACACAGGACAAACCCGGCCACGGCGGTATTTTGCTCACCGACAAACGCTACAAGAACTTCGAAGTGCAACTCGAAGTCAACCCGGACTACAGTTGCGATGGCGGCCTCTTCCTGCGCGCCAGCGAGAAGGGCGAGGCGTATCAGGTGATGCTCGATTACCTCGACGGCGGTTCGATGGGCGGCGTATACGGCGAGAAGCTGCAAGGCGTCAAAGGTGCGATTCCGAATTGGATGGAGTGGTACAAGCGCGGCGACTGGAATCATTTGCGCGCGCGCATCGAAGGTGATGTGCCGCGCATTCAAGTGTGGTTGAACGGCATCAAGATCACCGATTGGAAAGACACCGAAAATCGTTTGGTTGGCGGTGCGACCGATGGCCACATCGCCGTGCAAGTCCATGCGGGCAATCGCTGGATTCCCGGCGGCAAACATCGTTTCCGCAACATCTCCGTGAAGGAGTTGCCGTGAGGTACGACTACGCGATCTTCGGAGCCGGAGTCTGGGGCGCATGGCTCGCGCGCACGCTGCATCGAAGCGGCAAGAAAGTACTGCTGGTCGATCAACACGGCCCCGCCAACAACCGCGCGTCGAGCGGCGGCGAAACGCGTATCATTCGCATGGGATATGGCACGAAGGCCATCTACACGGAGTGGTCGCTGCGCGCGCTGCGTCTCTATAAGGAGTTCTACGCCAAGACCGATCCCACACTCTTTCACAACACCGGCATGTTGTGGATGTGCCGGGACAACGACGAATTTGCGCGGCAGTCGATCCACGTGTTCAAGAAGCAGGATGTGCGTCACGAAGTTCTCACGCGCGGCGAACTCGACAAGCGTTATCCGCAAGTCGATTTCGGCGCGTGCACGTGGGGACTGTACGAGCACGATGCCGGCGGATTGCTCGCGCGCCGCGGCGTGCAGACCGTCGTGCGGGAGACGGTCCGTGAAGGTCTGACTTACGAGCAGGCTTTCGTCGCTCCGCCAGGCAAACACGAATACGACGCGGGTACGTACGTCTATGCGTGCGGGCCGTGGCTGAAGAAACTCTTTCCCGAAGTGCTCGGCAACAAGATCAACCCGACGCGCCAGGAGGTGTTCTATTTCGGCACATCGCCCGGCGACATGGCATTTCGTATTCCTCGCATGCCCTGCTGGGTCGATGGCGGCGATAGCGTCTACGGCCTTCCCGACATCGAAAACCGCGGCTTCAAGCTGGCCATCGACGCACACGGGCCAACGGTCGATCCCGACACGCAGGACCGCGCGCCGACGAAAGCCGTCATCGATCACGCGCGCGCCTACATCGCCAAACGGTTCCCCTCGCTGAAGGACGCGCCTCTCACGCAGTCCGAAGTCTGCCAGTACGAGAACACGGCTAATGGCGATTACGTCATCGACAAACATCCCGGGCACGCGAATGTCTGGCTGCTCGGCGGCGGCTCCGGCCACGGTTACAAACATGGCCCCGCGCTTGCCGAGTATGTCGCCGCCGCGCTCGAAGGCAAAGGCCGCATCGACCCGATGTTTTCACTCGCCGCCAAGGCCGACGTTTCGGCCGCGCAACGCAACGCAACGATTCCGCAAAAGTAGGTACAAATGCTCCGATTGCTCCTCGCCACAATGACGATCCTTGCGCAGCCCACGCCGGAAGAAGCCGCGAAGCTGCGCGCCCGCGTCGCCGCCGCTCCGAAGTTGAAACTGCGCAAGACCGAACTCAACGTCAAGCCGCCGCGCGCGGGCTGGGAACTTGGCTTCGTCTCATCGGCGGCGGTCGACCGCAAGGGCCGCATCTACCTCTTGCAGCGCGGCCTCACCGCGCAGCCAATCGTCGTCGTCGACAAAAACGGCAGAGTCCTGCGCGAGTGGGGCAAAGGCCTCTTCAAGATTCCTCACTCGATCCGTGTCGCGCCGGACGGCTCGATCTGGACCGTCGACTCCGCGTCGAGCATGATCTACAAGTTCACGCCCGAAGGGAAAAAACTGCTCGAAATCAGCGTCGGCGAGCAGCCCAAACGCAACTCCGATTTCGTCGGAACCGCCGACATCACGTTCGGACCGAACGGGCGGTTGTTCATCGCCGATGGCTACGGCAACAAGCGCGTGCTCGAATACACCGGCGACGGCAAACGCGTGAAACAGTGGGGAGAATTCAACCTTCCGCACGGCATCGCCATGGACACCGACAACACGCTTTTCATCGCCGATCGCGAGAACGGCTTCGTGCAACACTTCACGCTCGACGGCACGTTCATCAGTAAGTTCGAAGGCCTCGGCAAAACGTTCTCGGTGACCATCGCCAACGGCGCGTTGTGGATCGGCGCGCAGCCGCGCAATGAGCCCAACGGCGCACCCGGTTGGCTGATGAAGATCAATCGAAAGACCGGCGAGATCGAAGGCGCCGTTGCATCCACGGGCCATCACTCGCTGGCCGTATTGCCGAACGGCGAGCTGATCACGGGCGTGCGCCCAAACCGGATTCTTTGGTTTCGTAACTGAATTGTAGCGATCCTCGCAACATTCTGTAACCAAGTCCGGGCGATAACGGAAGTGAAAGAAATGATGAATCCGCTCCCCGAAATCGGTCGGGGGTAAGGCGGAAGAAAGCGAGGGTCTGTGAACCCTTTCAACCTGGCCGGGCCGGACTTCCCGGTCTTCTACGTGGTCTTCGCGGGAGCGCTGATTATCGCCGCCGCCGTCTACTGGCATATCCGCACCAGCCGCGCCGACGTGCCGGTTCTGATATGGAGCGACCCTGTCAGAACTCGATCTTGGCGCCCAATTGGATCTGCCGCTCCCGCGACGCCGTGCCCAGGACCTGACCAAAGTTCGGATTTGTCAGGTTTGCTACGGGATTGGCGTAACGAATGTGGTTGAACGCATTGAAGGCCTCGGCCCGGATCTGGAGCCTCGACGCCTCCCGCAGCGGGATCCGGAAAGAGCGGAACAGCGACAGGTCGAAGTTGACGTTGCCATCGCCGCGCAGGATGTTGCGCCCGGCGTTGCCGAAGGTGAACGCTGCCGGTGCAGCGAAGGCGGCGGTGTTGAACCAACGCGAAGGCGAAGGCGTATCCAGGCGGGCGGCGCCAATTACGTTTGGCCGCATGTAGCCGTTTTGGTTTCCGGTATTGGCGATGTCGCCGTTCATGTTGACCGTGAAGGGCTGACCGGAATGCAGTGTCATGATCGCGTTGAGCTGCCATCCGCCTGCGATGGCGCGCGCGGCGGATGGGCCGGTCCGCCCGAACGGCAGATCATACGTGACGCTGGAGTTGAGAATGTGGGGAAGATCGGTGGCGGAAACGCTGCGCTCGTTATTGAAGTTGTAGGGATTCTGGACCGAGCAGCCCTCCACGCCGAAGAAGCCGTCACAGCCGATCGTAATGGACTTCGACCACGTGTAGTTGATCAGGTAGGAGAGTCCGGCCGAGAATCGCCGCCGCCACTGCGCCTGCAGCGAGTGATAGTTGCCGCGGCCCCAACTGCGATCGAAGTTGGCCGGCATGATGAAAGGGAACGGCCGGCGCGAAGCGGCGTTTCCGGGCGCCGCGCCGACGGCGACATTGTAGAATCCGCCGATCGGCAGGCGCGTATTGGCGCTGCCGACGTAGTTCACCGCGATCAACTCGTTTGCCGCGATCTGGCGCTGCAGGCCGATGTTCCATTGCGCGGACTTGCTATTCCGGAAGAAGGGATCGATGAAGAACGCGCCGTCGTTGAAAGGTGTCGCGGCGGGTGTAGTGGCCGAGGGAAACGGATTCTTTCCAGAGAGAACAGGTGTGGGTGCGGCTGCGGTTGGCACGTTGAAGTTAGTGGACAAGCGCCGTCCAACATCAGGCCAGGTGTGACCAATGCCCTGCGAGAACTGCGTGATGCCGGCCCAGCTATCGAAGAACAAGCCGAAGGAGCCGCGCACCACCATGTTCTGGCCCAGTTTGTAGGCGACACCGATGCGCGGCTGCCAGTTGTCCGTGAAGTTTGATACCAGCCGCCCGCGAGCATCGAGTTCGACATTCGCGGGAAGAGTGGCCGAGGGCAGGCAGGGCGCCGTGCCCACTTCGGCACAGGTCTTGGGAATCGCCTGCAGCAGATAACGGCCGCGGATCAGGTCCATATTGCCGGTGGCGATGGTACGGTCGCTTTCGCGGCCGATCGGTGGAACCTTGGTGTAGTCGTAGCGCAGCCCAAGGTTCAGCGTCAGCCGCGGCGTGACCTTCCACGAATCCTGCGCGTAGAAGCCGAGGATTCCGCCGAAGCGCGTGTACTTGGCGAAGTCGCGGCGGTCGGCGCCAAACGGGACGTTCAGCAAAAACGAAGCCAGCGGACTGCCGGTTTGGGCCTGGTTGTTCGGATCGGCCGTGGTCGGCGAATCGAAGCTGATGCCGTGATCGGAGAGCAGCGTCAGGAACTTGTTGTGGCTGAACTCGCCGCCGAACTTCCATTCGTGCCTTCCGCGAATTTGCGAATAGTTGGACTTGTACGATGTGACCTCGGTGGGATGCGAGTAGCCAGCCACTTCTCCGCCGGAAAAGAACTGCGCCACGTTGATGTTCGGCATGATGACGGCGCCCGAGCGGAACGCGCAGCAGAACTCGCGATTGACGCCCGAAGCACCAATCGCATCAATGCCGTCGCGGAACCGTGAACCGTTCGGCCGTTGCACGACGGTATAGCCAATCTGCGTTTGCAGCACACTGGTGGGCGAGAAGGTGTGAACCCAGCTCCCGCCGGCGTTCACTGTGAAATACTCCTCGAAGCTGGTGAGGGTCTGCCGGCCGCCTGATCCGGTGCGGTCGTAGAATTGTCCGGACCAGCGGAACCAGGTGAAGTCCTTCGCCGAAAAGGTGTGATCGAAGCGGCCGGAGTACTCCTCCTGATTGATCACCGTGGGCGTGAAGTCGAGCTGGTTGCGGTCGGCCACACCGGTGGTGATCGCGCCGGGCACGGTCGCTTTCAAGTAGGCTAGCCATCCCGCATCCAGGCGGGAACCGGGGAGCTGGTTGCCAGTGAACGGCGTGCGCAGGAACGTGCCGGGGCGGTCCGGATTCGCCCGCGTGGAAAACGGATCGAAGATCTGGCGCGGCCAATCGCTCAGGTCCCCGCGCAGGTTCGCTTCGGTCGGCACGCGATACAGGGAGTTTGCCGGGGTGCGGTTGCGGAATCCTTGATAGCTGAGGAAGAAAAACGTCCTGTTCTGGCCGCGATAGCCAGGCAGGACGACGGGCCCACCGAGCGTTGTGCCAAACATATCCTGCCGCAAGGGCGTCTTGATTGTCCGAAACGGATTGCGGGCGTCCAGTGCGTCGTTGCGCAGAAACTCCCAGGCCGAGGCGTGAAACCGATTCGTGCCGGACTTGGTAACGACATTGATGGCGCCTCCCGTCGACATACCGAACTCGGCCTGGTCGTTGTGCGACTGCACCTTGAACTCCTGCACGGCGTCAACGATAGGTGGCACGGCGTAGGTCGACATGAAAACGCCAATGTTGGAGAGACCGTCGAGGAAGAACAGGTTGGACCGGTTGCTCTGGCCGTTGATCGACGGATAGGTTACCTGTCCCACGGCCGTGGCTTGTCCGCCGCCGGCATTCTGGCCAACCGAGATGGGTGAAGCGCCGGGCGACAATGCCAGCAATTGGGTGAAGTTCCGGCCGTTCAGCGGCAGATCCAGGACCTGCTTCGACTCGACGACGGTGCCCAGTTCGGCGGTCGACGCTTGCAACTCCACAGCCGTTGCGGCAACATTCACCGTCTGCTCAATCTGGCCGACCTCGAGCGTCAGATCGAACGTCGCGGTGCGATTCACTTCGAGCACGAACTGTGCGGTCCGAATCTGCCGGAAGCCCGCCTTCCGCGCCTCGATCCGGTATTCGCCCGGTGGCACGTTCAGGAAGACGTAGTTGCCCGTTTCGTTGGACAGCGACGAGCGTTCGACGCCAGTTTGCAGATTGTGCAGCCGGATTTCGACGCCCGGTGCGACGGCGCCCGCGGAGTCGTAGACGGTGCCGGTCACACTCGCGCTGGAAAGCTGCCCATAGGCCTGCGAGGCCATCAGAACGACCGCCAGAATCAATCGCAGCATATTCAAATCCTCCTCAACTGAACTCAAACGGGACGCGGAGCATGTTTGTCATCGTGCTGGTTCTGCTGTTCGGCCAGACGGCGTTTCATGTCGCCGAGGCGCGATGCCTGAGCGGGATCGCCAGAGCGGTCGTCGAGTTCCCACGGATCGCGCACGACATTGAACAGTTGGAACCTCGCCACTTTGGGGTACCAGATCAACTTCCAGTCACCGTGCCGCACCATACGCTGCACATCCTTGTAGACGGCGAAGGCGTGCTCTCGGACCTGGCGTTTCTGACCGCGGATCACAGGTGCAAGGCTGAGACCCTCGACGCTGGAGGGAATCGGCACACCAGCCAAATCGCAGAGCGTCGGGTAGAGGTCGTGCATGTGCACCAGGGCATCGGACCGACCGCGGCGTATTCCCGGCCCCGCGGCGATGCAGGGCGACTTGAAGTGCTCATACAGGTTTTGCTTGCCCATTAACCCATGCCGCCCCCCCCCGACGGCCAAGCCCTGGTCACTGGTAAAAAGCACGATGGTGTTCGCCGGCAGGATAGCGAGAATGCGACCGATGTGATGATCCAGGCAAGTGATGCAGGCGTAGTAGTCGGCCAGATGCTTGCGCATCTCGTCTCTGGTGCGTGGAAATGCCGCGAGCATCTCGTCGCGGACTTTCAGGTCGCCGTTGTCGAAGGGATGCTCCGGCAGGCAGTTCCTCGGCAATGTGATCCGGGCCGGGTCATACATCCCGGCGAACTTCTTCGGCGCAAACCGCGGATCGTGCGGAACCGGCGGCGCCATGTAGATGAAGAACGGGCTCTTCCCAGAGCCGCGTACCCAGTCTATGATCTGATTGGCGTGCTGCTCCGGTTGATCGGCACGCTCGTCGAAGCCTTCCTTCGAATAGAGCTTCGTTTGAAACGCCTCGCTGGCGGGAACGTACGTATTGCCGCGTTTGCCGAAGTGGAACGTCTGGTATCCAGCGCTCTCGAACGCCTTGGCCATCACGGTGAGGCCGGCCGGGATGGGCTGGTTGCGCTCCGGGATGCGGAAGACCGTACGGCCTGTCATCAGCATGGTCCGGCTAGGCAGGCACATGGCACCAACCAGGCCGCCCTGCGAATAGAGATTGGAGAAAACGAAGCCACGGCGGACGAGCCCGTCCAGCGCCGGAGTGTGGATCTCGGCGTTTCCAGTCGCGCGAATCGTGCCGAAGCGCTGGTCATCGGTGTTGATCAGCAGGATGTTGGGCGGAACATCCGCCGCCGCAACGGCTACGGCGCCGGATAGAGAAGAGAGGAAGTTGCGTCGTTTCATTTCATTGGGCGCTCGGATCGGTTCTCCATTCAAGATCCAGGTCGAGGGGACGGGCCAAGTTCAAGCATCGCGCCGGCCGTGGACAGCGTGGCCGGCTCGGGAACCGATGCACACGATTCTTTTCTTCACTTGGTTCCCCTCCTTGGGCGTGGCTGAGTCCTTCCAACCGGGATTTCCATTTTTGGCATTCTCGGCGCTGACAAGTATACCGGGATTTCCGTTTTGCCTCCCGGCGCCAGAGTAGTATACGCCCCCCCCCCGCTTGTCAAGCTCTCCGACATTGTCAAGGCAAAGTAGAAATGGCCCCTATTGGCAGGCCTGAAAAAAAGTCATGTTAGTCTGGGCTCGCCGGCCGGAATTCATCGCGACGATGGGAAGAAAGCGTTCCTCCCGACGTTTTCTCAAGCTTGGGTTGGCGCCGGTGGGCGGGAGGCCGCCGGCAACGCTGGGGAATGTGCGCAGGTTCTGCGAAAGCTGCCGGCGCGCATCGAGCTCGAAGGCGGCGGCGATCTGCGGGCGTTGAGCGGAGAAGGATGGCGCGGGGAGGGCGTGCCGAGGGAGGTCCCGCGTTGAGGGACGCTACCGCAGCAATGCCCCGGCGACCAGGTCTTGCAACAGTGGGGTTGTTGGGTAGGGGTGGTAGGTGTACTGCCGGAGGCCTTCGGCGAGCGGCACGTTGTAGGTCGCGCCGCGGGAGCGG
>VFZW01000235.1 GCA_016871055.1 Acidobacteriota bacterium
TTCAAGGTCACGGTGCCGAATGACTGACAACGGGGCAGCGAAAGCCGGAATCTGGAGCGGCTTCAGCCGCGTCCTGCGACTTTCAGTCGCCCATCGACCCCACCGCCTTCAGGCGGTGGTTGTTCAGAATCCGCGGCTTAGATCCGCTCGAATAGAAATTGAAACCGATTCGGCGCGAGCTCCGTTACACAGTTAGAGGAGACTCACCCGACTGCTTTCTACCGCAATCGCTATCCCCGAATTCGCCGGTTCCTTTCACCTGACCCGCAAGGAAGCGGAACTGCTGCGCATTCTGCGGGAGCACGCCGGACAATGCCTGTCCCGCGAATTCCTGCTCAGCACGATCTGGGGATACACGGGGCACATTCGTACCCGTACCTTGGACGTCCACATTCAGCGCCTACGCCGCAAGGTCCGCTTGTTTAATCTCGGCGGCGAAATCCAAACCATCCTTCGACACGGCTACTGCTGGGTCACCAACACCCCCCGCTAACCCAGCTCCCTCTCCAACTTCTCCACGTCTAGTTCCCCGGTCCATTTTGCGACAACCACCGTGGCCACGCCATTACCGATCACATTGGTGATGGCGCGGGCCTCGGACATGAACCGGTCAATTCCCAATATCAGCGCCAAACTCCCCACTGGAATCCCACCGACAGCCGAGAGTGTCGCCGCCAGCACGATAAAGCCGCTGCCCGTAATTCCCGCCGCTCCCTTCGACGTCAGCAGCAACACGGCGAGTAGTGTAATCTGCTGGCCCAAGCTCATCGGCGAGTTCGTCGCCTGCGCCAGGAACACCGCGGCCATCGTCAAATAGATCGAAGTGCCGTCGAGATTAAACGAGTAGCCCGTCGGTATCACCAGCCCGACCGTCGATTTCGTCGCGCCCAGCGCCTCCAGTTTCGCCATCATGCGCGGCAGCGCCGCCTCCGACGAGCTGGTGCCCAGGACGATGAGTATCTCTTCCTTGATGTAGCGCAGAAACTTGAAAATGTTCAAACCGTGCAGCCGCGCGATCACCCCCAGCACCACGAAGATAAACACGACGCAGGTCAGGTAGAACGTGGCCATGAAGTGCGCCAGGTTGAGCAGGCTCTTCACACCATAAGCGCCCACCGTGAACGCCATCGCGCCGAACGCCCCCAGCGGCGCCAGCCGCGTAATCATCTTGACCATGGAGAACAAGATCTCCGACGTGCGTTCGATAAACGTATAAACCTCGTTCCGGTGCGAACCGAGGTTCTGCAGCGCCACGCCAAACAATATCGCAAGCAGCAGCACCTGCAAAATTTCACCCTTGGCGAAGGCGTCGAAAAACGCCGGCGGAATGACGTCCAACGCGAAATCGACCGTGCCCTTCATTTTCCCCGGAGTCGTGTACGTGGCGATCGACGTCGCGTCCAGCTTCGACGGATCGACATTCATTCCCGCGCCCGGCTGAAACACGTTAACGACGACAAGCCCGATAATCAGCGCAAGCGTCGACACGACCTCGAAGTACAACAAAGCCAGTCCGCCCGTCCGCCCGACTTTCTTTAGATCCGCCGTCCCCGCGATGCCGGTGACGACCGTACAAAAAATCACCGGCGCGATGATCATCTTGATGAGCTTGATGAACCCATCGCCCAGCGGCTTCATCGATGTCGCCAGATCCGGTTGCGCATAGCCCAGCCCGATCCCAACCGCGATTGCCGTCAACACCTGCACGTAGAGCGAACGAAACATAGGATCTCCCATTCTACGCGTGGCGAACGGAGTCACGCAGCGGCGCGTCCCCGCCAGAGCCCGTTCGTCGCTAAAGTAGTTAAGTGCAGACGAATCGGTCGCGCCTCGCGATCGCGGTTTTGGCTCTTCTCCTTCTCTATCCCGCGTTCACGAACGCGTGGGGCCTTTATGGTCCGGACGAGCCGCGGTATGCGTCGATCGCCCGCGAAATGGCGCGGTCCGGCGATTTCGTCACGCCGGTCCTCGACGGCAAGCCGTGGCTCGAAAAACCGCCGTTGCTGTACTGGCTCGGGGCGGCCGGTTTTGCAATCGGACTCGGACCCGAAACCGCGCCGCGCGCTCCTCTCGCGTTGTTCAGTATCGGCTTTCTGATTTGGTTTGGTTGGTATCTCCGCCGTTGGTTTTCCGCTCGAACCGCCGCATGCGCCGCTCTGGTGCTGGCGACGGCATCGGGGTGGCTTGCCTACTCCAACGTCGCCGTGACAGATGTCCCGCTGGCCGCTTGTTTCGGCGCGGCGATGTTGATCACACTGCACTGGATCGAATCCGGCCGTGCTCGCGATGCGGTCCTGATCGGTGCCTTGTTTGGCTTGGCGGTGTTGGCGAAAGGACTCGTTCCGGCCGCGCTGGCCGCACCGCTCGTCTGGTTCGCGCGCGCGCGCTGGAAACAGTGGCCGCTCATCGCCTTGGCGCTTGTCGCCGTCGACGGTCCTTGGTATTGGGCGATGTGGCAGCGCCACGGCTACGCATTCTTCGACGAGTTCATCCTCGAGCATCACTTCTCGCGTTTCGCCACCAACGAATTGCAGCACGCGCAGCCGTTCTGGTTCTACGTGCCGGTGTTGATCGGTCTGTTGTTGCCCTGGTCTCCCGTTCTGCTCAAAGCGCCGTGGCGCGAAGAGAAGCTGCGGTTCTTCGTTGTTTGGGCCGCTTGGGGTTTCGTGTTTTTCTCAGCGTCGACAAACAAGTTGCCGGGCTACTTGATGCCCCTGCTGCCCGCGCTGGCCGTGCTGATCGCCGCGAGGATCGGCGAGTCGGTCTGGCCTTGGCGCGCAGCCTCCGCATTTGCACTCGTCATCGTCGCCGTCAAAGTGTTGGCTCTCCCCGCGTTGGATTCGAAACTCACCGCGCGCGGGCTGGCGGCCACCGCCGCGCCGCACGATGTCTGCGCCGATAACGTGCCGCGCAACTTGCGCTACGGACTGCACTACTATTTAGGCCGCGCGGTGCTCGATTGCTGGCAGGCGCCGGGTGCGAACCCGCTTCCGGTGAAGGCGGCCGCGCCGGGACTGCGCTACACGATTCATCAGAATCTCGGCACGCTAAGCGGCCGGTTGCTTGTGTTCGCCTCGGTCGATGACGGCCCGTTGCTGCCCGAGAATCACAATCCCCGCACGTTGTGGATCGCCTCTCGCGACGTCGAAGACTGGCGCGCTGGCGTGCCGCTAACGATGGAGCCGCTGGCGTCCGCGTACCCTGGGCCAATCACGCATCAGGTGAAGGCGAAAATGTATTTCCGCGTAGTCTTCGACCGGAACCGCGACTACGCCTACACCGGCTTGGCGTCCGACGATTTCACGTCGGCGGTGAAGGTCGTTGATGACTTCGAGCCGCTGCCCGATCGCAACCACTCCTTCACTCTCGACCGCGCTTCTGGCGTCCCCGCGCTCAAGAAAGCCGATATCGAAGTGCAATCGGCGCTGCTGTCGCGCTTTCACCGCGAGCCCGTGATGCTGCGCGCCGATGTGGCGAAAGGAGAAACCGCGCGACGTGTGCTCGTACTGCATGCGCACGGCGAGTCGTTCGCGCAAAGTCACCTGCGGTCGACGGTAGCAACGAAAGACACTCTGATCTATCTGCACTGCGCACACAAGTTCGGGCATCATGCCTTTGCGGATTCCGAAGTGAACGGGCCCTGGACGCGCGCCCTCGTCGAAGAACTGCTGCCGAAACTTCCGGGCAGCGGAAAGTTTGGGTTGATCGGTGAAGGAGCGGGCGCCTACGGCGCGGTTCGTCTGCACCAATTCCATCCGGAACTGTTCGATCGCGTCGAAACCGTAAACCCCGATCCGCTCGACTTCCGCAACTTCTTCGGCATCGACCTCACCAAGCCCGTGAAGAACTTCTACTGGGACGAAGCCAAGCGCCGCCGGCCCTTCGACGCCGTGTTTCCAATCGAGGAATCCGCCCTGCGCGAAACCGTCATCGGTGCCCAAGGCGGACGCTGGGAATCTTGGGAAGCGGTCTTCGGCCCGCGCACCTCCGAAGGCATCAGCGGCCAGCTTTTCGCACGCGATTCCGGCGACGTCGATCCAGCCGTATTGGAGCGATGGCGCCGCTACAGCCTACAATCGAAATAATGTCCGATCGCAAACTGACGGCCCATGTAAAAGCCGCCGGTTGAGCGAGCAAGCTGAGTCCAAAGGTTTTGGACCAAGTTCTGCGCGCGCTGCCGCCACAATCCGACCCCCGTGTGCTGGTGAGCTTCGATACGTCCGATGACGCCGGAGTCTTCCTTCTGACGCCGGAGTGTGCCCTCGTGCAGACCGTCGATTTCTTCACGCCGATCGTTGACGACCCGTATCTGTTCGGCGCCATCGCCGCCGCGAATTCTCTCTCGGACGTATACGCGATGGGCGGCGCTCCGGTCTCGTCGCTGTCAATTCTTGCTTGGCCGCGCGATGGATCGATCGAGGACCTGGGCCAGATCTTGCTCGGCGGATCGGACAAAATGCGCGAGGCGGCGTGTTCGATTTTGGGCGGGCACTCGGTGGCCGACGACGAACCGAAATTTGGTTACGCCGTGACGGGCACTGTCCCGCCGGCCCGAATCCTGGCCAATAAAGGCGCGCGCCCAGGCGATGCACTGGTCTTTACAAAGGCGCTCGGTACCGGAGTGATTGCGACGTCGTTGAAGCGCGGCACGGCGGAAACCAAACACGTCGATGGCGCAATCGTCAGCATGATGACGCTGAACGACCTGGCCTGCAAGTTCATGCTGACGACCGGCGCTTCGGCCTGTACCGACGTCACTGGGTTCGGCTTCATCGGCCATGCGCGCGAAATGGCCGCGGCTTCGAATGTCACGTTGCGAATTGAATCTGGCGACGTCCCGCTGCTGGAAGGCGCCTACGACTACGCCGCCGGCGGTGCGATTCCCGGCGGCTTAAAGAACAATATGGAATTCGCCGCCTGCGCGGTTACGGGAGCGATCGATCCCGTTCTCGAACAACTGCTGCACGATCCACAGACCTCCGGCGGCTTGTTGATCGCCATGCCGGAAGCCGATGTGTCGAAGATGACTTCTGCCTATCCGCCGGCGCGCCGCGTGGGCAGTGTGGTCGAACGACAAGGGAGCCTGATAGAACTGCTATGAAGACAAGTCCGATCATTATCGCGCTGGATTGCGATTCGGCCGCCGAAGCCAAGGCGATCGTCAAAGCGACGGCCGGCACAGTGACGTATTACAAGGTCGGATTAGAGCTGTACGCGGTCGCGGGACCGAAGTTTGTCACCGATCTCGTCGCCAAGGGAAAGAAGGTGTTTCTCGATCTGAAGTTGCACGACATCGGCGAAACCGTCAAGCGGGCGACGTCGCAAATCGCGACCATGGGTGTCTCGTTGTTGACCGTGCACGCCGAGCCCCAGGTGATGCGCGCTGCTGTCGCGGGTAAAGGCAAATCGAAGCTGAAGATCCTGGGCGTCACCGTGCTGACAAGCCTCGATCAAACGGATCTGCACGCGATGGGCTATACGCAAGCGCTGAACGCGTTATTCGAACTACGCGTGCGCAACGCGGCGCGCGCCGGCGTCGACGGCGTCGTCTGCTCGCCGCTGGAAGTCGCGAAGGTGCGCGCGCTGTTGGGAGCGGGTAAGTTGATCGTGACTCCGGGCGTGCGAAGTGCAGGCGCCGCCAAGGGCGATCAGAAGCGCGTCGGTACGCCGGGCGATGCCATCGTGGCCGGGTCGGACCTGTTGGTGATCGGCCGGCAAGTGACCCGAGCCGCGGACCCCAACGCCGAGGTAAAAATGATCCTGTCCGAGATCCGAGCCGCAAAAAGACGCACCACTTCGTAAAGGTGTTGCGAAACGATATCGGCAGCTAAAGCAATAGTTTGCGCGTTCTAAGAGAGTACACCCGAGTCAAGGGGTGGGGGAAACCCTTTGACACCGAGACATTTATTTGCAAAACTCATGTCATTCCAAATGGTTGTCCAGGCCCGACTTGGGAAAGGGGGCCGGACAAGGGGAAAGGTGATATGACAAAACGGATCGCGGCCCGTTCGGGCCTGTTTGTGCTGGCGGTTGGGCTTGCCTGCGCGCAGACGCTCACTTCTCTTAACGGCGTAGTCTCCGATCCATCGGGCGCCGTAGTTCCAAACGCAACGGTCGAACTGATCAATGTCGACACGAACAGTAAGCGGGATACCGCGACCGATGCGTCAGGCTCATTCGCTTTCCAACAGGTGAATCCGGGCAATTATCGCTTGTCGGCAAAAGCGACCGGATTCTCCTCGGCATTGATCAATGACATTCGCCTGTTGGTTGGTACGCCGGCGACGGTGAACATTAAGCTGGAAGTCGGCTCCGTCTCCGATACGATTTCGATTTCCTCCGAGGCTCTTCAGTTGAATACCGTCGATGCGTCGGTAGGCAACGCGTTTGGTACGAAACCGATCCTGCAGATGCCATTTGAGGCACGGAATGTGGCCGGACTGCTTTCCTTGCAACCCGGCGTGACGTTCGCCGGCTCGAATGTGCCGAACAGTTATCGGGGCGGCAATGTGAACGGCGGAAAGAACGATCAGGCGAACGTAACGCTTGACGGTGTCGACGTCAACGATCAGCAGGACCGCGATCCGTTCACCAGCGTGTTGCGCATGACGCTCGACAGTGTCCAGGAATTTCGGGTTGTGACGACGAACGCAAACGCCGAATTGGGCCGCTCATCAGGCGCGCAGATTTCACTTGTCACGCGCAGTGGCACCAATGATGTTCATGGCGCCGGATACTGGTTTGTCCGCAACAAAGCAACCAACGCGAACAGCTTTTTCAATAATCAAAACAGGGTACCTCTCGCCAAGTTGAACCGAAACATTTACGGCGCGCGGCTGGGTGGGCCGATCAAGAAGAACAAGCTGTTCCTGTTCGGTAACTATGAAGGCCGTAAGGATCGGCGCGAGGATTCGGTGCTGCGTACCGTGCCGACGGCGAGTTTGCGCGAAGGTTCGGTTAAGTACATTCGCACGGATGGATCGATCGCCACGCTGTCTCCAGCCGATTTGCGGACACGGATCGACACGCGGGGGATCGGACCCAGCCAGGCGGCGCTAGCGGTCCTCCAGCGGTATCCGCTCCCGAACGATTCCGCCGCCGGCGACGCGATCAACACAAGTGGATTCCGGTTCAATGCGCCTGTGAAGGGCGACTTCCACACCTACATTGCGAAGCTCGACTATGTAATCGACAGCGCTTCGAAGCACAACTTCTTCGTGCGCGGCAATCTGCAGGATGACAGGTCCACCTCCACGCCGCAATTTCCCGGTCAACCGCCAAACGATACGGGACTGGCGAACACCAAGGGGTTGGCGTTCGGTTTGACGAGTATTCTGTCCGCGAACAAGGTGAACAATTTCCGGTATGGCATTACACGCGTTGGCGTTGAGAACACGGGAATTTCGAACCTGTCGTTCGTTACGTTCCGAACGATCGATTCGATTGAAGGAACGAACCGCGCTTTTATCCGCAAGACGCCGGTCCATACCATTTCCGACGATTTTTCGTGGACAAAGAACAATCACGATCTGAAGTTTGGCGGTGTCATCCGTGCGATCCGCAACAGCCGGAACAACTATGCAAATTCGTTCCCTTCGGCGTCCGCGAACGCTTCGTGGCTCGTTTCGAGCGGTAACGAACTGAACGCTCCGTTGACCGATATTCGAGCGACCGCGCGTGTTTCATATCGCGATGCGGCAATGGCTGTCCTCGGCCTGGTTAGCCAGGGGAACGCGCGTTACAACTACAACAAAGACGGCAGCCCGCTTGCGGTCGGCGCACCGGTTGTGCGGCAGTTTAACGCGGAAGAATACGAGATGTATGTGCAGGACACATGGAAAGTGACGAAGGCGCTGACGTTGACCTACGGTCTGCGGTGGTCGCTGATGCCGCCGATCTACGAAGCCAACGGCATTCAGACGGTGGCGAGAGAATCGCTCAGCGACTTCTTCGATCAGCGCGTGGCGCTGGCCAGCGTTGGTGCACCGCAGTTTCTGGTGAAGCCGGTTGAGTATGTGTTGAAGGAACAGCCCGGCGGACGGGATCTGTATCCGTTTCACAAGAAGAATGTTTCGCCGCGCTTTGCGCTGGCGTATTCGCCGCAGGGTGACAGTGGGCTATCAAAATTCTTCTTCGGCGGGCCCGGAAGGTCCGTCATTCGGGCCGGATGGGGGCAATACTATGACGTGATGGGATCTGGACTGATCACCAACTACGATGCGTCGGCGCTGGGTCTGGCGACCGCGCTGACGAACCCATCGGCACAACTTAGCATTGCGACAGCGCCGCGATTTACAGGCTTGAATTCGATTCCGAACGGGTTGCTGCTCCCGGCTCCGCCGGCGGGGTTTCCGCAGGTCGCTCCAAACGCCTTCGCGATTACTAACTCACTCGACGACAAGTTGTTGCCGCCCTATACGATGAATATGAACCTGAACGTAGGGCGTGAGTTCCATGGCGGACTCTTTGTGCAAGTGGGGTACGTCGGTCGCCTCTCACGGCGATCGTTGATCAGCGAGGACATTTCGATGCCGACCAACCTGAAGGATCCGGCGTCGGGAGTGACGTACTTCGAAGCCGCGACACAGTTGGCGAATTTGGCGAACGCCAATACACCTATCGGCAGTATTCCGCGCATTCCGTTCTGGGAGAATATCTTTCCTGGCGCGGCGACCGCCACCCGTACGGCGTCGCAGAATGCATACAACTCCTTCGTGAACAACGCGCCGGACTACTCCTACGCCTTGTACGAAATGGATGTTTTGTGCAGGCCGGCGTGCAGCAAGTTCGGCCCGTATAGCTTCTACAACCGTCAGTACAGCTATCTGCGAACGCTGCGGTCCATTGGAAGCGGATCGTATCATTCGATGCAATTTTCCGCGCGCAAGCGCTTCAAGAATGCGGATCAGGTCGATTTCAACTACACATTCTCCAAGTCGATGGATTTGGCGTCGCGGCCGGAGAACTCGACGGCGACCAATGGCGTCATTATCAACGCCTTCGATCGTCGGCAGTTCCGGGCTGTGTCTGATTACGACGCCACGCACCAGTGGAATGCGAACTTCGTATACGGTCTGCCAGTTGGCCGCGGCCGAGCGTTGTTGGACAAGGGTGGCGTTGCGAACGCCGTTTTCGGTGGATGGCAACTGTCCGGTCTTTATCGCCAATCGACTGGCCTGCCGACATCGGTCGGTAACGGACGATTTTGGCCGACGAATTGGAACGTGACCGGCTATGCGACTCCGAAATCGCGGCCCGTGGTTGGCACCACGCGCAATGCGCCGGCGCCTCCCGGTGGAACCGGTGGCGTAAACTTGTTCCCGAATCCTGACGCCGCGATCAAGGCTTACGACTATACCCTGCCAGGGCAAGCTGGTAGTCGTAACAGCATCCGGGGCGATGGCAATTTCAACATCGACCTTGGACTCGCCAAGAGCTTCGACATGCCGTGGAAAGAAGGGCACTCGCTGCAGTTCCGTTGGGAAGTCTTCAACGCGACCAACTCGGTTCGATTCGATCCGTTCTTCACATCGGCGGATCTCGGTAATCTCGGGTCGTTCGGCAAATATACCGACACGCTGACACTGCCTCGGGTCATGCAGTTCGGTTTGCGTTACGACTTCTAGTCTAGTTTGTCGATCAAAACAGGCGGCCTCCCCAGGCCGCCTGTTTTGTTATCGTGTGAGTATGGCGACGAAAGCGGCCATCAGTCTCGAAGAACATCTCCGTACTCCGTATGAGCGTGAGCCGGAGTATGTCGATGGGATGTTGGAGGAGCGGCCGTTCGGGACCATCAAACACGGTGAGTTACAGAGTCGGATCGCCGCAGCCTTGCGTCGAGTCGGATTTCGGACCGTCGGCAGCGAGATCACGATACTCATTGCGCCGGCGAAGACGCGAATTCCGGCCGTGATTGCTTACGTTGAAAAACGCCGCGAGGCGCACCCGTCGGTGCCGCCGTTTGTAGCGGTCGAAATATTCTCGCCAGGCGACAGCGTCGATAGAGTTTCAAACAAGTTGGAGGAGTACGCGCAATTCGGAGTGCGCCACCTATGGTTGGTCGCGCCCGAGACGGAGAAGCTATTTGTTTATTCCGTGGGCGTCCTAGTGCCGGTCGACGAGTTTCAAGTGCCCGAACTCGACGCCATATTCACCGCGCGAGAGTTGTTCGACGATCTCTAACGTCCCTTCTCCGGAATCACCCAGAGAAACAGCTTGCGGCTGAGGAACGACTCCTCGTCGTCGCCGCCCTCAACCTCCACGGTCTTGAGCGGTTTCCAATCGCCCATGTCAAAGGTGTTCGAGACGAGTCGCGTACCGGGCTTCAACTGCTCGCGTAGCCGCGGGAGAAGCTTCAGGTTGATCTGCGGCAACAGGAAAAGCGTCACAACCGTCGCCTCGTGAAAATTCGCCAGGAACAGGTCGTTCTCTTCGAACCGGACCAAGTCCGTCACCCCGTTCTTTTTCGCGTTCTCGTTCGCTTCCTGAATACGTACCGGATTAATGTCGATGCCGACGCCGCGGGCGCCGAAGGTCTTGGCGGCGGCCACCACGATGCGGCCGTCGCCGCAGCCCAGGTCGTATACGACATCGGGTTTCTTCACATCGGCGAGCTTGAGCATCGCCTTGACCGCCTCTTCGGTCGTCGGCACATACGGCACATCGGGATCGCGCTTCGGTTTGGCGGCCTGTTGTGCGACGGCGGCGGCGGAGAGCGTCGAAAGAAACGCGCGGCGAGTGTAGGTCATGAACGAAGGATGCTCCTGATTGTCAAAGGTTACTGTAGCGTAGATTTCCCAAGCGCGTGTTCCCGTCCCATCGTCCCCCCGTTATCCGCCATGCCCCGCAAACCGCCGACGCACCCGCGACTTCCCCGCCACGCGCCATC
>VFZW01000236.1 GCA_016871055.1 Acidobacteriota bacterium
GTATCCGGTCATAGCAACCCAACACCCCCGCGATCTGCGATCCGTACCGCTCGGTCAGTGATTCAACGCCCATCCCGGCATCGTATCCGATTTCCCTCTTTGGTTCCGGCTATGCCGGGTTAGGAAGCAGCGCCGGCATCGGTCAGAGCTTTCCTTGACCCTGTGTCTAGAGGGGCATCGTTGTCCCGCAGCGCAACTATTCGACCGCATTACGGGTACTATCTCTACAGTGCCTCAACGCATGAAGCTCCTCCTATTCACCTGCACCGCCTTCGCGCAGCTTGCGCCGTTCACCGTTGTGTCGTCGGCCACTTATCAACAGCCGCTAGCGCCGGGGCAGATCGTCACCGGCTTCTCAGCGGCCGTAACCGCGCCGGTCGATCCCGGCACCTACACCGTAATCGCTGGAACAACGGCGATCCGGCCGTTCGCCGCCGCGATGGGGCAGATCAACTTTGTCCTGCCCTCGACGCTTCCGCTCGGCGACACGCCACTGACGCTGCGCCGCAATGAGCAGACGATCGGTCAAACGACGGTGCGTCTCAACGCCGTCGCACCGGCGCTGTTTACGGCCGATTCGTCGGGGAAGGGCGCGCCGGCGGGATTGCTGCTGCGCGTGAATCGCGACGGCACACGCACCAATTCCTGCTTGTTCGCCGAACCCGTTTCGCGGCCTGCGCCGTTCGATCCAACGGGGGAAACGTATCTGCTGCTGTTCGGTACGGGTATGCGCGGACGCCGTGGGGAGGCGTCGGCGACAATCGGCGCTACTTCGATACCCGTGCTTGGCCTGGCCGCGCAGGGCGAGTTCGCGGGGCTCGATCAGATCAATCTTGGGCCGGTGCCGGAGGCGCTAGCGACCAGGCTCGGCGAGCAGGAGTTGCGCATCACGATCGATGGCGTCGCGGCGAACACCGTGATGATCGCGCCCTCGCGGCCGGCGTTCGGCGAATGGGCTTCGCGCGCGCGGCTTCCGCTGGCAAACAGCGAAATGTCGGTGGCCGAGGCCGGCGGCAAGATCTACGTGATTGGCGGGTATCCGGCGGCGCGCAACACGGTCGACGACGTGCAGGTTTACGATACAGTTCTCGATACCTGGACACTCGGGCCGAAACTTCCCGCACCCGTCAATCATTCGATGCCCGCTGTCGCCGGCGGTAAAATCTACATCGCGGGCGGGCAATCCGACGCGGGCAACTCCAGCTTCGTCGCGACGATGTATGAGTTCGATCCGGCCACGCAAACGTGGCGGACTCGGGCGCCGATGCCGAGGCCTCGCGGAGGCGGCGCGGCGGCGGCTCTTGACGGGAAGATCTACGTCGCCGGCGGGCGGCCGCCGGGTGGCGCGGAGTTTGCGGTTTACGATCCGGCGGCCGATCGCTGGACCGAATTGCCGGCGATTCCCACGCAGCGCAATCACCTCGCCGTTATCGCCTTTGGCGGAAAGATCTACGTCATTGGCGGGCGCGTGGAAGCCGGGTTTCAGAGTCGTGTGCTCGACACTGTCGAGGTTTTCGATCCGGTGACTAACTCCTGGTCGAATGCGGCCCCGCTTCCACGGCCTCGGGGCGGGCTGAATGCGGTCGAAGCCAACGGCTGCATTCACGTTTTCGGCGGAGAAGGGAACACCACCGCGCCGAATGGGGTGTTTCCGGATCACGACGTTTTCAACCCGCGCACCAACACATGGACGCGTCTCAACGATTTGCCGATTCCGGTGCATGGAGTAACCGGCCTGGCGTTCGTCAACGGTCTGATCTATTTGCCTGGCGGGGGCACCTCGCAGGGAGGGTCGTCGGGCGGCACGCAGCATCAGGTTTATCGGCCGGCGCAGGATTGCCGTTAAGTCCGCCGGTTACTTCGCCGGCTCGAACAAACCAAACGTGTAGACTTCCGTGCCCGCCAAGATCGTCACGAACTGCTTGCCGCCGGCTTCGAAGGTCATCGGCGAGGCGGTCAGGTTTTGCCCAGTCGAGTAGTGCCAGAGGTGCTTGCCGTTGAACGGATCGAGCGCGAGAAGATTGCCGTCGTCATCGGCGGCGAACAGAACGTCGCCGGCGGTCGTCAGCGTTCCGCCCCACATTTTTCCTGGGCCCGGCATCGGATACTCCCACGCCTTCTTGCCGGTCTTGTAGTCGATCGCGCGCAGGAAGAATTGGCCTGGTTCGCCGGGAACGGGATCGACGCCGCCGCCCATCGAGCCAACCAGTTTCGCGGCGGGCAGTCCGGACGTCGAATAGATATCGCACTGCTCCAAAGTCGGCACGTAAAGCAGTTGCGTCTTCGGATGAAACGACGGCGACATCCAATTCGACGCGCCGCGCAACGACGGACAGTTCTTAATGCCGACCGCGTTCGGCTGGATTTTCGGAATTTCCAACGGGCGGCCGTCTTTACCGATTCCGGTGGCCCAGTTCAAGCGATCGACGAAGGGCGTTCCGCTCAAGAACTCGCCGGTCACGCGATCGAGCACGTAGAAGAAGCCGTTGCGATTTGGGTGTAGCAGAAGCTTGCGAGGCTTGCCTTTGTAGTCGCCGTTGATCAGCACGGGAATCGACTGCGCGTCCCAGTCGCGCGTGTCACCGGGCGTGAACTGGAAATGCCATTTCCGTTTTCCGGTGGCCACGTCGATCGCGAGCACCGAACAACTGAAGAGATTGTCGCCTTGGCGCTCTTCCTTGGTCAGATCGGGCCATGGGTTCCCCGTCGGCCAGTAGAGCAAGTTCAACTCCGGATCGTATGTGCCGTGCATCCAGGTCGCCGCGCCGCCCCAGTCGGTGTTGAGTTTGCCCCAGGTGTCGGCGCCGAACTCGCTGGGCAGCGGGACCGTGTAGAAGCGCCACAACTCTTCGCCGGTCGAGGCCGACATCGCCGCGACGAAGCCGCGGACGCCGCTGTCGCCGCCGCCCACGCCGACAACGACGCGGTCTTTCAACGCCAGCGGCGCCAGTGTGGCGACGTAGCCCTTCGACGGATCGGCGTACCGCTTGCTCCAGAGGAGCGCGCCAGTCGAGCGGTGGAGCGCTACCAGGTGCGCATCGCCGGTGACGAAAAAGACGCGGTCTCCGAGAATCGCCACGCCGCGATTGACACGGCGGATCTGCGAGTGAGCGTCCAGATAGCGCCAGATGCGCCGCCCGGTGCGTGCGTCGAGTGCGACGACTTCATTTGAGTTCGTAAGGTACATCACGCCTTCGTAGACGATGGGTGTGGCTTCGAGTTTAAGTGCGTTGTCGACGTGATAGGTCCATTTGGCGACGAGGTTGCCTGCGTTGGCGCGCGTGATTTGCTTGAGCGGGCTGTGCCGCATCGCGCCGAAGTCGCCGTGATAGGTCAGCCAGTTCTTGCCGGGGCCGGCGGCGATATCTTCGTGCTTCACCTGCGCGTTGAGCGCGATTGCCGCCGTAAGGAATAAGAGTTGTTTCATCACTTCGCCTCCGCGCGAACGCTCTGTTTTGCGAGAAATGCGACCAAGTCGTCGATCTCCTTAGCCGATAGTTTCGTTTTGTAATCGCCCGGCATCAGCGATTTGACTTCAAGATTGATCTCGCGCAACGAAGCCGCGTCGATCAGGTGCAGCTTGCCGCCTTCGTCGAGAACTTGGAGCGAGTAGTTGTTGCGGTTCTTCACTACGCCATTCAACTTCGTTCCGTCGACGGCGACGGTCTTCACGGTTTGAAACCCCTCGGCGATGCGGTCGCTCGGCGCGACGATTCCTTCGCGCAACTGCTTGACGGTGCGGGTTGCGCCGGCGTCGGTGAGGTCGGGGCCGATGAATCCGCCGCCGCCGCGAATCATGTGACAGCCCGTGCATTGGCCTTTGCCGTGAAAAATGGCGCGGCCGTTTTCGACGTCGCCGGGAACGATGGCCTGCATCGCGGGCGCGCTGAGGGAGCGGAGAAATGCGACCATCCGCCAAGTTTTTTCGTCGTCCCAGTTGAAGCCGGGCATGTCGGTGCCGGGTACGCCGTTTTTGATCGCGCCGAAGAGGCGTTCGTTCTTGGCGCGTTTGACCGTCGCGCCGTCGGCGAGATTCGGACCGCGTCCGCCTTCGCCGCCGTTGCCGTGGCAACCGCCACAGGCGAGCCGGTACTGGTGGCGGCCTTCGTTGATCCAGGCGGGGTCTAGCAGTTGTTTGTCGGATGGAATCGCCTGGGCAAAGGCGCTCAGCGCACAGATCGCAAAATATCTTTTCATTGGATTTTCTAGCCTTGCAATTCGGCTTCGGCGTGGATCTTGCCTTTCGCAGCTGCGTTGCCGAGCTGTCCTTGAAGCTTTCCGGTGAGTGGAAGCAGAAGCAGTGTTGCAAAGAGCGCAAAACGGCGTAACATAGCAGTTGATTATGTCGCACTGGCTACTGCTTTGTCTCGTACCCGCGGCGCTCTGCGCGCAGAGTTGGAAAAAGGATCTGGTCTTCGAAGCCACCTTCGATGGCGCGATCGACGCCCGCACCGGCAAAGGTGATAAGAAGCTCTACTCCGCCGCGAGTTATAAAGAGCAGGCCGCGGCCAAGCCGGGGCTTGACGGCACCGACGTCGAACACGCGCGCGGCGCCGGCCGGCGTGGCGATGCGTTGCGCTTCAAGACGAAGAACACGAAGGCGGTGTTCTACAAGGCCGACGGGAATATTCCATTCGATCCGAAGAACTGGACCGGCACGATCAGTTTCTGGCTCAAGCTGAATCCGGACGAAGACCTTGCGCCCGGCTTTTGCGATCCGATCCAAGTTACGGACAAAGCGTACAACGATTCGGCGATCTGGGTCGATTTTACGAAGGACGACAAACCGCGGCACTTTCGCCTGGGCGTGTTCGGCGCGCTGGCGGCGTGGAATCCGAACAAGCTGGAACCGGACAAGAATCCGGATTTCAACAACCGGCTCGTCGTGGTGAAGAAGGCGCCGTTCACGCGCGACCGCTGGACACATGTCGCGATCACGTTTGAAAAACTCGGCTCCGGCGCGGGGGCGGCGACGCTGTATCTCGATGGCGCGGCGCAAGGGACAGCGGGCGCGATCAAGGAAATTTTCGACTGGAACGTGGCGAATGGCGCGATCCGGTTGGGAGTCAACTACGTTGGTTTGATGGACGATGTGGCGATTTTCAAGCGGGCGCTGACGGCGAGGGAGATTGCGGCGCTCGGCAAGTAGCCACCGCCCGCACGTAACCCATATATGCGCCCTGATCGGCCTCGATCGCGCGGATCTCCACCGCGTTATCGGGACAGATCGCATGATGCCAATCGAGCCATCGGCGCCAGCCGTCCGGCATTGCATCGGCCACCGACACTTCGACGGCGCCCGACTTTTCCCAATGCCGGCGCCACCACGCCGCCGAGTGCAAGCACCACATTTCCTTCTCCCACCATTCGCGCAGATGTTCCGGAACGGCGCCGTCGATTTCTTGCATCAATCCGGCGCCGGCCATTCCGATCTGCCCGCCGGGCTTCAGGAATGGCGTGAGGGATCCGAGATACAAATCGTCGGTTCCGTAGTAGAAGAAGTTGTCGATCGCGACGATGGCATCGAAGTAGTTCGACGCGCACGGCAGCGCGCGCGTATCGCATCGCAGCGGAAAGACGCCGCCGGCCAAACCGGCGTCTTCGATACGACGCGCGTTGGCTGTCACGTCGGCCGAGAGATCGATCGCCCAGACTTGCACGCCGAACTCTTTGCGAAGGAAGATTGACGACGCGGCGCTTCCGCATCCGAGATCGAGGATCCGCATTCCGGACCGCAAATCCATCGCTTCGGCCAGCCACTCGGTGGGCCACAATGCATTCGCGCCGCCGCTGGCGCTGGACTTCACCCACTCGGGATCATACTTGGCGGAGCGGGGAAAGCGCCCGTGCGTCAGCGACATGCGCTAATCGACCGCCGCGATACACTCGATTTCGACTCGGACATCGCGGGGCAGACGCGCGGCTTCGACCGTCGCGCGCGCGGGCGAGTTGGTGTGAAAGTACTTGCCGTAGACCTCGTTCATCGCCGCGAACTCGCCCATGTCCTTGAGGAACACCGTTGTTTTCAGGACGCGGTCAAGCGACGACCCGCAGGCGTCGAGCACGGCCTTGAGGTTTTCGAGAACGCGAGTGGTCTGGTCGGCGACGCCGCCTTCGACGATTTGCATCGTGGCCGGGTCGAGCGGAATCTGGCCGCTGCAATAAGCGATCCCGTTATAGACGACGGCTTGCGAGTAGGGGCCGATCGCTTTGGGCGCGGCGTCGGTCGAGACGATTCGTTTCATGCTCATCGAAGACTAGTTTAGCCCGCACTACGGCCTTGCAAAGCTCACCGGGTCAAGGCGCGGGCTAATTCAGCCGCAGCGTTCCGGTGAGATCGGCCGCGCGCGCGATCTTCTCCGCCCGGCAGAATCGATCGAGCTCGCGCGCGATGCGGACAACCGACCGCGGATCCCAGAACGACGCCGTGCCAATCTGGACGGCGGTCGCGCCGGCGATGAGAAACTCGGCCGCGTCTTCGCCGGTCGCGATTCCGCCGAGCCCGATCACCGGAATCCGGACCGCGCGCGCTGCCTCGTGCACCATGCGCAGCGCGATCGGTTTGATCGCGGGGCCGCTTAGCCCGCCGTAGTTGTTGCCGACGCGCGGACGGCGCGTGCGCGCGTCGACGGCCAGTGAAACGAAGGTGTTGACGAGGCTGATGGCGTCGGCGCCGGCCGCTTCGGCGGCCTTCGCAAGCGGCGGGATCGAGGCGACGTTCGGCGACAGCTTGACGATTACTGGCCGCTTGGCGACGGCGCGGACCTTTCGAATTACTTCGGCCAGCAGCGCGGGATCGCTCGAAAAAAACATGCCGCCGTGTTTGGTGTTCGGGCAGGAGACGTTTAGCTCATAGCCAGCTAGTCCCTCCTCGCCTTCGAGCATGCGTACGACCTCCTCGAAATCCTCGACCGCGTTGCCGAAAACGTTGGCAAACACGGGCGTTCTCAATGCCCGAATGCCCGGCAATTTGTCCTTCACGAATGCACGGACACCGATGTTTTGCAGGCCGATGGCGTTGATCATCCCGGCCTCGGCCTCCCAGATGCGCGGCGGTTTGTTCCCGTCCATCGGTTCGCGCGACAGGCCCTTGGTGACGATCGCCCCGACCTGGCTAAGGTCGAGGATGGCCGCGAATTCAAGGGCGTAGGCAAAAGTGCCGGAGGCGGCGATGACCGGGTTGCGGAGAGGAACGCCGCAGAGCGTTGTTGCGAGGCGCTCGGAGGTGGCCGAAGGCATTGGGCTTGCACCATTGTCCCAGGATTTTCACCGCTCGGTCGAATGCGGCTCTAAGGCGAACTCCCTATGTCTTTTCTCGGTTGGGTGGCCGATCTATTTGTTGGGGAAGAATCCCCCACCCATTCCATGTCCACGTCCGTTCCAGCCAAACATCGCTCGCTGGCCCTGAAGTTCTTTCTCTTCACGGCAGCCTTGATGGTTTGGGTGGTGCTGATGGTGGTCGCCTATGACGCGGCGGTGGGGCAACTCGACGCCGGGAAGAGCGTCGTATTGTTCGGTGTCACCGTGATCGTCGCCGGCGTATTGGCATGGGTGACGATTCGGATCCTCGTCCGGCCGCTTCGGACGCTCCAGGCCGCATTGCAGGGCGTGCGCGAGGGCAAGTTTGAACGCGTCCGGTTCCGCCCGACCGGCGACGAAATCGAGTATATTGCCCGCAGCTTTAACCAGATGGTCGAAGCGCTGGAGGCGAATCAACAGGTTATCCGCGAGCACCAAGAAAACCTCGAAGACCGCATTCGGCGGCGCACAGAGGAACTCGAAAAGGCCATGGAGCAGGCGCTGGCCGCCAACAAGGCGAAGACCGAGTTCCTGGCCAACATGTCGCACGAACTACGCACTCCGATGAACGGGTTTTTGGGCATGATTGAACTCGTACTCGATTCGCCGCTGAGCCCGGAACAGCGAGAGCAACTCGTCACGGCGGAGCGGTCGGCGCAGGGGTTGCTGTCGATTCTGAACGACATTCTCGATCTGTCCAAGATCGAATCCGGCCACATGGTGCTTGAGGCCGAGCCGTTTGTTCTGCGGCCGTTAATTGCCGACTGCACGCGGCCGCATCAGGTGAAGGCGCAGCAACACGGAGTGGAGTTGAATCTCGACATCGCGGATCTGGCGCCGGCGGCGTTCGTGGGTGATGCGCTGCGCATTCGCCAAATCCTGAACAACCTTCTGAGCAACGCCGTAAAATTCACGGCCAAGGGCGTGATTTCACTCCGCGTTTGGCCGGAAAGCGGAAACGGGCAGGCGCGCACCTACCTTTGTTTTGCCGTACGAGACAGCGGAGCGGGCATTCCCGCCGACAAGTTGCCCTGTATTTTCGACAAGTTCACCCAGGCCGACGGCAGCATTTCGCGGCGCTTCGGTGGTTCTGGATTGGGCTTGGCGATCACCAAACAGTTGGTCTGCCTATTTGACGGCACACTCAGCGTATCGAGCCAGGTGGGTGTCGGCAGCGAGTTTCTGGTGCGGTTGCCGATGGCGGTTGCCGACAGCCCTGCCGCCCCAGTGGTGGAGGGGTCGAAATCCGTGACGCAGCAATCGACGACGAACGCGCTGGTGCTTGTGGTCGAGGACAACATCGTCAACCAAAAAGTCATCAAAGGACTGTTGGCCAAGAAAGGTTACCGGTTCGAGACGGCATCGGACGGCAGTCAGGCGATTTCAATGCTCGACCATTATGAATTTGACGCGGTACTGATGGATGTTCAAATGCCCATCATGGATGGGTTGGAAGCGACCCGGAGGATCCGCGCGATGGACAAGTGGCGCGAGTTGCCGATCATTGCGATGACCGCGCACGCCATGAGCGGCGATCGCGAGCGCTGCCTTGCGGCAGGTATGGATGCGTACTTATCGAAGCCGGTCAACTCAGCGGAACTGTTCCAGGTTATCGAATCGTTCCTCGGCGAGGGCCGAAGAGTCCGGCCCGCCGCGACCGGCGGCGGGGAGTCGGAACCGATCGATCCGAGACTGCGCGACGAATTGCGCGCCAGCGATCCGGCGGTGATGGAAGACGTTTTCAACCTTTTCCTGCAACTCGCGCCGGAACGTGTGGAGCGCTTGCAAAAAGCCGTGTCGGGCGGCGACCTGCCGGCCGCCGCCGCCGAAGCGACGCTGTTCCGCGACGCGGCGCAGCGTATCTCGGCAAGTCCGATCGCCGATCGCGCCCGCCGCGTAGCCGACGCCGCCGAACGTGCCGACATAGCGGCCATGCGGCACTCGCTCCTGCTGCTCCGCTCGGAACTCGACCGCCTTCGCCGGCATGTCGGAGAAACGTCGGCCGCGGCACGGTAAGCCATCGCTGCGTCTTCTCACCGCTTGCGGCACGCAAGAGATTCGACTAGACATATCTCGCCGTTCACGACACATCGGAGCCGGAGTTACTGCGGCTCGCCCGGTCGAATTTCGTCTGCATCGGCGCAACGCCGCGTGAATCCGGTTGTGCCGAGGATGTGGCGCGTGTTCTGATGGAGAAACTTATGAAAACGATCTTGACGTTAGCCGTTTCCCTTGTCGCCTGTGCCGAAGAATGGCCGCGTTTCCGGGGCGTAAACGGAACCGGCGTGGCGGCGTCGGCAAAATTACCGGTTGAGTTCGGACCGTCAAAGAACGTTGCCTGGAAAGCCGCCGTTCCGTTCGGGCAATCGTCGCCGATCGTTTCGGGCGGACGAGTGTTCGTTACCGCCAGCGAGGGCGAGTCGTTGATCACGCTCGCTTTCGATGCGTCGAACGGCAAGCAGATATGGCGCCGCGAGTTGAAGCGCGCCCATAAGAACGCAATCTATAAAGCCAACGACCCCGCTTCACCGACGCCCGCCTCCGACGGCAAGTCCGTCTACGTATTCTTTCCGCACTTCGGCCTGATCGCTTACACGCACGCGGGAAAAGAAAAATGGCGCGCTCCGTTGGGCCCGTTCGAAAACTTCTATGGCATGTCGGCCGGGCCGATCGTGTCCGGCGGCGTTGTCATTTTGCTCGCCGATCAGACCAGTGGATCGTACCTGCTCGCCCTCGACAAAGAAACCGGCAAACAAAAATGGAAGACCGAGCGACGCGAGCACCGCGAAAGCTGGGGCATTCCAATCGTGCACGAAGATCAATTGATCACCGTCGGGACATCGCGCGTGGAGTCCTATCATCTTTCGACCGGCGAACCGCGCTGGTGGATGGCGCTGCCGTCGTTCGGTTCGATGGGATCGCCGGTAGTCAGCGGCGACAGCGTGATCGTCACCGCGGACGGCACCGATAAGCCGTGGATTCCGTCGTGGGACTCGGTGCTCGCCAAATACGACAAAGACAAAGACGGCAAACTGTCGATCGACGAAGGTAAGGAAGACAAGGAGTGGGGCGAACACCTCGCGTGGGTCGACACCGACCATAACAAGATCGTGGATGCCGCCGAGTGGGATGAGGCCAGCAAATTGGGAATGGGTGAGTACGGCGCAGTGGCAATTCCGCTAGCCAGCAAAGGCCGCGTCGAAAGTTCCGCCGCCAAATGGCGCTTCAAGCGGAATCTGCCTTACATTCCGTCGCCCCTTGTTTACGACGGCGTCTTCTACATGGTGAAAACCGGTGGAATTGTGACGACGCTCAATCCGGCCGATGGTTCGCTACAAAAACAGGGGCGCAGCGAGAAGGCGCTGGGCGAATATTTCGCCTCGCCCGTAGCTGGTGCAGGCAAGATTTACCTAACCCGGCATAGCCGGAACCAAAGAGGGAAATCGGATACGATGCCGGGATGGGCGTTGAATCACTGACCGAGCGGTACGGATCGCAGATCGCGGGGGTGTT
>VFZW01000237.1 GCA_016871055.1 Acidobacteriota bacterium
TCTTGGCAAGGCGGCGAGCCCCGAATTGGGCCTCAGTTCATCTACCGAGTCGGCACTCCATGGTGCGGTTCGCAATCCTTGGAATACTGCGCGAACGGCCGGAGGTTCGTCGGGTGGATCGGCCGCGGCCGTTGCGGCCGGAATCGTGCCGCTCGCGCACGCGAGCGACGGCGGCGGCTCGATTCGCATTCCGGCGTCGTGCTGCGGACTTTTCGGACTCAAACCGTCGCGCGGCCGCGTGCCTTTTCCAATACGGCGCTTCGAGGGCTGGGGCGGCCTCAGCACGCATTTCGCGGTGACGCGCAGTGTGCGAGACGCGGCGGCGCTACTCGATGCGGTTGCGGGACCCGATGTCGGTGCGCCGTTTCTGGCTGCGCCGCGGCCTGGAGAGTTTCTTGGCGCGACGCGTACCCGAGTGCGCAAGCTGCGCATCGCGAGATTGCCGCAACCGATGTCGGGCACGCCAGTCGATCCCGCATGCGTGCGCGCGGTCGAGGAGGTCACGGCCCTGTGCGCGCGACTTGGGCACCAGGTCCGCGATGCGGCGCCGCTGCTGGATTTCAATACCTATAACGCGGCTTTTGGCACCATCCTCTCGGTGCAAACTCTCGCCAGTCTTCGCGATCGCGAAGCGCAGCTCGGGCGTGCCTGCACGCCAGACGATGTCGAGCCGGTTACGTGGATGATTGCGCAATCGGCGCGGCAGATCGACGCAGTGATGTACGCGCGAGCGCGAGAGGTGTTTGATCAAACGGCGGGTCAGGTCGGCGAGTTCATGCGCGGCTATGATCTGATCCTGAGCCCGACATTGGCGAAACCACCCATTGAACTGGGGCGGCTCGCATTGTCGCCAAACGACTTTCAGCGATTCGTGCACGAAGCCTCGACGTTCTCGCCCTACACGGCGCTGGCTAACATTACTGGCCAACCTGCGATGTCAGTGCCGCTGGCAATGAGTGGCGAAGGACTGCCGATCGGCGTCATGTTTCAAGGCCGATTCGGCGAGGAATCAACTTTGCTATCGCTCGCCGCGAGCATGGAACGCGAACAGCCCTGGATCGACCGAAGGCCGCCGGGATTGCCAGTTCGTCAGGCGCGTCGTATGGCGCGCTCCAAGAGCTGAGCGAATTTCGCTGAATACGGTGGCAACATGCCCAGCGCGCGCCTGGGGTCCCACCAACCCGCACGATAGACACCGCGCAGATCGCTGTACTGCTGAAAACCCTCGCGGCCTTGATAGACACCCATACCGGACCCGCCGGCACCACCAAAGGGCACGGCGGTCAACGCGACGTGCATCAAGACGTCATTGATGGCGACGCCGCCCGATCGCGTATGCTCGAGTACTCGGGTGCACTCGGCGCGGTCGCGCCCGAAGTAATACAGCGCCAAGGGTGTGGAACCGTTCTGTATGGCTGCGATCACCTGGTCGAGGTGGTCGTAGGGTGCGACGATCATCGCGTGACCGAAGATCTCATGGCGCGCGATGCCGCTGTCCACAGGCGGTGCGATGACGAGGTGCAGTGGGCGGCGCCGCGATGCGCCGTTCGCATCGACCGGACCCAACGTTTCGATTCGGGTTCCGGCCGTGCGCGCTTCGGCGAGCCATTCATCGATTCGGGCGAGCTGTCGTGGCGAGGCGATACTTGTGACGTCCAGATTCTGCGGTGGGGCGGGGAACATCCCGGCCCAGCACTCGCGGAACGCCGCGAGGAAAGGTTCTAGTCCAGCGCCCGGAACGTACACGGTATCCGGGGTGACGCAGATTTGGCCGCCGTTCTGACTGCGCCCTACCGCAATGCGTTCTGCAGCATGCTTGAGATCCGCGTCGCGCCCGATGATGACCGGACATTTGCCTCCCAACTCGAGCGTGAGTGGCGTCAGGTTCTCGGCGGCCGAATGCATGATCGCGCGCCCGACTGCGTGGCCGCCCGTGAACACCAAATGATCGAAAGGCAAGCGGGAGAACGCTTGCGCAACCGATACATCGCCAACCACCACAGAGAGTTCGAGCGGCTCGAAGCTGCGCGCGACGGCAGCTTGTAGCCACTGCGCCATGTTCGGGGATTGGTCGGACGGCTTGAGCATGGCGCGATTGCCGGCAGCGAACACGCTGGCGAGCGGCGCGAGCACCGTGAAGAGCGGTGCATTCCAGGTGCCGACGATGCCGACCACGCCCTTCGGCTGATACTGCAGTTCCGCGCGAGCGCCGAACAGGTTGAATAGCGGAACCGACGGGCGCCGATCCGGACGCATCCAACCCGCGACATTCGATTCCGCATGTTTCAAAGCGGCCACGGCGGCCTGTATGTCCATCGACAATGTGGTCACACGATGACGCCCGCCGAAGTCGCTATCGGCTGCATGACAGATGGCGTCGACGTCGCGTTTCAATATTTCGATCACGCGACGCAGGCGATCGCGGCGAACGGCAGCGCTGGCAAGACCCTCAGCGTAAAACGCGGCGCGTTGTCGCCTCAGGTGTTCCGTCAGTTGCTCGGCTGACGGTGGCAATGGCGACGTCGCTTCAGTCATGGCGTGGATCTCAATGGCAGGTCTCCAAGGACTTCAATCGGCGGCGGACCAAAACGCCCGTCGAGTACCGCAGGACCGGGTTCGTACATGCGCAAAATCAACATGAATGGGTCGCGTCCCACCGGCAGCCAGTTGACACGCTGGTTCTTGGGAGGCCGCGTCGAGATTTCGATCGCGATCGAGCCATCGCGGCCTCGTTGTAACTTCGGTGTTAGGTTACCGACACTGAATCGTCGCGTGCCGTTAGGTATCAGCTGCAGCGTGCGCGCGTCATACGCCGTGACCGACCAGAATGCGCCGACCGGAGGCTGTTCACCGGGACTGAAATGCAGCCGATACCTGAGTTGCCCCGTGAGTGCGGCGCCATCGGCGTCTCTCAGCAACGCCGCATAGACTGTTTCCTCGGGGCGATTGGCGTAGCCGCCGAATGCGACGCTCGCGCGTAGCAGGTAGTTCTGACCATAGTCGGCGAGCTGCAGCGGGAAGATCCAGCCATTGCGTACATCAGATTGCGGCTGCCGCGCCATGTTGATCAACATCGCGCGACCGTCGGCGATGGCGCGATCCAAGCCGCGGCGCGTTCCGGCATCTAGAGACTCTGGCTCGAAGCGGTGCGACGGACCAATGCCGATCTGATCAAAAAGCCCCAACAATGCCAGTTCCTGCGGCGGGACTTTGTTAGCGCGGAGCCATTGATTGAGGTGCGTGAAGAACGCGATTGACTGCATTGGGTCGAGTCGGGTACCGGCCGGCACCGGTTCTTCCGGCGGCGGTTGATCGCGCCGCCAACGCGACCAGGGCGCCGCCCAAAAGCCGCGGAGCAAGCGCTGCGCGTCGGGCAAGTCCGCAACTCCATTGACGAGCAGCCGACCCAGGATCCAAACCTGCGAGGTTGCGACCTCGACCACGTGCACGCCGGGTGGAATTGCGACCTTTGGAGTTGCCGGTCCGGCAAGTGCCAACACCTGCGCTTGAGTGCCGGTGGTGCGTCGGCCGATGTGCGTGACCTCATTGAAGAAATCTGTGATTGCGAGCGTGTAGTAGCGGCCCTGCGTATCGGGCGTCTGGATCACAACCGGCTCATTTGTTAGGTCGAACCACCCGCCGAAGTACAAGGTGTCGTGATTCGGGGCGCGTAGCTCACCGGCCGCTTCCGGTGTGACCAGTTGCGCGTGCCGGTAGAAACGATTCAGCGGTGCCGCGACCGGTTGCGGCGCGCTGACCCGATGTGTTTCGTTGTGAAGCTGTTTTGTCAGGTCGACAATGGGGTATCCCCACAAGTAGGCGATCGTTCCCACGTGGTACGCGAGCGATTCGCGTGGATCCTCGCCGGCGTCGGCTGCCGCGGCGTGAACAGGAGCCGCAAATACGGCTAACACAGCAAAGCCGATACGGGGCAGCCCACGGGCCATCATGGTGCGCTCGCCAGTCGATCGAGCGCTAAACGTAGAGTTACAAGATGTTCGACGTACTCGATGGCTTCCTGCGTCGGTACTTGTTCTTCGCGCAGCGCAGGTCCTGCGGGCGCGTAGCCCGAGTCGATGAGTACCAGCCCCGCCGAAGTTTCGAAGACGGCGACGTTGACCCAGGGAAATCGCAGCACCCAGGTTCCGACTCCCTGCGGTTCGATGCGCAGCAAGTTGGCCGCATCCGCCAATGCGGGCGCGTACGTTCGGCTGTACATGTGGTTGGCGATCGCATTGGATGGCAGATTGCCGAATCCACCGACTCGACTGACCGCTGTGATCAAAAAAGGGTTTTCGCGGAAAATCGCGGTCCGCGCTGCCACCCGTGCCGTCGCATCGGTGGCGGGCGCAGTTTGTGGAGCAGTGGCCGGCGCCAGCGCGCTTGTCAGCAAGAGTAGTGTAACGATACTAAAAGCGTGCATGAGGTTTCCTAAATTGGCGCACGACATCCTTAAGATAGCGTTCGCCACGTCGTGACGGCGGTAGCCTGGAAACAGAGGTCCTTCGAAAAAGTAGACACCCACTGGTTAGCTGCATGCCCCTTCGAACTCCATCGGGGATCGATACCCCACAGAAGAGTGTAGGCGCACGCGATTGTAGAAATCGACGTAGGAACGAATTGCGGCTCGAAGCTCGTGGTCGGTATCGAAGGTCTGGCGATGGACCATGTCGGATTCGGTGACTTGAACATCGATTCCATGTGGACGTTGTCGGTCATCCGACGCGGTCGGTTCGTGCACTGGGTGAGGCTCGAGCGCGTGAGGAGGGCGTTGCGCAGAGCCGTCGCTTTGAAGCGGTCGCTGTACCTGTACCTCGTTCTCGGTCCTGGTTTCGGCATCTCGAACACTCCTGATCAGTCAGATCGGGGTGTCCACTAGACCGAAGGAGCTATCTCCTTGAGCTAGGCATGGATGTTAGGCGAGCCGACTCGCATTCGCGCAGGACCTCAAAATCTGAGCGAACAAGCGCGCCCGCCTGAAGCCGATGACCGCCATCGGCGACGGCCCCTTTTGGCAAGTTCCGCATCTGGTGTCAGCAGTTTTTCAACCGGAGGGCCCGGTCGAGGGAATCCCAGGTGAGGGTTAACGGGCGAATCTTGACGGGGGCACCGCGAGCGCGCCCTGGTCGGAAGTGGCCTGACCGTGGCGTTTCGGCCACACATACTACGCATATGCTCGCCAGTGAGTCGGCCCGACCGGTAATTGCGCAGTTTCTATTGACAATTCCTACGCAATTGGCAAGATTGAACGCAGGGTTGGGATCGTCGCGCCGGTAGGGATCCGCTGGCGTACACGGACAAAGGGGCCGGCTGAACCGGTCGAGAACGAAGTATTTCATAGGGGAAACGCAATGAAGTTGACCATGAAGTTCTTTACCGCCGCTCTTCTCGGCGGAACCCTCTTGTCGTTTACGCTGCCGCCGGGCGCGCTCGCACAGGAGGGCGGTCTGGACGAGATCGTCGTCACCGCGCAAAAGCGCGAGGAAAATCTCCAGCAGACTCCGCTCGCGATTTCAGCGATCTCCGAAGAGAAGCTCGATCTCCTCGGCGTCTCGGAGGTGACTGATCTGACCGCCCTTGCGCCGAACCTCTCGGTCAACCCGGGCGTGACCAACGCAACGGCCGCCGTCATCAGCATTCGTGGCATTCCAAATCCAGCGGATGAAACGCAAGGCTTCGACACGCCGATCGGCCTTTATATCGACGGCGTCTATCAGGCGCGCTCCTCGGTGTCGGCAAACGAAGTCGCCGAGATCGAGCGCGTCGAAGTGCTGCGCGGCCCGCAAGGAACGCTGTGGGGCCGCAACACCACCGGCGGCGCGATCAACTTCATCACCAAGCGGCCCACCGAGGAGAAGGGCGTCGACCTTCGTCTCGGCTACGGCGATTACCAGGAGATGCTCGGCAAGATCACGCTGAACTCCGGCGAGATTCTCAACGGGCTGCGCCTGTCGGGCGCCTATATGTACAAGAAGCGCGAAGGCGTCGTGGACAATCTTCTGGAGCCGGACGATGACCGCGACCCCGGTGCGCAGGAAGTTAACTCCGCCCGCGTCGCAGCGGTCATCGACCGCGGCGGTCCCCTCACGATCACGAATATCTTCGATTATGCGGAGATCGAGGGCGTGCCGCACGCCAACCAGCTTGCTCAAGTGGGCGACGGCGTCTCTCGCCCCAACGTGACGATTGACGGAATCGCTTACGCTCAGGTTCAGCCGGCGAACGTCGCCGGATATCTCGCAGCGGCGACCCCCCTCGAGCCGGGATGCGGCGAGCCCGTCACGCCGGCGCGTCTGGATACGATCTGCCTGGAAAACGCCGGCGAGTCGACCGACAAGCTCTGGGGCAACCTGTTCCGCGTCGAGCTCGACCTCGATGGCGTCAACATCCGCTCGACGACTGCGTATCGCAGCTGGGAGAACCTGATCCGCGGGTCCGATCTCGACGGCCTCGGAACGATCAGTGGTCCATTGTTCAGCAACACGACGCTTTTCAACGGCATGCCGGCGAGCACGCTCGCCTTTCTTGTTCCCAGCGTATTCCCAACCGTCGACGCGGCGAACTTCGTCGCCTCTCAGTCGGTGCCCACGACGACGCAACCCCTGTTCCAGGCGTTCAATGACCGCGAACAGTCCCAGTGGAGCCAGGAAATCGAAATCGTCTCGGACGGCGGCGGGAATTTCGACTGGGTGCTCGGCGCGTTCTTCTTCGATGAGTCGGGGAGCGAAACGAACCCTCAGAGCATCGGCTTCGTGCTAAACACGAACCAGGCGGTCTTCTCGGGATTCGGCGGGCTTTCGTCGCTGCTCCAGGCGGGCAATCCGGCGCCTTTCCGCCTGGTGGCGCAAGCCCCGACGCTCGCCTATGACGCTGAAGGGCGCTCCTTCGCCGTTTATGGTCAGGGCACGTATCGTCCGGGCGGCGCGGACGGCCCCCTCGGCCTGACGCTCGGCCTGCGCTACACATGGGACCGCAAAGAGGTCGATCGCTCGCAAAACGGCGCGACGCCGTTCGACGAGGCGAACCGCGTACTCAATCAGCAGACGGCCAGATTCTCGGAGCCGACCGGTCACATCACGGTCGACTATCGCGCCTCGGACGACATCAATGTTTACGCCCGCGCCGCGCGCGGCTATCGCTCCGGCGGCTTCAACCTCCGCCAATCGACGAGTCTCGCCAACAACATTCCGCTCATTCCGTTCAGCGAGGAAGTCATCGACTCGTTCGAAGTCGGCATGAAGACGGAGTTCTTCGATCGGCTGCGCCTCAACGGAGCCGTGTTCTACAACAATTACAAGGACCTGCAGGCGACGATCCCGATCCCGATTACCGGCGGCGGATCGTTCGGCACGCAGGTCGTCAACGCCGGCGAGATCGACTATTTTGGCGTCGAACTCGAAGCCCAGTTCGCCCTCAACGAAAACATCTCGTTCGACGGGGCGTTCGGCTATGTCGACAAGGACGTGAAGCAATTCCCTTCCGTCGATGCCCAGGGTCTGACCCGCGGCATCGACGGAACCTGCCCGACGCCGTCGCCGACGATCGTGCCGGCGCCGCCGGCTGACTACTGCCACGGGTCCGGCATCGCCGATGTCATCACGCCCGGCAACTCGCCCGACTACACGGCGAACGCCGCGGTCAATCTCTTCTATCCGCTTGGCGGCGAGATGGAGGCGACGGGCCGCATCGGCTGGAACTACATCGCGAAGCAATACTACTTCCCCAATCCGCTGACGTCGCCCTTCAATGACGCGATCAAGCAGAAGGGTTATGGTCGCGTCGACGCGCAGCTTCGGATCAGCGGGATCCAGGCTGGAGTCGGCGACGGACTTGCAGTCACGATCTGGGGCCGCAATCTCGGCGACAAGGATGCCATCGCCCGCGGCATCGATTTCGGCCAGCTCGGTTTCGGATCGGTCATCTACAGCGATCCGAGGACCTTTGGCGTGACGGTGGACTTCGCGTTCTAGGAATCGATCGGCACCTGCGGTTCGGCACCCGCTCAGGACGCTGCCTTCATGGTAGGCAGCGTCCCCGGCCTGCCGAGCGCGATCTTCGAACCCTATACGCAATGGGCACAAGGCAAGATTCCGATCCCCGCTTATGGCCCGGCAGGCGGCACCAACTTCAGGTCGTTCCGGTCGCTATCTGAAGCCATCGAAGGCGCGCTGGAACGCGGCGAACCGGGCAAGGCCTATCTGGTGGGCGACGAGAATCTGAGCTTCCGAGACTATTTCCAGCTCTTCTTCGATGCGGTCGGTAGCGATGCCCGGCTCGAAGAGCGCGACGCGGAGCACCCTTTGCTCGCCGATATCGCCATTCCGCAGGGTCGCGGAAACTGGGTGCGCGTCAATCCCGATCCGGCAGAGATTGCGCGGCTGGGGTATTGGCGCAACGGCGTCGCGAACGCGGTCAGGGACGTGGTGGCGCAATTCTCTTGAAAGCGCAGCCTCAGCCAAGGGGCGGGTAGTCGATGTATCCACCAGGTCCCGGTGTGTAAAGCGTCTTCGGGTTGAATTTCGCCAACGGCGCACCGCTTGCGACACGCGTGACGAAGTCGGGGTTGGCGATGAAATGCCGCGCAAAGGAAATCGCTTCCGCCTGACCGGCTGCAATCGCTGCTCGCGCGGTGTCGGGCGCGAATCCGTCGTTGAGAATGAGCGGACCGCTGAAATGCTCGCGCGCGAATCGAGCCGCATCGAGACCGTCGATCGGCGATTTCAAGACATGCAAGTAGGCGCAGTCGAGCGGCCGCAGTCCCACGAGCAGCGCGGCGTAAGTCGCGCGCGGATCCAGGTCGATGACGTCGTTGAAAGGATTGCCGATGCCGATGCGCACGCCGACGCGGCCGGACCCGATCGCGGCAATGAGTGCCTCAATCGTTTCGATCACGAATCGCGCGCGACGCGCAGCCGTGCCGCCGTAGGCATCATCGCGTCGATTGGTATTACTGGCGAGAAACTGCATCGGCAAGTAGCCGCTCGTGCAGTGCAGTTCGACGCCATCGAAGCCTGCCGCTCGGGCGCAATGTGCTGCATGAGCGTACTCCTTCACGACCGCAGCGATTCCGGAGCTTGTCAGCGGTTCGGGTTCGTCGCAGGGCTGTAGACCGGCCTGGTCCGTATAGAGTTGTACGGCCGCACGAATAGGAGAGGGTGCGACGGTGCTGGCGCTACTCGCCTTGTTGTAATGACTGGCGATTCGACCCACGTGCATGAGCTGCGCAACGATTCGGCCGCCGCGCTCGTGCACGGCCGCAGTGACCCGCGACCAGGCGGCGATCTGGGCTTCGCTGTGCAGGCCAGGTGTCCTTGGGTAACCCTGTCCGTGAATCGATGGCTGAATGCCCTCTGTGATGATGAGACCCGCACCGGCACGCTGCCCGTAGTAGATGACATGCAAGTCGGTCGGCAAACCGTCGGCGGTCGCGCGACTGCGCGTCATGGGCGCCATGAGCATGCGATTGCGGCACTCGATGTCGCCCAGACGAACTGGCGTCAGCAGCGCATCGGTTGCCGTCACAGAGGCCATACCGTCGACTCGGCGCCGCCATCGAGCTCAAGCGTCTTCCCGGTCATCCATGATGATGCCGGCGACGCCAGGTACAACGCCGCTGCGGCGATGTCCTCGACTTCTCCCAGGCGTCGGAGCGGCGTTCGTTGCTCCATTGCCGCACGAACTTCGGTTGTCAGGAACGGTTTCAGAGAGGCGGTGACCACGGGGCCGGGCGCAATTGCGTTGACGCGAACGTCGGGTGCGAAGTCCTGCGCGAGTAGTCTTGTCAGCTGCGTCAAAGCAGCCTTGGCGGTGCCATAACTCGAAAAACTGCGCTGTGCATAGCGTGCAGCAGCCGAGGTGATGTTGATCACCGAGCCGCCGCCGCTCTTGCGCATCAGCGGAACGCACTGGCACGTGAGTGTGTATGCGGGCAGTACATTCCATTGCAACGATTGCAGAAATCTCTCCGGCGAAGTCTTGAGCGGATCGTTAGGGCCCGAGCCGCCCGCATTGTTCACCAGAATCGACAGAGCGCCGAATCCCCTGGCGACGACGGCCACGGCGGCCTGCAGCGCCTCAACCTGGTTGACGTCGCAGGGGATCGCCAGTGCCCTGCGGCCTAACGCCCGAATCTCCGTGGCAAGCGATTCCACATCCGGCTGGGTGCGCGCCAGACAAGCAACATCGGCGCCGGCGCTCGCGAAGGCGAGCGCGATGGCGCGTCCGATGCCGCGCCCGGCGCCAGTGACGACAGCCTGGTGGCCGTCGAGCCGAAACCGGCGCGCGACATCCACCTCGGTACTTTTCATCAAAGAAATTGCGCGACCAGAGCGCGGCTTCGCATCGGGCGTCACCCGTGAATTGTCAGCGCTATCAAAAAAAATAACTGCCGCCGTTGACGACGAGCACGCTGCCCGTGACGTAGGATGACTCGTCACTGGCAAGGAAACGCACGGCGGCGGCGATTTCCTCGGGCCGACCCATGCGGCCCAGTGGAATGGCTTTCTCGAGGCTCGCGATCCAGTCTTCGGGAATCGATCGCATCAGCGGCGTATCCGTTGGTCCCGGCGCAATCGCATTGACGCGAATGCCGCGCGACGCGACTTCACGGGACAGCGCGCGTGTTAGGCCGACCAGCGCCGCTTTGCTGGTCACGTAGTGAATCGGACCTTCGCCCGATTGCACGGCGGTGGATGCGATATTGATGATCGAACCTCGAATATTGTTGGGCCCCATGATGCGCAGCGCTTCGCGCGTGCAATAAAAAGCCCCATCGAGGTTGACGGCCATGACA
>VFZW01000238.1 GCA_016871055.1 Acidobacteriota bacterium
CCTACAGGCTCACCACCAAAGGCATTACTGTGGCACTACTGTTCCTGTTCTTTCACAAACGCTTGTGCGGCCCCCTTGCCAACAGCCGCTTTCACCATCGGCCGTCGCCCGATCACAAACCCCACTCCGCACTCGAAAACGCATACTACAAGGCCGACCGCGCTATCGAGGACATCGTCAAGTTACTCGCTGCGTAACTTCGTTTGTTGCAGTACTCTGATTTAGAATCTTCGATTCTAGAATCTAGCGTCTTCATCGTGGCCACAGCCATCGCACTCGGCCAGCGTCCGCCACAACAGCAGCAGCAGGCGCAACCCGCCGGCATCGCCACCATGGCCGGCCGCGTCACCGACGGCGCCACCGGCGAACCCGTCCGCCGCGCCGTCGTCACCGCGACGACCGAGGGAAACAACGGCCGCTCCCGCCGCGCCATGACCGGCGACGACGGCGCCTTCGTCATCCGCGAGATGCCCAAAGGCAAGTACTGGATCACCGCCGAAAAAGCCGGTTACGTACGAGGATCCTATCGCGGCAAGAGCGCTTCTAGTTGGGGTGATGCCGTCGACCTCGCCGCCGAAGACAACCGCACCGGTCTCGACGTGACCATGCAGAAGCAGGCCGTCATCACCAGCCGCATCGTCGACGAAGCCGGCGAGCCCGTCGAACACGCCTCCGTCCAAGTGCTCCCCGTCCGCACCACGCGCCGGGGCGGATCGTACTCCGCCATGTCCGATGACAAAGGCGAATTCCGCATCGCTAAACTCCCGCCCGGCGGCTACCGCATCCTCGCCAGCCGTCTCGCCTCCCGCGATGAACTGCTCACCGAAAAGGTCGACGGCCGCGTCACCGCAGAAGCCCCCACCTACTTCCCCGCGACGACCGATATCAACGCCGCCGCCATCGTCCGCGTGAGTCCCGGCGACGAACGCGGCGCCGCCGAAATCCGCATCCAACGCTCGACCGTCGTCAACGTCAGCGGCCGCGTAACCGGCGAAAACGCCGCCGACCGCTCCGCTCGTCTGTCGCTTATCCCTGCCGCGCAAGCATCGTTCGGCTTCCGAGGCCCCGGCGGCGGCGGAGCGAACATCGCCCCCGACGGCAGCTTCACGTTCCGAAACATCCGCCCCGGCGAGTATCAGATCGTCGTGAATCAATTCGACCGCGGCGGCCCCAAAGTCACCGACCGCACCTCGATCACCGTCGGCCAGACTGATGTCAACGGCGTCACCGTCACCGCCCTCGCGCCGCTCAAAGTCGATGGCCGCCTCCGCGCCGACGGCGAGCCGCCCTTCACCTTCAACAAGCCGCGCGTGTCGATCGGCAGCGATCAGGGTTTCGGCGGCCCCGGCGCCCGCGCCGAAGTCACCGAGGCCAATCTCTTCACATTGAACGGCGTCTCCCGCGACAAGTTGACGTTGAACGTCGAAGCCGGCGACGGCATCATCGTGAAACAGATCTACGCCGCCGGCCAGCCGCTACAAGGCCTCGACATCGACTTCGCGACAACCACCGGACCGCTCGAAGTCGTGCTCTCCAACAAGCCGGCGAAGATCACCGGAACAATCGAAGGCCAGGCCAGCGAAACGCCCCGCACGACCATCTACGCTGTGCTCGAAGACCAGCCCCTGCGCTTCGAAAACTGGCGCCGCAAGCGCACAACCCTAACCAGCGGAACCACGGCGTTTACCCTCTCCTCACTCCGCCCCGGCGCCTACCGCGTCGCGGCATTCGAAGAGACCGAATCATCGGACGCAACAACAGACCCGGCTTTCTGGGAACGGTTCCGCGACCGCACGGCTACCGTCAAGGTCGGCGAGAACGAAACGGGCCAGGTGAAGGTGCGCCTCATCACCGCTAAAGAAATTGACGAGAACTGAGCCGCGCCGGAAATCGTTTCAAGCCACAGCGGCAAGGCCGTTTTTCTCGACCAGCGAGAGCAGCTTGAGCGAAGCCCCGGAAGGCTTCTTCTCGCCGCGCTCCCACTTGCTGACCAAACTGCTGGTCACGTTCAGGTACGTTGCGAATACGCTTTGGCTGACATGCTCCCTCTCCCGGATCGCTTTAATCTCGTTCGGTTTCAGTGGCCGGATCGGCGTTAGGCAAGCTTCATCGAAACGCCGCATCGTCTGTTTGTCGATGGCCCCGGCGTCGTGAAGCGCCCGCCGGCACCAACATCGTCGCCGACATGACGCCCGACTACAAGTGGCTCAAAACCAGCGGCATCATCAGCCCGAACACCTGGGGCAACCTCCCCGGCGGCGAGGTCTGGACAACGCCCGGTGAAGTGAATGGAGTTTATGTCGTTGACGGCGTCGTCGGCGATTATCTCTGCGCGAAGTATGGCGATCTGCGGACGGCGCCGCTGCGGATTGAGGTCGCCGGCAACCGCCTGAAATCGGTGGCCTGCGAGAATAAGGAACTCGAAAAGGAGTTCTGGGACTACACGCACACCGACGAAAACTCGGACCGCGTCGGCGAGTTCGCCATCGGCACCAACATCGGCGTTCGCGACGTAATCGGCAACATTCTGCAGGACGAAAAAATCCCCGGCATGCACATCGCCTTCGGACATCCGTACGGCGATCACACCGGCGCGGCGTGGACTTCGAAAACGCACATCGATGTTGTCGGTCGCGCGTTTGACATCTGGCTCGACGACACCAAGGTGATGGAAGGCGGGCGGTTTTTGGTGACGGCGTGATCGCTTCTCTTCGATCCGAGTTTCTCGCGCGCTGGACCCCGGCGAAGTATGAGCGGCTGCTCGCAATACTCGCCGCCGAATGCGGCGCACCGATTCCGTTCCGCATCTGCGAAACGCCTTGTTTCCTCGACGCTCCGCTGCTGGCAACGCTCGAGCAGTCCGGCCGGGAGTTGATCGAGCAGTTGTCGACGCCCAGCTATCGAGCGATCTCGGAAGCCGCTGTTCCCGCCGAGTTCCGCGCGCCGAACGAAGACCCGAAGCCGCTGTTCGTGCAATTCGATTTCGGCCTCGTGCGCGAAGCCGATGGCACGATCAAACCAAAGCTTGTCGAGATACAAGGCTTCCCTTCCCTCTACGCATTCCAGCCGCTGCTGGCGCGGGCTTACATCGAAGCTTACGATCTCGATCCCGCGCTCGCTCCGCGCTTCCATCGCGAACTTCTGATCGATGCAATCCGCGGCTCGCATGCGCCGGAAAATGTTGTCCTGCTCGAAATCGATCCGCTGCATCAAAAGACACACTGCGATTTTGTCATGACCGAAAAACTCACTGGGGTTCGCCCGGTCTGCATTACGCAAGTGAAAAAGCGCGGGCGCAAACTTTACTACGATCGCGATATTCCGATTCATCGCATTTACAATCGCGCGATCATCGACGAACAAATTCGGCGGGGAATCGCCGCGCCCTTCAACTGGACCGACGATCTCGATGTCGAGTGGGCCGGTCATCCGAACTACTACTTCCGCATCAGCAAGTTCTCGCTGCCGCATCTCGACCATCCGACTGTGCCGAAAACTCTATTCCTGGACCGCATCGACAAACTGCCCGAAGACCTTTCGCAATGGGTGCTGAAACCGCTCTACTCATTCGCCGGTTTGGGCGTTGTGGTTGGACCAACAGAAGGCGACATTCCGAAAGATCGCCGCGATTGGATTCTGCAGGAGCGTTGCGATTTCACTCCGCTGTTCGAAACCCTGGACGGCGTGGCCAAAGGCGAGATCCGAGTTATGTATATTTGGCTCGGCGATGAACCGGTCGCGGTCTCAACAATTGTCCGCATGGGACGCGGAAAGATGATGGGCGTCGATCACAACAAAGGTCTAAATTGGGTCGGCGCGTCGGCGGCGTTAACGCAGGCTTAGCCCGCCATCGACGGCCATGATCTGGCCGGTCACAAAATTCGAAGCGCGCAAGAAGTAGACGACCGCGTCCGCGATCTCATCGCCGGTCCCAACGCGCTGCGCGGGCGTTGCGTCGAGCATCGCCGCCATCGCGTTGTTCCACTCGCCGAAGGGGATCACCCCCGGCGCGACGGAGTTCACCGTCGCCCACGGCGCGAAAGATTTTGCGAGCGCTTTCGTCATCATGATCACACCCGCCTTCGATGCGCAGTAGTGCGAATGCTCCGCCCACGGGCGGAGACCGCCGAGTGAACTGATGTTGACGATGCGGCCTTCGCCTTGCCGCTGCATGCGGCGGCCCGCTTCCTTGCAGCAGAAGAATACGGCTTTCAGGTTCACATCGTGAATAAAATCCCAATCGGCTTCGGTGACTTCGAGCGGATTGAAGCGCGTGAATCGCGCGGCGTTATTGACTAACCCGTCGATGCGGCCCAATCGCTCGTCGATATCGCGGAACATCGCCTCGATCTCCGCAACGTTTTCCAGATTCGCCCGAAACAAAGGCGCGTCGCCGCATTCCTTCGACGTCGCTTCGGCTTCCGCCTGCGAAGTCGAATAATGAATAGCCACGCGAGCGCCCTCGCGATGAAGACGCAACGCGATCGCCCGGCCGATGCGCTTGGCCGCGCCGGTCACAAGGATTATTTTGCCTTCCAACTCAGCCATTCGTCTCTCCGTGCACTTCGACCTCTTCCATTTCGTTCGCCTGTAAATACGGGGGCTCGGGTAATCTCCCCGTCACGTTGGCCCACGTCCAGAATACCGCCGTTAAGCTGCTTAACACGCCGCTGACGACGCCGATCGTGCGTGCGTCGGTATGATCGGACGCCAGTCCCGCGCCGGTCATCGACAGCATCATCACGCCCCACGTCAACGTTTCCAGTGTGGAGAACACGCGGCCTCGGAACTCGTCCGGAACAATGCGCAGGAGTTGGGTCATGTTCATCACCGAACTCACGGCGACCGATGCGCGGGACAGGGCGATCATCGCCAGCGCCAACCAATATGGCGTCGCGAGCGCGAAGGCAACATACGACGCGCCGTGCACCGCGTAAGCGATCGCGATCGTCCTTTTGTATCCGGTGTAACTAAGCCGCGGCATCAGGCGGTGTGCGAAGATTGCGCCGACAACAAGCCCCGCGCCGGCCATGCCCCAAATTTCGCCGATGCCTTGCGGCCCGCGATGGAATACGCGCTCGCCGAACAACGGGAAGAGGATCTGCGCCGCGCCGCCTCCGGAGGCCCATCCGACACTCACCGCGCACAAGCCGACCAGCAGCGGCACCGAACCGATGTAGCGCAGGCCTTCGCGGTAGTCGTGCCACGGCTTGACGACCTTCGTTTCATTGAGGGCATTGCGCTTGGCGGTGAAGGCGCCGGCGGGGACGCGCAGTTTGGCGATGCACGCGGCCGAGAAGAAGAACGACAGCGCGTTCAACAGAAACGCCGCTTCGTAGCCGAAGGCCGCGGCGCTGGCGCCGCCGAGGAAGGAGCCGAGCGCGGTCGTTGTCCACTGCGTTGTCTGTGTCATCGAGTTGGCGGTGTGCAGTTCGTCCTTGGTCGTAATCGACGGCAGAATCGCCGCGCGGCCGCTGGTGAAGAACGGCGATGCCGCCATGACCATCGCGCTCAGCAGGTAAATCAGCCACGAACGCCCGGCCGGTATGCCGAGCACGAAGAGCGCGGCCAACACGCCGCGAACCAGATCGCTCGCGATCATGATCTGGCGGCGATCGAAGCGGTCGAGACTTACTCCGGCCAGCGGCCCAGCGAGCAACATCGGGATCGCGCGCGCGAGCATGACGCCGCTGACGGCGAGCCCGGAATTCGTCTGTTCCAGAATGAGGCTGAAGACGGCGATCGTGTTGAAGTGATCGCCGGTTTCGCTGACCACTTGCCCCATCCACGTGTAGCGATAGTTCGGGTTGTTCTTCAGCAGTGCGCCGAAGCCGGCCATCAGGCGCGCTCCGACAAATAGACGCCAGCCATGATCAGACTGCCGCCGCCAACGAGCGACGCGGTGATCGGCTCGCCGAGCATCGGGATCGCCATCAGCGTGGCCACGAATGGCTGCAAATACGAAAACGCCGAGATGCGCGAGGCTGTGACGCGCTTTAGCGCAATGGCCCAACCGATGGAACACAAGACCGACGACACAACCGTCATATATCCAAACGACAGCCACGCGGTTGTGCTGACTTTGCCGAAGTCAAAGCCCTTGGCGAAGTACAGGGTCACCGGTAATAACAGGATGCCGCCGGTGAGGAAGGAAACAGAGAGAACGGCCATCGCGCCGTGCTCGACGGCGAGTTCCTTGCCGTACACGGTGTAGTAGGCAAACGAGGCGCCCGCGCCGAGGATCAGCAGGTCGCCGATCAGCGATGCCGACTGGGTGCTTGGCGATGGTTTCTGCAAAATCAACACACCCACGACCGCGACACACAGGCCGAGAACCCGCTTCCACGTGAACGACTCCTGACCGCGCAGCCATGCGAGGAACAACACCATGAACGGCGTCATGCCGATCACGATCGCCGCATGGCTCGCGCTGGTGATCGAGAGCCCGGCGAGAAAGCAAACTTGATTTACGCTGATGCCGAGGACGCCGAGCAAAGCCAAGCGCGGAATTTCATCGCGGCGAAGCGGCGGGCGGTCCTCGCCTTGCATCAATCGATACACCACGTACAGCAGCGCTCCGGCTAGCAACGACCGCATACCGGCCGCCAGCGGACTCGGCATTTCGTTGAGCGCGAACTTCGATATCACGAAGTTGCTGCCCCAAAACAGATAAACAACTGTGATGAGCAGATAGATTCGGAATTGACTCGCACCGTCGGTCAACGAATGGTCTCCTTGCGGACGGTGATGGAGTCGAGGAAGTCCATGTCGATGTCGTAGCCGAAGCCGGGGCGATCGTTGGACTTGATCGTGCCGTTCGGCGTTGCGACGATCTCTTCGGTCAGGAGTTCGCGCTTCCAGTAGCGCTTCGACGCCGAGACATCGCCTGGAATCGTGAAATTCGGCAGTGTGGCGAGCGCGACGTTATGCGCGCGGCCGATGCCTGATTCGAGCATGCCGCCGCACCACACGGGAATGCCGGCGGCCTGGCAGACATCGTGGACCTTCTTCGCTTCCGCGAAGCCACCGACGCGGCCGAGTTTAATATTGATAATGCCGCAGGCGTGCATGCGGATCGCCTGTTCGGCGTGATGCGCGGAGCGAATGCACTCGTCCAGACAGATCGGCGTTTGCAGGTGTTTTTGCAGCTCGGCGTGGTCGATGATGTCGTCGTGCGCGAGCGGCTGCTCGATCATCATCAGGTAGAATTCGTCGAGCGCTTTCAGCCGATCGATGTCGTTGAGCGTGTAGGCGGAGTTCGCGTCGGCCATTAGCTTGATGGACGGGAACCGTTTGCGCACTTCGCGGATGTCTTCGACGTCGCGGCCGGGCTTGATCTTCATCTTGATGCGCTGATAGCCGTCGGCGAGTTCCTTCTCGATGACATTCAGCAGATCGTCGACGGTGTCTTGAATACCGAGCGACACGCCGCTTGGAATTTCGGGCCGCGCGCCGCCGCCGATCAACTTCCACAGCGGTACACCGGCGCGTTTCGCTTCGAGATCCCAGACGGCGACTTCCGCGCCGCCTCGGGCCATGCGGTGTCCGCGAATGTGCGCGACACGCGCGGCGACATCAGCGGCGGTGTTGAACGGCGTCTTCAGAATGCGCGGCGCGACGTAGTCCTTGACGATGCTCCAGGCCGACTCGGTCCACTCTTCGTTGTAGAACGGATTCTCACCCGCGGTGACTTCGCCCCAGCCCGACACGGCTTCGGAAACAACCTCGACCAGCACCATGTGGCGTTCGTAGGTGCGGCCAAAGCTGGTCTCGAAAAACTTGACGAGCGGCATGCCGATCTGGCGCAGACGGATCTCTTCGATTTGGAATGACATTCTATTTCTCCGTGAACAGGTAGGCGCTCTGGGTTTCGCCGCGCTCGAATCCGGTGGCGACCAGACCGCGCCGCAGGTATTCGAGAAAACGTTCGCTGACCGAGGCTTGGATTTCCCGTTTGCCCGAGGACAGATCGTGAGGCACTTCGATGCGCTCAACCACGGGTTTTCGCTCGCCGCGCGGGCGGTTGAGACGCCACGAGGCGATGCAGCGGTCGGTGGGCAGGCCACCATGCAGCTTGCTGGTGGTCACGCCGTATTGATTCAGCACGTAACGCTCGACGACCGCGCCCAGCCGTTCGATGTTGAAGAAAGCGTTCTTCACTTCGAGCGGATCGAACGTCCATTCGATCATGTCGATACCGCGCGAGAGCGCTTCTTCGCGTTGAGCGAGCTTTAAAGTGCGGCCGACGCCGGCGTTGCGATAATCGGCGACGACGCCCATCATGTTGCTGTGCAGATAGTGCGTGCCGTCGGTCTTGATGCCGGGAACGGCGATGAGAAACCCGACCATCCGCGCGCCGTCGAAGGCGGCCATCGTCTGCCCGCCGACTTTGTTGGCGACGACGAACATGCGGACCGGCAGCAGTTCCAGATCTTCAAATCCCCAGATCTCTTTCTGCAACCGCACGGCTTCCCGCAGGTCTTCGGTCTCGGTGATGGTTCGAACTTCTATCACGCTCGTTTTGCCTCCTGCCATAGTTCTTCCAACTCGCTAATTGGTGTGCCTTCAACGGCGCGGCCTTGTTCCTCCAACCGTCGTTCGAGATGTTTGAAACGTTTCTTGAACTTTGCGTTTGTGCGGCGAAGAGCTTGCTCGGGATCGACCTTGTAGAAACGCGCGATGTTGACGAGAACGAAGAAGAGGTCGCCGATTTCGCCTTCGCGCTCGTCGGGGGTTGTCGCTGTCTTCAACTCGTTCAACTCTTCGTGGAGCTTGTCGACGACTTGCTCGACGCTATCCCAGTCGAATCCGGCCTTGGCGGCGCGGCTTGAAATTTCTTTCGCTTCGAGGAGGGCGGGCAGCGCTTTGTTGATGCCCTCAAGAATGCCCTTCGTGGCGGGTTTTTCTTCCGCTTTCACGCGATCCCAGACGGTCTTTACGTCGTCGGCGGTTTCCGCGCTGGCATCACCGAAGACGTGCGGGTGGCGGCGGATCAACTTCTCATTGATGGAGCGTAGCGAGTCTTCGATGCGGAATAGATCCTGCTCGGAGGCCATTTGGGCGTGGAAGACGGGCTGCAGGAGGAGGTCGCCCAATTCTTCGCGCAAGGCGGGCCAGTCGCGATCCTCGATCGCTTCCATAACTTCGTAGGTTTCTTCCAGCGTGTAGCGCTTGATGGTGTCGAAAGTTTGCTCGCGGTCCCACGGGCAACCATCCGGTGCGCGAAGCCGCGCCATCAGATCGACTAACCTTTGAAACTCCTCACCAGCAGGGGATAACGGCACGTCAGCGGGTACTTTTCTAAGGTAACACGGGCTACTATGGAAGTGTGATCTCACGCGTAGCGACACTGCTGGTTCTGTTTGCGGCCTTGCTGCCAGCAGCGCCAGTGGTTTCTTCGTCGATCTCGATTCGCCTGGCAGCGGCGGTTGTTTATTGCTCCGATGAGTCGCGGGATGAACAAGAGGCCCCGCGGATTGCGCGACCGTCGCGACGGCGGGCCGTGGACGATACGCGCGCGCCGGCGGTGCAGTTCGTTGCTGTCGATCTGGCGTTTGCGTTGTTTCAGCGTCCTCCTCCGTTTGTTGTCGTTTAGGCTCGTTCGAGCTTGCTATTGCGGCACCTTCCTGACTTTTTGTGGGAGCTATCGGTTGGGGAAGGTCCGCTCCTTCGCGGTCGCGGCTCTGTAGGGTTGTCGGCGTAATTGGGGCGTTTGGGGGTGGGGAGGTGGTGGCGACTTTCATCGTTTTGTGCGGCCCGCGGCGGGCCATGGGGGCTCCCTTGCGGTCGCGGCTCTGTAGGGCAGGCGACACCACGAACCCGAGGACACTTTATGAACGCGAACTTTTCCGCGGCTGACGCAGCCGTGCGCCGAGTATTCGGCTATTCTCTTTTTCCTACTCAATGGCGATGCGCCGAGGCGCTGCTAAACGGCCGTATTGTCGAAATGCAAACCGGCGAGGGCAAGACGCTCGCCGCTGTGCCCGCCGCCACCGCGCTGGCCCGAGAGGGCCGCGGCGTGCACATTCTCACCGCCAACGACTACCTTGCCCAGCGCGATGCCGAGTGGATGGCACCGGTCTACAAGGAACTTGGACTTCGCGCGGCGTGGGTGCGACAGGCTTCGACACCTCAACAGCGTAAGGAGGCCTACGCCGCCGATGTCGCCTATGTCTCGGCGACCGAAGCGGGTTTCGACCATCTCCGCGATTGCCGCGCCTTGCAAGACGATGAACGCGTGCAACGGCCGCTGCATTCGGCGATCATCGACGAAGCCGATTGCGTCCTCATCGACGAGGCCCGCATTCCGTTGGTGCTTGCCGGGGAGTCATCCGGTTTGGCCGCCGCGGCTGTGCTGGCCGATTCGGCTGTGCAACATCTCCACGAGGGCATCGATTTCGAGCGCGCGCCCGAGGGAACATCGTTCAATCTCACGGTCGCCGGATCAGAGAAGGTGGAACGTCTGCTCGGGATCGACAACGCCTACGAAGAAGAGGGCGCGCCCGTCATCACCGCGGTTCTGCATGCGTTGCATGCGCGCAGGTTGCTACATCGCGATGTGGACTACATGGTGGCCGATGGGCGGGTCGTGCCGATCGACGCCTACAAAGGCCGGGGCTCGCGCGAGCGCCGTTGGCCGGCTGGGTTGCATGCGGCGTTGGAAGCCAAGGAAGGCTTGACGGTTCGTGAACCCGGCCGCGTGTTGGCGTCGATTACGCTGCAGAACTTCGTGCAGCAATACGACCATCTCTGCGGCATGGCCGGCACCGCGGTTTC
>VFZW01000239.1 GCA_016871055.1 Acidobacteriota bacterium
CCACGCCTCCGGGCGTCAAACCGCTAAACGTTACCAGATGGCTTAGACCGCCCAACGAAACATTCGTCGGGCCACTCACGCGGATCAACCGGTCAAGCGGCGCCGGTGTACCCGCGGCCACGGTCTCGGTCAGGGTTGCCGTTCCGACCCAGTAGATCGTAATCGTTTCTCCGCCCACCGCCGGGTTTGACGGCCCGATCACGCTGTTGTCCGCCTTCACTGCAACGGCGTAGTTGTCGCCATAGGTGATGATCCCAGTTCCGAACGGCCGGATGTCCACGTAACCGTGGTTGGAAGACATGCCATCCCGCTCGACCCGAACGGAGGCAAAACCAGCCGGGTCCCCATTGATGACGGCCCTCGTCGACAAATCGTCCGGCAACTGAAAATTAATCTGCCCAGGGCTGACATAAAACAGCGGCGCCGCGCGGCCGTTCACGATCACCCGCACGCCGCCGAGAGTGGCCGGCAACGGGACTGACGATGCCGACGCGGTCGACAGCGCCAGCGACGTTCCGAAGATCGACGCCACCGCGCCCGGCCCCAATGACGCACCGACAAAGCTAGCCGCGTTCACCACGCCGCCGGTCGAGATTACGGGCATCGGGAGGCTCGAAATTTTTGTCGACATCGTACTTCGCTCGCGGGTCGCCGTGAACCACGGCACATACGTCCCGGGTTGGCTGCCCGACGACGGAACCAGATTGCGTTCTTCTCCCCGCCTTGCCATCTGTTCGAAATACGCCATCTCATCGGGGGACAACAACCCGTCGCGGCTGACAACAAGATTGACCGTTCGAAAGTCTTTTTGCGACGCCGCCGCGCTGAGCTGCCGCGCTCCGCCCGCCGCGGTAATCAAGTCCTGAATCGTAACGCGCTGATACTGCGCCGGGGTCAACGTTCCGGCGCCTGGGCAGGAGTTCGTCGTCGCGGCCTGCAGTTTGGCGTTATCGGTGATCAAGTACTGGGGATCGCGAATCTCCGAGGGATCGAGCAGGCCTATCAAGTACAGATCGAAATCGCCGAACCGGTTCGTCAGCGGCGAACCGGAGCTGACCGCAATCGATCCGTCGGCCTGCGGCGTAAACCGGCAGGGGAATCCGAGTCCTTGCCGGTTGAAAGGATCGGAAAAACCCATCACGCCGGCCGCCATCGACGATATCGGCCAATGCGGCCGTCCGATCACGAACGGCGCGTTCGGAATCGCGCTAATCCACTGGTGGCCCTTCTCGTGCAGGAACCCGCTTTCGGCGTTGTCGAAGAACGCGATATTCGGGTACATCGTAAACCCTTGAAGCCGCCGCGCCGAACCCCAGGAGGCACCATTGTTCAACGTGTTCGATATACCGATGCCGGATATCGAATTCCGAATGGTACCGTGATAGCGGTTCGCGATATTGCTTACGTTGCCCACGACGATGTTTACAAAATCGAAATCGTCGGCCAATAACTCGTACATGCGCCGTGCAAGGGGTTCGGCAGTAAAGACGTGCATGCCGTTGGTCACCATGCCGTCGTAGAACGCCTTTGAGTGAATGTTGATGATATAGTCCGAGCGCTGCGCATCGGCAGCCAGCGGCGTTAGCCGCACCGGGGGCAAGTTTTCGGCGTACCGAATCGCAATGTTGAGCAAGCCTGTGGCGCCCGCGTTCCCGAACGAACGCGCTCCTCCGACCCGGCGCAAGTTGAGGTGGCGCGGTTCGTATGGCGGCGCGGTAAACTCGACTTCGAAGAGCCCGGCGCCGATGTTGGAGAAATCGCGGTTGGCGCCGCCTTCGGCGGGCTCGAAGACGAAACGCGTCACGCCGTCGGCGCGAATGCGAAGCTTGACCGGCTGCCCGCCACGCGCCAATTGTGGAGTCTGCTCGTACCAGAAGTAGGCGGGAGTCTGCGGCAGCGCCGGCAACGCGGCCAAGATCCAGAATGCGGTTAAACGGCCCATTTCGCCAGGTACTTTTTGGCCGCCTGAATGCCTTCAAACTCGGTCATCCGGCTGCCTTCGTACTCGATGCCGACGTAGCCCTTGTAGCCGGCCGCGTCGACAATACCCATCATCCGGTCCAGGTCGATCGTCGTTTCGCGTCCGCTTGCGTCGAAGTCGTGGCACTTCAGACTCACACCCTTCGCAAACGGCATCAGCTTGCGGACCGCATCGTATTTATCGGCCTCTTTCGGGAAGTTCCCGAAGTCCGGCAGAGTACCGAAGTTCGGCAGGCCGACCATTTTCATCAGTTTCACGACGACATCGGCGACCGACGACACGCCGCCGTGATTCTCGATGATGACGTTGATGTTGGCCTTTTTCGCGTACGCGCACAGATCGGCGAAGCTCTCGGCGCAGCGGCCGATGAAGTCGTCGATCTCGCCCGGCGTCTTGGGCTGCGTTGGCCCCGGGTACATGTTCGTCCGAATCGCGTGCCCGCCCAACTCCGCCGTGATATCGACCCACTTATAGTGATTCGCCGACGCCGCCATGCGCACTGCCTTTTCCGGATGGCCCATGAACCCTTCGCCGTCGCACATGATCAAAACACATTTCGTGCCGGTTTTGTTTTGTTCGCTCTTGAGGCGCCGGACGTAATCGGAAACCGGCGCCTGCCAGAGTTGATTGACGTACTCCAATCCCTCAATGCCGAAGTGCTCGCGCGTGATGCGCGGGAAGTCGAGGTTGGTGATCATGCGCGACTGAATCGCTTTGTGCAGCGACCACTGCGCGAGCGAGATCTTGAATTTCTTGTCCTGCGCTTTGAGCTGGAACAGAGGCAGGCCGGCGAGTTGGAACAACGAACGGCGATTCATTGGACCATTGTAGCGGCTAGCGGCAGAGCGCCAACAATTGCGCCGGTTCGTCCACCCAATAATCGGGCTCATACCGCGCCATCTTGTCGATGTCGCCATAGCCCCAACGCACCGCACACAGCTTTACGCCAGCGGCGCGACCCGCCGCCATGTCCGCTTCCGAGTCGCCGATAAACAGCACGTCGCCGGCGGCCACTTGGAATCGATCGAGCGACTTGTGAATCACATCCGGCGCGGGCTTGGCTGGGAAGCCATCGGTCCCCTGCACGTGATCGAAGTATTGAATCAAGCCGAACTTTTCGAGCACGATTCGGGTTGTCGGCGTGCCCTTGGTTGTGGCGGTCGATTTCAAACCTTCCATTCCCGCGAGCGCCTGGGCGATACCGGCATACACGCGCGTCTGGGAATGCTCGCGCGCTGCATAGATGGTCCGGTACTCCGCGATCAGGGCGTCGCTCTTTTTTTCCGTACAATCCGGCACGATGTCGAAAAACAGCTCGCGCAGATGCTTGCCGATATAGGTGCGCAGATGCTCAAACGCCTGCGGCGGCAGATCGTTCCGGCGCAAGACTTCCGAAACGGCGCCCGTGATGTCGGGCGCCGAATCGGTCAAAGTACCATCAACATCGAAGAGATACAGCATCAGGCCGGCTGCGGCCCATCCACCAGCGGAGGCATACGCAATCCGCCCTCGGGACGGATCGGCATTGGCGAAGCCGCGGGCTTGTCGTCGTCCGACTTCGAAGGCTTATTGGACGCCGACAGCGACTCGCCGCGGATCAGCGCCAACACCTCGGAGCCGTCCAGCACTTCGCGCACGAGCAGCGCCTCGGCGATGCGCACCATCGCGTCGTGATTGGTCTCGATGATCTGCCGCGCTTTGGCGTAGCCTTCGTCGACGAACTTGCGCACGGACTGATCGATTCGGATCGCGGTCGCTTCCGAGTAATCGCGGTGCTGCGAGATTTCGCGGCCCAGGAAGATCTGCTCTTCGCGCTTGCCGTAGCTTAGCGGCCCCATGTCGCTCATGCCCCACTCGCAGACCATCTTGCGAGCCATGTCGGTGGCACGCTCAATGTCATTGCCCGCGCCGGTGGTGATGTGCTTCATGAAGATCTCTTCGGCGATACGTCCGCCCATGAGGATCGCCAACTGCGATTCCAAATACTCCTTGTGATAGGAGTGCTTGTCGTCGGTGGGCAACTGCATCGTCAAGCCCAGCGCCATGCCACGCGGAATGATCGTGACTTTGTGCAGCGGATCGGCGAACTCGATGAGCGCGGCTACCAGCGCGTGCCCGGCTTCATGATACGCCGTGTTCTTCTTCTCTTCCTCGGTCAACATCATGGACTTGCGTTCGGTACCCATGATGACCTTGTCCTTGGCATGCTCGAAGTCGAACATGGTGACGACCTTGCGATTCTGCCGCGCCGCGATCAGCGCCGCTTCGTTCACAAGGTTCGCCAGATCCGCGCCCGCGAAGCCCGGTGTACCGCGCGCGACGACGGTCAGATCGACGTCATCGGACAACGGAACTTTCTTCGTATGCACCCTCAGAATCTGATCGCGGCCTTTCACATCCGGCCGGCCGACAACAACGCGCCGGTCAAAACGGCCCGGCCGCAGCAGCGCGGGATCGAGCACGTCGGGCCGATTGGTCGCCGCGACGAGGATCACGCCTTCGTTCGATTCAAAGCCGTCCATCTCGACCAGCAACTGATTCAACGTCTGTTCGCGTTCATCGTGACCACCGCCGAGGCCCGCGCCGCGGTGCCTGCCGACGGCGTCGATTTCGTCGATGAAGATGATGCAGGGCGCATTCTTCTTGCCCTGTTCGAAGAGATCGCGCACGCGGCTAGCGCCCACGCCGACAAACATCTCGACGAAGTCCGAACCCGAGATCGAGAAGAACGGAACGTTCGCTTCGCCGGCGATCGCCCGCGCCAGAAGCGTCTTGCCCGTGCCCGGCGAACCGACCAGCAACACGCCCTTCGGAATCCGTCCGCCGAGCTTCTGGAACTTCTGCGGTTCGCGCAGGAATTCGATGATCTCCTGCAGTTCTTCCTCGGCTTCATCGACGCCAGCGACATCCTTGAACGTGACTTTCTTTTGCTGCGACGAATGCAGGCGCGCGCGGCTCTTGCCGAAACTCAGCGCCTTGTTCCCGCCGCTCTGCATCTGGCGAATCATGAAGAAGTAAAGCGCCAGCAGCAGGATGAACGGAATCGAATTGATCACCAGCGAGATCACGTTCGCGTTAGAAGCTTCCTTGATTTCGACGCCGACGTTCTTGTCGCGGAGCATCTTGTAGACGTCCGGGTAGTTCGAAGGAATCAGCGTACGCATCGTACTGTCAGCTTCATCCGACAGTTGGCCCTTCACTTCATTGCCGGTGATCTGCACCGACTTCACCTTCCCGGCTTCCACCGCGGTGAGGAACTGGGAAAACGTAAAGGCCTGTTCCGCCTTGCCTTTCCCCGGCTTGACGACCGTGTAGAGAATGATGACCAGACATACGATCACCATCCAGAAGATGACTTTATTCAGATTGGATGACATTGCTCCCTCAAACTATGAGACGGCGCCAGCAGGGCTTTTGATTCGACACCTTTGGCAAATCTCAAATGAGTCCAACTACTTAGAGGATACCTTATGACAGACGATGGCGAGACGCCGCAGTGCGGCGTTCCCGGCCGCGACACGTTTCGCCGCGCCAACTCCATGAATCCAGATGATGCCATTGCTATCACTAATCATCGGCCAAAGCGGCCTTTCCCATGAGGGCACACGCAGTTTCTGGAAGTACTCCCGCACGGGGCGGGGCCTCGTATTGTCCAACGAGTGAAATCGATCGCCGGGCTCCCATTGCTTCAGACGCAATGGCGGTTCGATCCGTTCCCAGTCGATCGCACCTTGTTCGTCGAAGCGTCCGTCGACCGCATACCCGGCGGTCGTCACCGCAAACGGCGGGTCCAATTCGGCGGCGGCAGGCGCCGCCGCGTCCCGCCGCAGAATCTTGATCTCTCGAAACGACCGCACCGCGCGCCCGCCCGGAATATCCGCCGCACCCGATCCTCCCTCGCCCGCCGCCAAGGCCAACACACTCTCCACGTGCTGCTGTTCGATCCGTTCGAGCCCGCCCATCGCGCAAGCGATCGCCGCGCGAACCGTTCGCGCCGCATGCGCCGGATGCTGCGCCCGCAGCGTTGTCACGTCGATGGCACCGCCAGCGCCGGAAACAAGATCACGCCAATATGTTTCTTCCAGCGCTGCGATCGCCGCGGTCCGCGCCAGCGTCTGATCGATCGCCGGCTGCCACTCGCGCAACAGCGGAAGTAGCACGCCGCGCACCCGATTCCGCAAGTAATGCTCGGACTCGTTCGAGGAATCCTCGCGCCATTGGACGCCACGCTCGCGCAGCCACTCGCGAATCTCCGCGCGCTGGAGTTCCAGCAACGGCCGGACGATTTTTTCTTTCGTCACCGCCAACACGCCGCGCAAGCCCGTCGGCCCCGTCCCGCGGATCAGACGCATCAGGATGGTCTCGGCCTGGTCGGTCGCGGTGTGGCCCGTCGCCACGCACGACACGCGGCCCGACGCGATCAACCCGGCGAAAAACGCTCGCCGCGCGCGCCGGCAGAACTGCTCGACGTTCCCTTCCGCCGCGCCCATCCGTTCAACCACGACGTCGTCGTGCAGCGACCGAACGAACGTTTCGTCGGCCTCCGATTCCGCCGCGCGCAATCCATGATTCACATGCAGCACAACCAGCGGGTTCTTCACCACGGCTCGAAGCGCGTGCAGCAGGAACACCGAGTCCGCCCCGCCCGAAACGGCCACGCCAACCGGGCCATCGGAAGCGATCATGTTATAACGAGAGATCGTGCGCTCGACACGATTGAGCATGCGAGATTCAATTGTATCGAAGGAGTTTGCATTGACCGCTCGTGAACGCGCGGCGCGCGTAAAGTTGTTGCTGATGGATGTCGATGGGGTGCTCACCGACGGCACGTTGTGGAACGTGCCCGACGGCCAGGGCGGCTTCGCCGAGACGAAGGGATTCGACTCGCAGGACGGCATCGCCTTGCAGTGGCTGAACTGGCACGGGATCAAGACCGGCGTGATCAGCGGGCGCGTCTCGCCCGCCACCGAGATCCGCGCCAAGCAGTGCAAGATGGCCTACATCTATCAGGGCCACATCGAAAAAATCCCGATCCTGCAAGAGATCATGGCCGACGCGAAAGTCGAAGCGGACGAGATCGGCTACATCGGCGACGACCTTACCGACATCGTGGTCATAAAGCGCGTTGGATTCGGCATCGCCGTGCAGAACGCGCGGCCCGAAGTGAAGGCGGCGGCACACTTCGTCACCGAAGCGCGCGGCGGCCAGTCGGCCGTGCGCGAAGCGTGCGAGTTGATTCTTTCGGCGCAAGGTCTGTGGGACGGCCTTTTGGAAAAGTACGAGGCCAAGTGAGCGCTAACTGTGCATTCGAAGTGATCGGCGCGGCGGGCCCCGGGTTCCTGCATCAGTTGACCGGCGTCATCGTTCGCCACGGCGGCGACATCACGTCTGTGCAGATCATGGAAACGCGCCCGCTGTCGCGGACCTACTTCGAAGTCGACGTCGCCGACGCCGATGCACTCTACGACGATCTTCGCGCGCTCGACGTAGTCACCGAAGTGCGGCCCGTCAATTCGATGCAGAAGATCTACGGCAAGCGCATCATCATCATGGGCGGCGGCGCGCAGGTCGGCCAAGTGGCTATCGGCGCGATTTCGGAAGCCGACCGGCATAACATTCGCGGCGAACATATTTCGGTCGATACGATTCCGCTCGTCGGCGAGAAGCCGCTCGCCGAAGCCGTTCGCGCCGTGGCGCGATTGCCGCGCGCGAAGGCGCTGGTACTGGCCGGCTCCCTAATGGGCGGCGAGATCGAACAGGCCGTTCGCGACGTGCGCGCGCAGGGGTTGCTGGTGGTATCGCTGAACATGGCGGGCAGCGTGCCCGACGCGGCGGACCTGGTCGTCACCGACCCCGTGCAGGCGGGCGTCATGACCGTCATGGCCGTCGCCGATACGGCGAAGTTCACGATCGACAAACTCAAGAACCGCGTTTTCTAACCGTGCACACGACGGGCATCATCGGCGGCGGAATCATCGGACTGGCGACAGCGTATCGGCTGCTGGAAAAGTATCCGGACCGGAAGGCGATCGTCTTCGAGAAGGAGTCCGCGCCGGGCCGTCATCAGACCGGCCACAATAGCGGCGTGCTCCACGCGGGCCTGTATTACAAGCCCGGGTCCAACAAAGCCAGGCTAGCCGTGGAAGGGATTCGTCAGATGGTCGCCTTCTGCGAGCGTCACAACGTCAAGCACGAGATCTGTGGCAAACTCGTCGTGGCCGCCAGCGAAGACGAAGTGCCGCGCATGATGGATCTCTACGAGCGCAGCCAAGCGAACGGTCTTCGCGATGTGCGCGTTCTGAGCCGCGAAGAGATGCGCGAAATCGAGCCGCACGCCGGCGGCGTCAAGGCGCTGCGGGTTCCGGAAGAAGGCATCGTCGACTACGCCGGCGTTTGCGCGGCGCTCGTCGGCGAGATCGAATCGCGCGGCGGCGAAGTGCGCACGAATGCGCGAGTCACCGGCTTGCGCGAAACGGCTTCCGGTTGGATGGTCGAGACTGAGAACGACGCCACTGAAGTCGACTTCATCGTCAACTGCGCCGGCTTGCACTGCGACCGCGTCGCGGCGCTCGGCGGCATTGAACGCGAGATGCGCATCGTGCCATTTCGCGGCGAGTATTATCTGATCAAGCCCGAGCGCCAGCACCTGGTTCGGCATCTCATTTACCCCGTGCCCGATCCGTCGTTTCCCTTCCTTGGCGTGCACTTTACGCGGCTGATTCACGGCGGCGTAGAGGCCGGGCCAAACGCCGTGCTGGCCTTTGCGCGCGAGGGCTATACGAAGCGCGATTTTGTCGCCGCCGATCTTTTCGACGCGCTTTCCTTCCCTGGTCTGTGGCGATTCCTCAGCCGCTACCCGAGCGTGAGCTGGTACGAACTCCGCCGTTCCTTCAGCCGCGAACTGTTTTGCGAATCGCTGCAACGGTTGGTGCCCGAAATCCGCGTTGACGATATCGAACCCGGCGGCGCGGGTGTTCGCGCGCAGGCGATGATGCCTTCGGGCGACCTCGTTCAAGATTTTCTGTTCGCCGAACGGCCTCGTGCGCTGCATTTGCTTAATGCGCCGAGTCCCGGCGCGACGGCGTCGCTGGCTATTGGCGCGGAGGTGGTGGGGAGACTGAGCCGCGAGTAAGACCGCCGCTTGGCAGGGTGCTTTTGTTTGTAACGGCGAAGTGCGATCATTCGAGTGCTATGCCATCGACGGTCAAGTATTGGCTTCCGCTGTTTGCGATTTCGGTGTCCGGGCAACCGCGTATCTCGCCGTCTTCGGCGAGAGACTTGATTTGCATACAGTCAAAAGGAAATCCGCACATCGAGATTTGGAAGATGATGCGCGACGCCCTCGACAAGAAAGACGGCGATGCCTATGCGAAGGAGTTGATCGGACACGCCCTCCCCACCGGTTTCCCGGCGACGATAGTCTCGGTGTTGGACGAGAGGAAGGGGCGATCGTATCTTGTCACTATTCAGGGTGATGTGCCCGACGCCGTTATTCATCTCACCGCTCCGCGGACCGGCGCGCCGCTCAAGCCGGGAGTGAACGTTTCGTTCGATGGCGTCGCTGCTCGCCTGCTCCGCGATCCGGTCCGATTGCAAGTTGATGTCGACCCAAAGAAATTGATCGTGCTGGACCGGCTTGACGGCCAGGAGGGTATGATTTGCAGATGCTATACCCCGGAGGAATTCGAGCGGTTGCGCGCCGGCGATAAGAAGGTTCCTGCGCGCTGATCACGAGGCCCGTTATGAACGACACCCGCCAGCACGCTCACAGCGTGATCGACCGCATGCCCGAAATACGGCTCAGCGGCCCCATTGTCGATCCCGTGGCCGCCACACTACGGAACGCACCGCTCGACGACGAACCGGAGACCGAGGACGACGTCGCCGAGGCCAGAGCGTGGCTCCAGTCAAACGGGGACAAAGGCATTCCACACGCCGATGCCATGCGCCGCTTGGGACTCGATTTAGCTGAGACTGCTTGAACTGGAACGGCGTTGGCCGATATGGCTTCGCTCGAACGATTTCCGCCTTCGCGTTGGCGGCTACCGTGTCCGCCATCGCTCCGGAGCTTACCGTTGAAGTAATCGCCACAACCCGGCCCGCAATATGGTAGCGAAACTACAAACGCACCCTGCTACATTGAGATAGGAAGCCCCCTGCGGCGAAAGGATTTTGCGATGGACCTCCAACAGCAACGCGAGCAAGCGCACGCCTGGCTCGACCAACTGGCTCCCGCCAAACTCGGCGCAGTGCATACCCTCCTGGAGGTGATGGTGGGTGAGGACGACGATAGCGATCTCTACACCGAGGAGAACATCCGCCGCTTCCGCGAAAGCCAGGCCCACAACGCCACCGGCGGCAAGGGCGTTCCAATGGAGGACGTGCTCGCGGACTTCGGATTGACGCCGGCAGACTTCCCGCTCACGAAATAATGCCGCCATTCCGAATCGAATGGCGCGATGAGGGCCGGGCCGACGTTCGCCGGCTGGACCGTGCCACCGCCATGCGCCTGTTCGAGGGCATCTTCCATTACGCGCAAACCGGAGCCGGCAACGTAGCGCCCCTGCATGGTCCGCTTTCAGGCGCATTCCGTTTGCGTTTGGGAGACTACCGCGTGTTGTTCACCCTGGAAAATAATGCGATGGGAATCTTTGGTGTTTGCCATCGCTCCCAAGCCTACCGCTAGTCTCCTGTCTTGGATAATTCTTTACAACGGCGCACCTTGTCGAGGATAACGTCTGCGGAGGCCTTCCATGTGAAGGGGGTCGGGGCTCCGTTCCAACCGGCC
>VFZW01000240.1 GCA_016871055.1 Acidobacteriota bacterium
TTTCCGTCAGCGAAGTCATCGTGCCCATTACGGTGACCGATTCGAAGGGCCGGTTCGTTTCCGATTTAGGACAGGACGACTTCAAGATCTACGACGAAGGCAAGGAGCAGAAGATCACCTACTTTTCGCGTGAGCGGAATCAGCCGGTGGTTGTCGGGTTTTTGCTCGATCTCTCGAACGCGAGCCGGCTGCACTGGAAGAACTATCAGGAGTCGGCGATCGAACTGGCGCTGGCGCTGCTGCCCGATAACGACAAGCGTTTTTCGGGCTACCTGATCACCTACGGCAACGACGCCGAACTCGCGGTGAATACAACGCAGGACTCCAACAAGATCGTCGAAAAGATCCGCAAGTTGAAACCGGGCGGCGGCGCCGCGCTCTACGACGCGATCTACACGGCTTGCACTTCGCGCAGCCTGGTGAAGGGCGAGCCGATCGAACCGCGGCGCGTGATCGTTGTCATCGGAGACGGGCATGACAACGCGTCGAAGAAGACGTTAAACGAGGTCGTGGAAATCGCGCAGCGGAACCTGGTGACGATCTATGGGGTGTCGACGGTGGCGTTTGGCTTCAACAGCGAGGGCGAAAAGAACCTGACGCGCTTGACCGAAGAGACCGGAGGGCGCGTGGAGTATCCGCTGCAAGGACTGTACAAGGACGTGTCTGGTTATTTGTCGACGCCGTCGGACGAAGGCAACTATGCGTTGAAGGTCGGGACGGGCGGGTATGCTTCGGAGATCGCCAAGGGCATGTTCCGGGCGGTGGCCAACACGGCGGGCGAGGTGACGACGCAGTACATTCTGCGCTATTCGCCCGACAACGCCGATCAGCCGAAGGTGTTTCGCAATATCAAAGTCGAAGTCAATTTGCCGAATGTCACCGTGCGGGCGCGCAAGGGTTACTATCCGTTCGCGCCTGAGGTCAAGGCGAAGTAGAATTTGTCGATAAGGGGTGGAATGAGTGCTGCGATGACGGCAACCATGCGGCCTATGGAGTATGTGATACTCCAGGTGTGTCTGCCGGGGCGTAGCGCCGAGAACGCGGGTGTGGTATTGCTCGACACGACGACGGATATCGCCTACGTGAAGCTGCGGCGCGATTGGGATTCGTTCGCGTCCGAAGAGGCCGATGTGTTGTCGGAATTGGAGAACACGCTGGAGGCTATGGCGCGCGAAAGCGGCGGCAATGCGCTACTCCGCCGGATTGAAGACATGCTTTCGAACTTGGTCCTGGTGACCGATCGGGAGAAGACGATAGCGGCCGATCCCGAGGCTCGATTGCGACGGTTGTATCGCGAGAATGTGAATTCGGTGGGGTCGGTGTCGGTGGTACAGCTGCGCGCTGCGGCGGGCGGGTTAAGCGATGAACAATTGCCTGGCGAAGTCATCGGCTCGATCGAACCGCCGGCGCATGTGCGCGCCGTGCCGGGGATGTTTGCGGCGCGGGTTGAAGGGCGATCAATGGAGCCGCTGATTCCGGACGGCAGCCTGTGCCTTTTCCGGCCTGCGGCGGCGGGGTCGCGCGCCGGCAAAAAGCTGTTGGTTGAGAAATTCGGGACATCGGATGTGACGGCGCAGTATACGGTGAAGGTGTATCAGAGCGAGAAGCGCGCCTCCGAAGACGGCTGGGAACATACGAAGATCCGCATGATTCCATTGAACCCGGAGTTTGAAACCTGGGAACTTTCACCCGACGAGTTTCGCGTGGCCGGTGAATTTGTGGCGGTGTTGCCGCCCGAAGAATGAGTCCTACCAACGACGCGCGGAGGCTACTGGCCGAGGCGACTTCGATCGCGGTGTTGACCGGAGCAGGCATCAGCGCCGAGAGCGGTGTTCCGACATTTCGGGGCGCGGGCGGGATGTGGGGCAACTTTCGCGCCGAGGATTTGGCGACGCCGGAGGCGTTCGCGCGCGATCCGAAGTTTGTGTGGGAGTGGTACCAGTCGCGCCGGGTTGAGATCGCGCGGTGTGAGCCAAACGCTGGGCATCGCGCGCTCGTTGCCATCGAAGAACAGGCCGATGAGTTCACGCTGATCACGCAGAACGTCGACGGCTTACACGATCGGGCCGGATCGAAGCGGGTGCTGAAGATTCACGGCGATATTTGGATGACGCGCTGTTTGGGATGCGGGTATCAGCGCATCAACCGCGATCTGGAAATGGCGTTGCCGCCGCAGTGCGGGGAGTGTGGCGGGATGGTGCGGCCGGGTGTGGTATGGTTCGGCGAGGCGCTGCCGCGAATTGTGTGGGAAGAGGCCGAGCGGGCTGTCAACCGATGCGATTTGCTGGTGGTGGTTGGAACGTCGGCTCAGGTGTATCCGGCGGCCGGTTTGATCGATCTGGCGCGGCATGTGGGGGCGTCCGTTCTCGAAGTCAATCTCGATGCGACGGCGTATTCGAACGCGGTGGATTGTAGCGTGCGCGGCAAGGCGGCGGAGGTGCTGCCTTTGTTAGTCGCGTGATTCGAAAAGCTTCTCCACGTACTTAGCCAGGATGTCGGTTTCAAGGTTGACGCGCGCGCCGGGTTGGTGCGCGCCGAGCGTCGTGTGTGAATATGTGTGCGGGATGATCGTCACCGACATCACGCCATCGGCGATAGCGGCTACAGTGAGGCTGATGCCGTCGATGGCAATGGACCCTTTCTCGACGATGTAGCGGTCGAGCGCCTCAGGCACGCGAATGCGCAGCCACCAGTTACCGTTGCCGAGCGCGGCGAGTTCCTCGAACACGCCGGTGCCGTCGACATGGCCCTGTACGACGTGGCCGCCGAGACGGCCGCCGGCCTGCACGGGGCGTTCGAGATTCACGCGCGCACCCTGGGCTAGATCGCCCAAATTTGTCCGCCGCATCGTCTCGGGCGCAATGTCGGCGCTGAATTCTTCGGCGCCGATGTCGAGGGCGGTCAGACAGACGCCGTTGACCGCGATGCTCGCGCCTTCGAAGGCGTCTTCAACGACGAGCTTGCATGCGACACGAAGGCGAGCACCGTCGCCGCGCGGCTCGATCGATGCAAGCGTGCCTAGTTCTTCAATGATGCCCGTAAACATTAGACCCGCGGGCCTCGTTTCAGCCATGCTTCGACGGCGAATTCGCCGTCGCTCATCGGATGGAGTTGCACGTTTTCAAACAACATGGCGTCGGCGCGGCGGCGACGGCCGCGGCCTCCGGCGACCGGCAGCGACTGCAACCCGCCAAACATTTTCGGCGCGTAGTAGAAGAAGATTTTGTCGACGATTCCGGAGTCGAGAGCGGCGCCGTTGACCTTGCTGCCGGCCTCGATCATCAGAGACTGGACATCGCGCGCGGCAAGCAGTTCGATCAGCGCACGCATGTTCGTACGGCCATCGGCGCCGTCGAGCACCGCGACTTCGACGCCTTCCTTTTCCAACGCCGCGCGGCGCTCAGCGCTGGCGGCCGAGGTGGTGACAATCAGCACGTCACTGGCGGCGCTGCGCACCATCCGCGAATCGGTGCGGATGCGCAGTTGCGAGTCGAGCACGATGCGCAGCAGCGGGCGCGCGCGCGGGAGTTCGGTGCGATCGGTAAGGAGGCAGTCGTCGTGATCGACTGTGCCGATGCCGGTAACAATCGCATCCGACATGTGCCGCAATTGCTGCACGTGGGCTCGGGCGCGTTCGGAGGTGATCCAGCCTTCGTTGTCGTCGGGCGCGGCGATCTTACCATCGAGGGTGAGCGCGCTCTTCAGCGTGACCAGCGGGCGGCGTTCGCACATGAAAAAGCAAAACGGTTCGTTGAGCGATTGGGCTTCCTTGGCGTGCGTTCGTTCGAGTTCAACGGCGATGCCGGCGGCGCGCAGTTTAGCGAAACCGCTGCCGGCGACAAGCGGATTCGGGTCCTCCATCGCAGCGACCACCTTGGCGACGCCGGCGGCGATGAGCGCATCGGCACACGGGCCGGTTCGGCCTTGGTGCGAGCACGGTTCAAGCGTGATGTAGAGAGTCGCGCCGCGCGCTTTGTCGCTGGCTTGTTTCAGAGCTTCGATTTCGGCATGAGCTTTAGCGGCATAGATGTGATGGCCGCGGCCGACGACTTCGCCGTTGTTGACAAGGATTGCGCCGACGGCCGGGTTGGGGCTGGTTTGGCCGAGTCCTTTGCGCGCTTCGGCAAGCGCTTCGGCGATGTAGTCGATCGGCATAGGCTAGTCGAAAAGAGATGCGATGTACTGTTCGGGATCGAAGGGCAACAGGTCCGTTACCTTTTCGCCAACGCCGGCATAGCGGATCGGCAGGTTCAGTTCGCGCGCGATAGCGATGGCGATGCCGCCTTTGGCGGTGCCGTCGAGTTTGGTCAGCACGATGCCGGTGACACCGCCCGCTTCGGTGAATTTGCGGGCCTGTTCAAGACCGTTCTGACCGGTGGTCGCGTCGAGCACCAGGTAGACTTCGTGCGGTGCGTCGGAGATGACGCGGCCGGCGGTGCGGCGCATCTTCTCGAGTTCCGCCATGAGATTTTCCTTGGTGTGCAGGCGGCCCGCGGTGTCGACGATGACGATGTCGGCTTTGCGGGCGCGGCCGGCCTGGAGAGCGTCGAAGACGACGGCGCTCGGATCGGCGCCCTGGCTCTGGCGAATGATATCGGTGTCGGCGCGCGTGGCCCAAACTTCGAGCTGTTCGATGGCGGCGGCGCGGAAGGTATCGGCGGCGGCCATCAGCACGGTCTTTCCGTTTTCCTGCAAACGGCGCGCGAGTTTGCCGGTCGTGGTTGTCTTCCCCGCCCCGTTGACGCCGACCATCATGATCACCAGCGGTGGCTGGCCGACGCGGGCCTCCGGGCGATCGGCGGCTTGGAGGACCTCAAGGAGATGGGCGCGGATGAGAGCGCGGACTTCCCCGGCGTCGGCGACCATCTTGCGGTCGACGCGCTGGCGGATGGTTTCGAGAATTTCGGTGGCGGTGCGGACTCCTATATCCGCGGTAATGAGGGTGTATTCGAGTTCGTCGAGCAGATCGGCGTCAATCTCTTTTTTGCCGTGAACGACGTCTTCGATGCGATCGACGAAGCCGGAGCGAGTCTTCTCGATGCCTTGTTTGAGGCGGTCGAGAAGGCTGCCGCCGCCCTCGCCGGAACCAAAGAGGGAGGAAAGCATAGCGAAAAACAATGATACCAAGCAGTTCGTTTCACAATTTTGACGGACATGCCGATGCGTTTCATGCGATACAATCAGATGGTCACCATGGAACAGTCTGTCCCGACCGGCAGGATCGGGCGTTACGTGGTCCAGGGCGAACTTGGACGCGGAGCGATGGGCGTGGTGTATCGCGCGCAGGATCCAACGATAGGGCGCGTGGTAGCGATCAAGACGATCCGCATCGGGCAGTTCTCCGATCCGGCGGAATTGAAGCACGTCCGCGAGCGAATGATGCGCGAGGCCCAGGCGGCGGGGATGTTGTCGCACAACAACATCGTGACGATTTACGACATTTTGGAAGAGACCGATACGGTGTACATCTTCATGGAGTACGTCGACGGCGAGACGCTGGAAAAAATCCTGCTGGCCGATACGCCGATCGATCAACAGTTGATCACGTGGATTTTGCGGCAATCCGCCGAGGCGCTCGATTACGCGCACGCGCGCGGGATTGTGCACCGCGATATCAAGCCGGCCAATATCATGGTGCGGAAGGATGGGGTCGCCAAGATCGCCGACTTTGGAATTGCGCGCGTGCAGTCGCAGTCGATGACACAGACAGGTCAAGTGCTCGGCACGCCGAACTACATGTCGCCCGAGCAGATCGCGGGCAAGTCCGTGGATGGAAAGGCCGATCAGTATTCGCTGGCGGTGATGCTGTATGAAGTGCTGACGGGTGAAAAGCCATTCGTCGCCGATTCGCTGCCGACGCTCTTGTTTAAGGTCGTGAGCGAAACGCCGGCGCCGATGCCGCGCATGAATCCGACGTTGAGTCCCCAGATCGACGAGGTATTGCAGCGCGCGCTGGCGAAGAGTCCGGCGGATCGATTTTCGACGTGTTCGGAGTTCGTGCGTGCTCTGGAACGGGCGTGCAATTCGACGCCGGGCTGGCGAACGTTGGTGCGCGGGGGTGGTTTGACGCAGCCAACGCAGGACATTCAACCGGTGCTCGTGCAGCAGCCGGTGGTGAACCGGCCGGTGGTGCTTCCGCCTGCGCCTGCGCCCGTTGCCACACCCGTGCAACCAAAGCCTGCCTCTGAGATCAACTGGGGACTAGTTGCGGCGATGGCGGGCGGGTTGGTGCTGCTCGGCGCGGCCGCGATCGGTGCGAAATTGTATTTCGATAAGAAGCAAGCTGTTGTGGAACAGCCGCCGGCCGCGATCGTCGAGACGCCGGTCGTTGTCCCGCCCGCCACACCTTCGCCCGCCAAGCCTGTTGCTGCTAAGCCGGAAGTGGTCAAACCAGCCGAAACTCCCGTCGTTCAGGCGCCGCAGAGTTCGGCGATGGCGGTATCGATCCGCACGACGCCGGAGGGAGCCCGCGTGATCATCGACGACGGCAAGGCGCCGCCGTGCACGTCACCGTGTTTACTGGAACTGCCACCCGGACGGCATGCGGCGGTGATCACAATCGAAGATTTCAAGACGGAGATGCGGATCTTCAACGTGCCGCAGGATTCGTCGATCAACGTGACGATGGAAAAGCAGAAGGGCATGCTGGCGGTCAACAGCACGCCGCCGGGCGCGACGATTTCGATCGACGGCGCGGAAAATCCGCAGAAGACACCGGCGCTGATTCCGCTGGTGATCGGCAAGCATACGGTGACGATCTCCATGCCGGGCAAACCGACCCAAACACAGTCGTTCGAAATGCGCGCCGACGCTACTATCACTTTGGACCCAAATTGGGCAAACTAGGGAGATGACAATTTCTTCCCTTTCCCGGCGCGGCCTGTTTGGGCTCGCGGGCGCGGCGTTGATGGCGGCTGATGGCAAACGCGGAATGATCGTTCGTTCGAGCCGCGCCGAAGATCTGGAGATGCCACTCGAAGGGTTTCTGGAAAGCTACATCACGCCGGTGGAGCGGTTCTTCGTCCGCAGTCATCACTATCTGCCGACGGTGAAGGCCGAAGACTGGAAGCTGAAAGTTGAGGGAAAGGTTTCGAATGCGCTCGCGCTGTCGCTCGAGGAGTTGAAGAAGATGCCGCGCGTGGAACTGGTCAGCGTGCTGGAGTGCGCGGGCAACGGACGCGGGTTGTATGAGCCATCGATGCCGGGGTTGCAGTGGACCTATGGGAGTGTCGGCAACGGCCGCTGGGCGGGTGTGCGACTGGCCGATGTGTTGAAGCGCGCGGGCGTGCAGGCGGGGGCGATTGAAGTTGTCTTCGACGGCGCGGATGTGCCGGTGGGAACGCAACCGGAGTTCGTGCGCGGCATCCCGTTTGCGAAGGCGATGGATCCGAATACGCTGCTGGCGTATGAGATGAACGGCGCGGCGCTCACCCGCGATCATGGCTTTCCGTTGCGCGTGGTTGCGCCGGGCTGGGCTGGCGATTGCTGGGTGAAGTGGCTGACGCGGATCGAAGTTCGCGACAAAGAGTTCGATGGATTTTTCATGAAGACGGGCTACCGGCATCCGGGCAAGCCTGTTGTGCCTGGAGTTCCGGTCGATCCGGCGCAGATGAAGCCGGTGACGGCGCTGCGCGTGAAGAGCGTGATCGCGAGCCACCTCGACAAGAGCGAAATCGGACTGGGTGCGACAAAGATCCGAGGCGCGGCGTGGTCGCATGAGTCGCCGATTGCGTCGGTCGAAGTTTCAACCGACGGCGGGCGGAAGTGGGCGGCGGCGCGGTTGGGCAAAGACGCACACCGATTCGGCTGGAGGCAGTTTGAGTTCGATTGGACGCCTGGAGAAGCGGCGTATTATTCCGTCATGGCGCGGGCGCGGAATGCGGCCGGCGAGACTCAGCCGTTTGTGCAGGAGTGGAATCCTTCGGGGTATTCAAACAACACGGTGCACACGGTGCGGCTGAATGCGGTTTCCGCGCCGGGCGCCGCTGTTTCAAAGCCAGCGGAGGCCGTCATCGAAGCGCCGGCGGCGTTCAAGTCGACGTGTCTGGGGTGTCATGGCGAAGAGGCGATGGCGCAGCAGCGGCTAAGCCGCGGGCAGTGGGAAGCGGAGGTCGGCAAAATGCAGCGTTGGGGCGCTCGCGTGACGCCGGAGAACAAAGAAACTCTTATCGAGTATTTGTTTAAGCGGTATCCGTATCGGGCGCGGTGAGGCAGCATCCGGTGCACTCGGCGGCAGGTCTTCAGACGAAGCGGCTGTTTCACTTCGTCAACGAAAACTACGGCCTGGAGAACATCAAGCTGAGAAGGCTGAAGGTGTCTCGCCTCGACGATTTGAACGATCCATTTGAGCTGTTGGCCTTCGACGTTTCCGACAAATGGCTTAGAGGAGATCTGACGAATTTTAAGCGAGCTATGGCTGCACAGTATGGAGTACTCTGCTTCAGCCAACGTTGGCAGAACCCGGTCATGTGGGGTCATTACGCGGACCGGCATAGAGGCCTGTGTCTGGGATTCGACGTCGCCGCGGATTTGGCTGCCCCGGTTTCGTACACGCATCGGCGGTTGCGTGCGCTCACAATGAAAATTCTGGAAGGGAGACTAGATCAAGAAATCACGAGACAGTTGCTTTTCACAAAATTCGCCCACTGGCGCTATGAAACGGAAGAGCGCTCATTCGTCCGCCTTACCGAAGCGAAGCGTGCGCCAGAGACTGAACTGTACTTCGTAGAATTTTCGGCGCAATTAAAGCTTGTGACTGTAATCGCGGGAGCGGAATCTACAATCAACCGGTCCCGGCTTCGGGAAGCGCTCGGACCTTTGGCCGAAAGCGTCGAGATGTTCAAGGCCCGGCCAGCGTTCAGGAATTTTCGTATCGTGCGCAATAAGGATGAGTCGCGATGGAAATAGCCGAAGTCGGGCTGTTAGCCTTGGGCGTCTCAGTAAATGAGGTTCTCGTGGTGCACCAGTCCGAGGCGGACGCGGTCGAGCCAGCCGTTGCGGCCGAGGACATTCTTCTTGATGTGGGGATCGGCGAAGAAGTAGACGATTGAATAGGTCGTCACGCCGAACGCGTTGATCTCGACCTCATGACCGAATGCTTCGAAGGAACTGTTGGCTGTAAGAAACCTCGTCCGCAACCCCGTCGTCAATTCGATGCCGAGCTTCGTCGCAACCATGGATTCGAAAACACAATACGTGGAGCCGGTATCAAGAGAGGCAAAGAGCCGAACGGCAGCCCCGCCGGATCGCAGCAAAATCGGAATCGAAATTACGTCTTCGGCGGAGGCGTAGCAGTAGACCTCGGCGAATTCCAGGTTGTGCACGCCTACCACCCGCCAAAAGGTAAAGTGTCATCTGAAATACGCGCGAAAATCGGGTCGATCGCACCCGCGGACTTTGCGGCCTCGCCAACTTCGACAAGGTCGTCGCCGCTGGCGAACAGACGGTAGCCTTCGAGCGCCACCCACTTGCCAGCATATGGGGCCGACTGCTCCTTTATCCAACGCATCTCCTCCGTGCGCGGATTCCAAGGCTCGGTGGATCTCCAGCTTCGAGGCTTAGGTTCCGTCGCGAGCGTGAGAGTAACGCGTTGATGCTCCGGCAGCGAGAGTGGCTCGACCGGGCGCAGCACGCCGTTCTCGAACACCGCTTCCAGTTGTAGCGTCATGACACTTCCATTTAATCAGAACTGGAACTTCATCACCAGCAGCATGTTCGCGTTGGAAGTGCCGACGTCGGCGAAGCTGCCGCGCGTGCCCGTGATGCGGGCGAAGGCGCCGGGGTTGTTCAGATTAAACGTGCCGTCCGGCGCGTTGAACTGCGGCTGCTTCATCGGGAAGTTGTTGGCGTCAAGGCGCACTTGGAAGCGGTACTTTTCGGCGAAGGTCCACCATTTGGCCAGGGAGAGCTGCGTCCAATTCAAGCCGGGCGCTTCGAACGTATTTCGGCCGAGCGTGCCGGGTGTATAGGCTGGCGGGTAGACGAATGAATTCATCCGCAGATACGGGTTCTGCGCGGCGAATGGGAAACGATTGGGGCCGATCGACCAGTTGGGCGTGTAGGCGTCGGCGGCGGGCACGACGATGTTAGGCCGCTGCTCGCCCGCGAGATAGCGATTGGGGCTGCCACCCATGCCGACCGTGAATGGCGGGCCGGATTGCAGCGTTTGCGTCATCGTTAACTCCCAACCCCCGATGGCGTGATTGACCCAACCCGTGCTGGAGAGGAATTTGCGGCCGCGGCCGAACGGCAGCTCCCAGGAAAGCACGCCAACCATGCGGTGAGTGAGGTCGTAGTTAGCGCGCGCCTTTTCCAATCGGCGGTTGTAAAAGGTGATGCCGTTGTCACCTGTCTCGCCTTCCGTCTCGGTAATGGTCTTCGACCATGTGTAGAACGTATTAAAACTCAAGCCGCGATCAAATCGTTTCTCGATCCGGAATGTCCCGGCGTGATAGGAGTTGTGCCCGAAGTTTGAGAACAAGTTCACGTTCCCGAATTGGGTGTAGGGTTTGAAATTCTGCTGATTCTGGAAGATTTGATCGAGCGTGGGGCGATCGTTTGAGATATCTAGCGGGAGTTTACTGCGAAGAGCGCTTACCTCGTGCGGGAGCGCGAGGTAAGCGGTTCATTGTGAATCACTTAGCGGGCATGCGCTCGGGCGATTTGTGTATTACCCTATATTTCTGATCTCCGTAGGCATCAGGCATCGTATGGTTGACTTTCGGTTGATATTTCTGGATACTGGTAT
>VFZW01000241.1 GCA_016871055.1 Acidobacteriota bacterium
CTACAAACTTCGAACGCAGATCATCCGAGTATGGTCGCGCCATCTCTTTTCGCCGCCGTATTTTCCAGAGCGCTTATATTATGTCAGGTTTTGCTCTAGTAAGGCTTCGAGGGCACTTTAAGATGTACCGCCCCGTGGCCAGCGATAGGTGTGTCCGTGCAAGAAAGTGGCCGATTCGGTTTCCTTTCAACAGATTGGCGTGTTAGGCTGGTACTTCTATATGCGAACCGTCGATTTGATCACCCGCAAACGAGACGGCGAGGAACTCGCCGCCGAAGAACTGCAATTTATCGTTGACGGGTACACCCGGGGCGAAATTCCCGATTACCAGATGTCCGCATTCCTCATGGCGACGTTTTTTTCCGGCATGTCCGACCGGGAGGTCGGCGTGATCACCGAGCTGATGCTGCGCTCGGGCGAGACACTGGACTTGAGCAATATCAAGGGCCTGAAGGTCGACAAGCACTCCACGGGCGGCGTCGGCGACAAGACCAGCCTGATTGCCGCGCCGATCGCGGCGGCGGCGGGAGTTCCGGTGCCGATGATCAGCGGCCGGGCGCTTGGCTTTACGGGCGGGACGCTCGACAAGCTGGAATCGATTCCGGGATTCCGGACGAACTTGACGGTCGACGAGATCAAGGCGCAGGTCGCCAAGATCGGGCTGGCGTTCGCGGGGCAGTCAGCGCAGATCGCGCCGGCTGATGGGCTGCTATACGCGCTGCGCGATGCGTCAGGCACGGTGGAAAGCGTACCGTTGATCGCGTCGTCGATCATGTCGAAGAAATTGGCCGAAGGCATCGACGCACTGGTGCTCGATGTGAAGGTCGGCAACGGCGCGTTCATTAAAAGGCAGATTCAGGCGCGCGAGTTGGCGCAGATTATGGTGACAATCGGGCGCCGCGCGAATAAGAAAGTGGTCGCGCTGTTGACGGACATGAACCAGCCGCTGGGCTACGCAATCGGCAACGCGCTGGAAATCATGGAAGTGTCGCAGACCTTGCAGAACGGCGGGCCGGCCGATCTGGTGCGGTTGTCGCTGGAGTTGGCGGCGCGGATGATTTTCCTGGCTAAGGTCACGCCGACGATCGAAGACGCGCGGTTGCTGGCGGAGCAGAAACTACTAGACGGTTCGGGCTTCAAGAAGTTCCGCGAAGTGATCGCGGCGCAGGGCGGAAACCCGCGTGTGCTGGACGACTTCCAACTGCTGCCGAACGCGACGGGCATGCGCGAAATTTCGACACCGCGCGGCGGGTATGTGGCGGGGATCGATGCACAGTTGATCGGTCAGGCCGCGACGCTGATTGGCGCTGGCCGAGCGACGAAGGAAGACGCGATCGACCCGGCCGTTGGCGTGATCCTCGACGTGAAGGTCGGCGCGAAGGTCGATTCGAATTCGGTGCTGTGCCGGCTGTACTATCGCGACGATGCGAACGTCGAAGAGGCGGCAGCACTGGTGGAAGATGCGTTCCGCATTTCGGTCAACGAGCCGGAGAAGCGGGAGCTGATTCTCGAGGTCGTTAGCTAACGCACCGCTCCCTTGCGGTCGCGGCTCAGTGGGGATTGGAGGACGAATGGAACGGTTCACCGGTCTGTTGGGTCTCGCCGCGATTCTCGGCGCGGCGTACCTGTTCTCGGCCGATCGCAAGCGGATACAGCCGCGGTTGATCGCCTGGGGTCTGGGCTTGCAGTTCGCCTTTGCCTTCCTCGTGTTGAAGACTGGCTTGGGCGAGGCGTTTCAAGCGGCGTCCATCGCCGTCAACGCGTTGTTGAAGTATGCCGAAAAGGGATCGGAGTTTCTGTTCGGCCGCTTGGGAACCGAGAAAGGCCCGGAGGGCGTGGTCTTCGCGTTTCAGGTGCTGCCGATTGTGATCTTTATCGCGTCGCTGTTCGCGATTCTCTACTACTTCGGCATCATGCAGATTGTCATCAAAGCGATGGCCGTCGGAATGCATCGCGTGATGGGCGTGAGCGGCGCGGAATCGACCTGCGTGGCGGCGAGTATTTTCATGGGCCAGACCGAGGCGCCATTGACGATTCGTCCGTTTCTGGCTGGGCTGACGCGATCGGAGCTGTTCACGATCATGACGTCGGGCATGGCGCACGTATCGGGCGCGGTGATGGCAGCCTATGTAAAGATCGCGGGCGTCGATATCGCGCATTTGTTGACGGCGGTGATCATGACGGCGCCGGCGACGATTATGCTGGCGAAGATGATGATCCCGGAGACGGGCGAGCCGGAGACGGCGGGGTCGGTGAAGATCGAAGTAGAGAAGCCGGGCGTGAATGTGATCGACGCGGCGGCGCGCGGCGCGGGCGACGGATTACAATTGGCGCTGAACATCGGCGCTATGCTGATTGCGTTTGTGGCGTTGATCGCGATGGTGAACGGAATGCTGGAAGCGATTCATGCGAGGGTGGCGTTCATACCGGGATCGATGCAAGAGATTCTTGGACTGCTCTTCGCACCGATCGCGTGGATGATGGGCGTGGCGTGGAAAGACTGCGCGACGGTGGGCAACCTCCTTGGGACGAGGCTGGTATTGAACGAGTTTGTGGCGTTTCTCAATCTCGGGCCGGTGAAGGCACAGCTCGATCCAAGGTCGTTTGTGATTGCGACGTTCGCGCTGTGCGGGTTTGCGAATCTATCGTCGATTGCGATTCAGGTGGGCGGGATCGGTGCGCTGGTGCCGTCGCGGAAGTCGGATTTGGCGCGGTTGGGGCTGCGCGCGGTAGCGGCGGGGACGATGGCGAATTTCATGTCGGCGTGTATTGCGGGGTTATTATTATGAGCACACTACGAGAGCAGGCAGCCGCGGCAGCGGCGGTCATACGGAGGCAGATCGGCGGCGTGGAACCGGCGGTGGGTATGGTGCTGGGTAGCGGCCTGGGCGCCTTCGCCGATGAGTTAACGCCGCGCGTCGAGGTTCCGTATGGCGACATACCGCACTGGCCGGTGTCGACGGCGGTGGGGCACGCCGGGAAATTGGTTTCGGGGATGCTTGGCGCGAAGCCGGTCATTGTGCTTGCCGGCCGGGCGCATCTCTACGAGGGTTATTCGGCGCGGCGCGTAACATTTCCGACGCGTGTCTTGCGCGAACTCGGAGTGCACTCGCTGGTGCTGACCAACGCGGCGGGCGGGATCAACCTGAGCTACAGCCAGGGGGCGTTGGTGGCGATTTCGGATCACATCAACTTGCAGGGGACCAATCCGCTGATTGGCCCGAACGAAGACGACTGGGGGCCTCGGTTTCCGGATATGAGCGAAGCGTATTCGAAGGAGTATCGCTCGCTGGCGAAAGCCGAAGCGGCTACGCTGGGATTTGCCTTGCCCGAGGGTGTGTACGCGGCGCTGGCGGGGCCTTCGTATGAGACGCCGGCGGAGATCCGGTACTTGCGGGCGATCGGCGCGGACCTAGTCGGGATGTCGACGGCGCCGGAAGCGACTGTCGCCAATCACATGGGCATGAAGGTGCTGGCGATCTCCTGCGTGACAAATATGGCCGCGGGTGTGTTGGATCAAAAGATCGATCACGAAGAAGTGCTGGAGACGGGGCGGCAGGTTCGAACGCGGTTCACCGCTTTGTTGAAAGCGGTCGTGCCGCGGTTGCGAGGCTGAGATGGAATCCGCCGTCGACGCCGCGATTCGGGCGCGTGAGAATGCATTCGCTCCCTTCTCGAAGTTCAAAGTGGGCGCGGCGGTTTTGTTGCGGAACGGATCGGTGGTGAGTGGCTGCAACGTGGAGAACGCCAGCTACGGACTGACGATTTGCGCGGAACGGGTCGCGGTGTTCAAGGCGGTCAGCGAGGGCGCGAGGCCTGGGGATTTTGCGTGCGTCGTGGTGGCGACCGATGCGGCAACGTTGACGCCGCCGTGTGGCGCGTGCCGGCAGATTTTGTGGGAGTTTTGCGGCGATGTGCCGGTGGTGCTAGTCAATTTGCGCGGCGAACGGCGGGAGTTTGTGATGAAGCAGTTGTTGCCGGAGGCGTTCGATGTTTCGAATCTTGGTTAGTCTGGGGTTGTCGCTGTATGCCGTCGAGCCGGTGGATTTGATTGTCTCGGGCAAACATGTCGTCACGATGGATGGCGGGTATCGGGTGATCGACGGCGGCGCGGTGGCGGTGCGCGGGGAGCGGATTGTCGCCGTTGGTGCGCGCGCGGATATCGATCAGGCGTACAAGGCTCGCAAGCGCATTGACCGTCCGAATGCGCTGATTACACCCGGGCTGATCAACACGCATACCCATGCGCCCATGAGTTTGCTGCGCGGCGTGGCCGACGATTTGCGTTTGCAGGAGTGGTTGGAGAAGTACATCTTTCCGGCGGAGGCGAAGAATGTGACGCCGGATTTCGTGCGCGCGGGTACAAACCTGGCCGTGTTGGAAATGCTGCTCAGCGGCACAACGACCTACACGGACATGTACTACTTCGAAGAGGTCATCGCCGACGCAACGGCGAAGGCGGGGATGCGCGGCGTGTTGGGGCAGACGATTATTCAGTTTCCGGTGCCGGATGCGAAGACGCCGGGCGAAGGGCTGTCGCGGACCGAGGCGTTTCTTAAGCAGTTCGCCGGACACCGTTTGATTACGGCCGCGCCGGCGCCGCATGCGATCTACACCAACGCCGATGATACGCTGCGAGCATCTAGGGCTCTGGCCAATAAATATGGGGCTCCGCTACTGATTCACGTGTCGGAGACCAAGCGTGAGTTCGATGAATCGAAGGCCAACCGGAGGCTGACTCCGGTAGCGGCGCTGGCGAAGTTGGGAGTGTTCGACGGTAGAACGGTGGCGGCGCATGGCGTCTGGTTGGAAGACGCCGACATCGAAACGCTGGCGGCGAAGAAGGTGGGAGTCGCACATTGTCCGTCGAGCAACATGAAGCTGGCCAGCGGAATCGCGCCGGTTGCGAAGTTGATGAAGCAGGGGGTGTCGCTGGGCTTGGGACCGGATGGGCCGGCGGGATCGAACAACGACTTCAATTTGTTCGAGGAGATGGATCTGGCGGGCAAGTTGCAGAAGATCGCGACGATGGATCCGGAGACGCTGCCGGCGCGGACCGTGGTCGAGATGGCGACGATTGGCGGGGCGCGGGTTGTGGGAATGGAGAAGGAGATTGGATCAATCGAAGCGGACAAGCGCGCGGACTTGATCGCGGTCAGCCTGGATGGGCCGCACGCGTACCCGATGTTCAACGTTTACTCGCAGTTGGTGAACGCGCTGAAGGGATCGGATGTCACCGATGTCGTGGTGAATGGGAAGCTGCTGGTGGAACAGCGCAAGGCGTTGACGCTGGATGCGGCGAAGGTGCGATTGGCGGCAGAGCGCTATACGGGCGCGGTGAGGAAGAGCGTGGGGCGTTAGCCGTGGCCGAGTTTCATCAGCCAAGCCAGGCCAAGCAGCGTGGCCATGAAACAGGCGAAGCAATACACGCCGTAGTGTAGCCGGTCTTTGTCGGTCTTCTTGGTCACGACGCCAAGGACGATCGAAATCAAGAAGCCGAACAGGATCGACGCCTCGAAGTGCGAGAGTGTGAGTTTCGGCATCGAGTTAGTCCTTATCTCCGGTGGCGATTTCCCAGGCGTCTACCATACCGAGAATGTTGAGCAGGCCGGCGCCGACGAGGAACTTAGTGCCGTAGTCATGCACGTGTCCGGCGACATCGGGCTGATCGTAGCCAAGCCAAGTAGCGAGGAAGTACGGGACACCGGTGCAGACGTTGGCAACGTAGCCGCCCCAAGTGATCAGGGTGATCAGCAGATCGCCCTTCTGCGGTTCGAAAAACGCGCCGCGCATCATTAGGCCAAAGACAAAACAGATGACGGTGGCGGCGCCGATGAGCAGGCCGCGGTGCAGACGCTTCTGATAGATATGTCCGCCGCCGGGGACGATCCAGGCGATGAGGACTACGGGAAGCCATTTGGCTATCGAGACAGCCGGTTTGATCGGCTGCGGTTGCGGCTGAGCCGGCTTGGCGGTATCTGCGCTCATGAGTGCAGATTCCATTGTAGCGAAATGGGAAAACGAAACGGCGCCGATCTTGAGCGGCATGCGTGCTCAAGACCGGCGCCGTCGCGGTTTTGGATACGGCTAGCTGGCGGCAGGTTCGGCGGTTGGCGCGGCAGCGGCTTCCGGAGCGGGAGCAGGTGCGGGTGCCGGAGCGGGCGCCGCCTTCTTCACTACCTTCTTCTTTTTCGGTGCGGCCTTCTTTGCCGGCGCTTTCTTGGCGGCCTTCTTTGCCGAGGCCTTTACGGCCGCCTTCTTCGCCGGCGCTTTTTTGGCGGGCGCCTTCTTGGCTGCGGCCTTCTTCGCTGGAGCCTTCTTGGCTGCCTTCTTCGCTGCAGCTTTCTTGGCTGGTTTCTTCTTGGTGGCCATCAACAATTCTCCCTTGCGCGTATTTTTCCAGTAATGCTGGAATTCCAGTGTAAGGCAAGTTTTGGCGCTTGCCAACGATTTTTTCAGCGCGGTGCGATGACTTCGAAATCGATCCACTGCGAGGGCCGCGGTGCGCGCTTTTTCGCTTTCGGATCGAAGAGCGTGACCTGCGCCAGATATTCGCCAGGTGCGAACTTCGTGCCGAGGCGGATGACACCGCCGCCGGCATGATGCGTGGAATCGATCATCGCTCCGTCGATCAGTTGAAGTTGCCCGCCGGTGAAGATCAATCGACCATTGCGATAGATCTTGAGCCGAGTAGTCATCGCGGGCCGCGGATTAATGACCGAGAACGCGTAGACGATATCCTGGCCCGGTTTGAAGCGGCGCACGGCGGGGTTGCCCTCGGTCCAGGGTTCGATGTCCAGGCCGAAGCCCGCCTCCAGCGGCACGCCGCCGAAGCCAGGCGGCAAGAGTTTGAGTCCGATGCCGCTCATGGCGAGTTTCTTCTTGCGGGCGTCGGGCACTTCGACGACTTGGGAGGCCGAGCCGATTTTTCGCGACGCCGCATCGCGCACGACGGCGCGGAGCATGAAGAAACCCGGCTCGGGAATGGGGTCGTAGAGACGGAACAGAAAGCCTTCGCGCAGCGAACGCTGGTAGACGTCGTCGGGAAGCCGGACATTCTCGATGCGCTCCCGCTGGCGGAGCGGATGTTTCGGACCGCGGTAGGCCGACGTAACGATGTCGACCTTCGCCGTCCAGAAGCCGTCGAGGCCGCGATGAAAGCTGAGCTGTTTGGCGTCGAAGTGGATTTGCGATGCGACACCTTGGCCATTTTGCGTGGAGTGTACGAACGCAGACGTGAGGCGCACGTGGAGCGCGTTGGAGCGAAAAGGAGAAGCGAGGGCTTCGAGCAGTTCCTGTTCGCGGGATTTTTCCTGCGTCTCGCTCAGGTCGACCGGTTGATCGTCGAGCGCGCCGAGGAAGCCGCTCTTCCAGCGGACACGCAAGCCGGGGCGTTTCACGCGAACCGTAATCTTGTGGAATCTGGGTTTTACGGCATTTTCGAAGGTATCGTCGGCCGGCGAGAAACCGAGGAGGTAGTAGCCGAGTTGGTCCTTGGCCGCGCGCTCGATGGCGCCGGGGATATCGTTGTCGGCGAACAACAGACCGCCGGTGCGTGAAGCAAGAAAGCGCAGGCCTTCGTTCTCGCTGTAAGCGGCAACGCCGAGAGCGTCGCCAAGCGAGGCGAAGAGGCTGTCTTCGCGTTCTTCGGCGGTTGCGGGAAGTTTGGTTTGCAGTCCGCGAGGATCGATGGAGTAGATCGACACGGCGGCGCGGTTGGCTTTATCGACGATGCGCTCGAAGGCGGCCGCTGTGTTGAACCGCATGTTGAGTGCATCGGAGATGAAGACGATCGATTTGCGGCCGGGAAGTTTTTTCATGGCGGCGAGAACGTTTTCGAGCGTCGCGGTGGCGCCCAACTCATGCAGGCCCATGTCGTGGTCGAGAACCCGCGGGCCGTCTTTCGCGGCGACGATCTCTTCTTCCGGATCGATCGGTTTGATGCCGGTACGGCCGGCGTAGCGCCACTTCAGCAGATCGGCCGCAGCGAGGAGATGGCGGGGATCGGTGGTGAATTGTTCGAGTACGGCGATCCCGCCTCCGGTGCGAATCAGCGAGACGAGATCGCCGTGACGCATAGCGGTGGTGGCGTATTTCTTAAGGGCGTCGCGGACGCGGACGGTGCTCGAGAAGCTGAGCGCGAGGTCGTCGACGACGATCGCGACGGTGCGTTTGACGTCGCGCGGCGAGACTGGGCCGGAGACGAGCGGGGCGTCGGCGGTTTGCTCGGGAACATAGGAGAAGGCTGTGATCGGGCGATCTTTCCCGTTCTGCTTGATCTCGAAGTCGTGTTTCGTTAGGCCCGTTACACGGCGACCTCTGGTATCGGTGACGACTGCGTCGATCTGGACGAGGTTCACCGTGACGCGGATGGGCGGGGCGTCTTGCGCGGTCAGGGCCATCGTGAGTGCAAAACAGCGGAACCACATGCCTCTCGAAAAGTGTACTATCCATCTATGCGGTGGCTGGCCGTGGTATTGATTTGTAGCGCGAGCGCGCAGGTGGTGCTGAATCCACCAAAGGACGCGGGCACGTTGACGGTGGATGTCAACGTCGTTGGCGTGTATTGCTCGGTGCGCGATAAAGCCGGCAACTTCGTGATCGGGCTGAAGAAAGAAGACTTCGACGTACGCGATGAGGGAAAGAAGCGGGCGATTTCGTATTTTTCCGGAGAGGCGTCGACGCCGTTGACGGTCGCGCTCATGATCGATGTCAGCGGGAGCGTGGCGTCGTTCTTGGAAGAAGAGAAGATCGCGGCGGGGCGATTCTTTCGCGAGGTGTTACAAGCGGGCGATCAGGCGATGGTGATAGGGTTTGGCGCGCGCGTTGTGGTTTGGAAGGATATGACCCAATCAATAGACGAATTGGTGGCGGGGTTGGCCGATGTGAAAGACATGCCGCCGCCGCCGAACGCGGCTTGGCGCGGGGGCACGCAGTTGTACAGCTCCGTGCATTTGGTTGGCACGCGGAAATTGCGGAGGACGCCGGGGCGGAAGGCAATGATTCTGATCACAGACGGCGTCGATTCCGGGAGCGCGGTGAATCGCGAGTCGGCGATTCGCGCGGCGCAGGAGTCCGACAGCATCGTCTATGTGATTCACTATGGCGACGAGGCGTTGGGCGAGATGGAAAAGCTGGTGGAACCAACGGGCGGGAAGGTGTTTTCCGTTTCGAAGGACGCGACGCTGCGGAAGGCGTTTAAGACGATCGGCGATGAACTGCGGCACTTGTACGCGCTAGGTTATACGCTGCCGGAGGACGCGAAGGCGGGGCAATATCGGAAGCTGGACGTAAAGACACCGAAGGCGCAAGTGCGCGTCCGGGCCGGGTATTTTGTTCATCGCTGAAGCAGCCACGCGATCATCGCGGCCATCGCTTTGCCGCGGTGGCTGACAAGGAGTTTCTTCTCCGGCGGCGCTTCGCCGAAGGTTTTGCCAAAGGGCGGGTAATAGAAAAGCGGGTCGTAACCGAAGCCGTACGGGCCTTTGGGTTCGTCGACGATGCGGCCTTCGACGAAGCCTTCGAATGTAGCGACGGTCTTGCCTTGTTCGGCGACGGCGATGGCACATAAGAAGCGGGCGGCGCGATTTGTATGAGGCGCGATTTCGGCGAGGAGCCGGGCATTGTTGGCGGCGTCGGTGGCGTGTTCGCCGGCATAGCGCGCGGAGTAAACGCCCGGGGCGCCGTTGAGGGCATCACAGGCGAGGCCGGAGTCGTCGGCGAAAACGGGGCCATCGGCGAAACGGCTGTAGTAACAGGCCTTGATGGCGGCGTTGCCGGCGAATGCCGTTTCGGTTTCCTCTGGCGCGGCGACAGCCTTCAGACCGGGCACCGACTCAACGGTGATTCGGCCCTGGCTGTAGTGCGCGACGATCAAGCCGAACTCTTTCAACTTGCCGGGATTGGTTGTGGCGCAGTAGATATTCACGCGATCTTGACGTATTGCTTTTGCAGGCCGATCATTTCACCGACGCCCTTCTTGCCAACCGCCAGCAGAGCGGCGAGTTGGGCTTCGTCGAACTCGTTGCGCTCGGCGGTGGCTTGCAGTTCGACAAATTTTCCGGCGCCGGTCATTACGATGTTCATGTCGACTTCGGCGGCGGAATCCTCTTCGTAGCAGAGATCGAGAACAGCCTGGCCCCTGACGATGCCAACGCTGGTAGCGGCAACGAAGTCCCGCAATGGATTCGCCTTCAGAACGCCGCCGTCGACAAGCTTTCCAATGGCCATGCCGAGCGCTATGAAAGCTCCGGTAATCGCAGTTGTGCGCGTGCCGCCGTCGGCTTGCAGGACATCGCAATCGAGGATAACAGAGCGTTCGCCGAGAACTTTGAGATCGATGACGCCTCGGAGGGCGCGGCCGATCAGCCGCTGGATCTCCATGGTGCGCCCGGTTTCGCGGCCTTTCTTCACTTCGCGCGCGGTGCGCGTGGTGGTGGCGCGCGGGAGCATAGCGTATTCGGCCGTCACCCAGCCCTGGCCGCTATTGCGCAGAAAGGGCGGCACGGCGTCTTCGACCGAGGCCGCGCAGAGCACGCGAGTGTGGCCGACCGAAATCAGCACGCTGCCTTCGGCGGTGAGCTGAAAATCGGACTCGATGGTTACGGGCCGCATCTGATCCGGGTTTCGTCCGTCGATTCGCATGGCTTACCTTACGTCGCCGACTTCAACATCGCCGAGAACAACATGCCGATGAGGACGATGATGCCGAGCACGAGA